>NZ_JBLYEG010000049.1:0-3713 GCF_048514875.1 Flavobacterium sp. T12S277 | reverse complement strand
AAAAATATAGTTTTTAATCAAAACGGAGGTGGTCATTTTGCTCCGGAATTAGGTGGTCATTTTGAACTGGAATCAGGTGCTCACTTTAAAACGGAATGGGGTGATCAATATAACCGGAATTTGCACTCGAATCTCCGCTGTGCTTTATTAGACTGTTCAATACTAATTCTGGATTTCTCATAATGTCTCTCACATTTTCCATTAACCGTATTAAACTAAATTGACTGCCTCCCTTCGCCATGTACAAGGCTTTCCCTTGCTCAGACTACTACAGAGGCTCCGTTACCTTATCGAATATTCAGGAGCTTTTCTCCATAGCCACACTAGTGGCATTTCGACTTAGGCAATCCCCATTTAGACATATAGCAACTATTGGCATGTTAGATTCTCGGATGCGATGTTCGCCTTTTTCTGCTTATTGCAGCTACGCTGTGGTTTGTTTATGCTATAACTACTACCTAACATTAGTATAGTACCACAGTATGACGTTTATAACTATTTTCCGTCATAGCCCAAGAACCGACCGTTCAGACTATCGTTCAATCAATCCAGACTTCATCCTTATATCTAACTTTTCAACTTGCCACTCAGTCGCAACTTAATAGTTAGTTGACTTGTGGCTTTTCTGACATGCTACACTCCCCGTCGAGTTTCCCGTTCGGATAAGTCAGCTGTTGATGGGCGTTATAAACACTTGCCCAGTGGTTGCCAAACCACATTTGCTATATGCCCTTATGGGCGCACGAGGTATTCTTCAAGGGATACTTCGGTGCGGTATACTTTCGATTGCATACCTCCAAGTGAAATAAATACTTCCTTGTATTTTTTGTCAGGGTCATTGGCTTTATTTACCGAGAGCACCAGTGCTTTTTCTTTTTCAGTAAGTCCAAGTAATTCTTGGATTTGCTCGAACTTGTTTTGGTACTTACTCTGATCCAGTAGTATCTTACAATCACTGTTATTGATAATTGCTTGCTTGATTACTGGTGAAGAAATAATATCTTCTACTTCCTGAGTGACTACAATGGCTTCTCCAAAGAATTTACGCACGGTTTTGAATAAATATCGAATGTAATCTGCCTACGATTATAGTGATCTTTTTGGGGGGAGTCTTGCACCATGGCCAGGAGCACAGGCAAGAGTATTGAGCTGCCTTGATGGAGCAGGTATGCCTTCAGGAAGCAACGGTGCTGTTTGGGCAGGTACAGGTATAAGTATTGATCCAGCTAGGTTAGGAGATGAATTTGATGGATCAGCAGCAAACAGTGATACTTTTGACGATGGATTAAATCTCGTATTAACTTCTGGTATAGAGGGTACAGCTAGTATAAAATTAAGCAGTAATACTCTTGGTACTAAAGTATATTATGGAGTATGGTTTGACTGGAATAGAAATGGTAATTTTGCCGATGATGGTGTGTCTGCTTTTCATAGTGGTAGTGGTACCGCGGGTGATATAATTTCGTTTCCTGTAACGCAGCCTATCAATACTTCAAATTATTATCCGACAAGACTTATTGTGTCAGACAAAGAAATACTTTTTACAGGATTTGATGATATTTATACCAATGGAGAAGTAGAGGATTATAGGCCGATGCAAATAGGAGGTACAGTCTATGATGATGCCAATGGAGGAAACCCATACGATTCAGTAGTATTAGGGACTAATGCCGGTGGTTTGATAGCTATATTGGTAAATCAAGCTGGAAATGTAGTGGCTAATGCTGCAGTTGCTCCAACTGGTACTTTTAGAGCAGACGGAACTGATATTTCAGGGACTTATAATTTTTCTTTCATAAAACCCAATACAGAAATTTATAGTATTCTTTTGAGTACAGCTGCAGGAATTGTTGGTTCTCCTCCTCCGAGTCCGGGTTTGCCTCCAGGCTGGATGAACACATGGGAAAACGATGCTACTATAGATGGTATTTTGACCAATGTTTATGTATCTGATCCTTATGTAAATGTGGGAAATAATGATTTTGGGATTAATAAAAGACCAGTAGCTAATAATATAAAAGAATGTCAGCCTAATGTTCAGGCAGGAACTCAGATAACGATACCTACTTTAACAGGTAGTGATTTAGAAGATGGTACTTATGATGGTAATAGTGGTACTAATACCATAAAAGTAGTGACCTTACCAACCAATGGAGAATTAAAATACAATGGTAGTACAGTAACAATAGGGCAAGAGATCCCTACTTATACCCCAACCCTTTTGATTGCAGATCCTGTTGATGGTTCAGACATATCTTTCACTTTTAGTGAAATAGATGCCGCAGGAGCGGAAAGTTTACCAGCCACAGTAACTATTGCTATGACTGCCAATGCAGGGGTAATATCAGGTACCAGTAACATTTGTATCACAAGTACAACACTATTTACCTCAGATGGTGAACCTGGCGGAGTATGGACAAGCGATAACACTTCTATTGCCACAGTTGATCGTTTCACAGGAATAGTAATAGGAGTAGGAGCAGGCTCTGCCACAATTACCTATGCCTTAGTAGGATGTGCACAGAACACAAAAGTCGTAACGGTAAATCCTGACAATACTATTATATTGGATTCGGTGGGTACTGATGGTCAAACAAAATGTATAAACGCACCAATCACGGACATCACTTATACGACTACAGGTGCTACTGGAGCTATATTTAGTGGCTTGCCTGCAGGAATTACAGGGAATTTCACAGGAAACCTGGTAACTATTTCCGGAACACCATTGACAACTACAGGAAGTCCATTTAATTATACTATTACCTTGACGGGAGGTTGCGGAATAATAACTGCCACAGGAACCATCACGGTAAATCCAAACAATACAATTACATTGAGTTCGTCGGCGGGTACCGATAGTCAAACAAAATGTGTCAACACAGCAATTACAAACATCACTTATGCGACTGCTGGGGCTACAGGAGTTACATTTAGTGGATTGCCTGCTGGGGTTACAGGGGATTTTTTCGCAAATGTTGTAACTATTTCCGGAACACCGTCTACAACGACAGGTAGTCCATTTGGTTATACGGTAACCTTAGAGGGAGGTTGTGGAAGCATGCAAAATACTACGGGAACGATTACGGTATTAACACCTCCAAATGCAGGAACCGTAATAGGAGCCGATAACATTTGCATAGCAAGCACCACACCATTTACCTCAGATGGTGACTCTGGCGGAGTATGGTCAAGTAGCGACACTTCTATTGCCACAGTTGATAATATCACAGGAGTAGTCACAGGAGTAGCAGCAGGAACGGCTACAATTACTTATAACATAGGATGTGCAAACAACACAAAGGACATCACTGTAAACCCAAACAATAATAGCATTACATTGAGTTCAACGGTAGGTACTGATAGTCAAACAATATGCATCAACACACCAATTACGGGCATCACTTATACGACTACAGGAGCTACAGGAATTGCATTTAGTGGTTTGCCTACAGGAGTTACAGGGAATTTTACAGGAAACGTGGTAAAAATTTCAGGAATGCCATCCACAACAGGAGGTAGTCCATTTAATTACACCATAACCTTAACAGGAGGCTGCGGAGTTGTAACAGCCACAGGAACAATTACAGTAAATCCGGTTTCAGTAGGCGGAGTAGTCTCTTCACCACAAACGATATGTTCAGGAAATTCACCTGCCGATTTAACTTTATCAGATAATACAGGTAGTATTGTAAAATGGCAAAAATCAAGTG
>NZ_JBLYEG010000048.1:0-4077 GCF_048514875.1 Flavobacterium sp. T12S277 | reverse complement strand
AGGTGGTTATTGCGGCGGGGCTCACCTCTTCCCATCCCGAACAGAGTAGTTAAGCCCGCCTGCGCAGATGGTACTGCAGTTATGTGGGAGAGTATGTCGTCGCCTTTCTTTTTAAAAACCCTGTTTCGAATAGAAACAGGGTTTTTTGTTTTGTATTGGTTTTGTATTTTTTATCTGAACTAATAAATCCTTTGCGTAAAACTTTATGCTCTTTGTGGTAAAAAAATAGACCGTGGATTGTACTGATTCGCTGCGCGAAAACGCGGATTAAAGCGGATTTTTTTATGCTGTAGCATTTAGTGCTTTTTGCTATTTTTTTTTAATGAAAATGTCTTTAATACGTTTTCCAAACTATCAGTGCAAATAATGTCTCCACCACGATCAAATACCTTTTGATAACTTGTGCCCTTTTTTTCTGAACGTTCAAGGTCAACACCTCCCTGAGCACTAAATGAAACCATTATTCCCATAGAGTGTATTTGATCATAGAATGTTTTTTCTTTTAACTCATTTGGAGTTAAAGCAATAAGATTTTCAAAAGGCAATCCTGAGTGCTTTATAGTCTCGATATCATCCAAGCTATTAAACCCCAAAGCCAGCATTAATTTAGGATACATTTTGCTAAGTATTATTGCATCATTAAGAGTATAGCAAATAATAATAACATTATCTAATGTTTTTGATTTAACTACCTCTCTCATTAATGTTTCGGGATCGGTCCCTTTTTTCATATCAAGAGCAACAATCATCTTCTTTTTCTTTACAAACTGAAGGATTTTAGATAAAGTGGGAATATGCTCTCCTTTGAGAATTCTTCCGTAAATATCTTTGAGCTCGAAATTATTGAGTTCCTTAAAAGTAAAGTCAGTTAAATTTCCTTTTCCTGTTGTTGTTCGGTCTAAAGTCGCATCATGTAGCATTACTAAAACATGATCTTTAGTCATGCGCACATCCATTTCCTGTACGATGCATGGAGCTATTTTTTGAGTATACTCTAATGTTTTAAAACCATTATCAGCATAACCTGATACAGGAGCCATTCTATGCCCCATAATTATGGGATAAGTTTTACCGGGTTTCCATTTAAAATAATCCTGAAGGGACTGATTTTTTTTTCTGCAGCTGTCAGTATAAAAGTTAGAAGCACTGAATAAAAATAATGAGCTGCAAAGAAGTAAGAATGAATAAAAAAAATGTTTCATATTTTAAAATTTAAGAGAACTAATTCCATATTACAATTAGTTCTCTAGTTTGAACCTTTTAGTTAAATGAATATCTTACACCTACCTGTATTCTATAACGGGAATTCAATCCATTATCCTGAATAAACTCTCCTCTTTGTAACAAAACAGGATTTACCTGAAATGTTGTGGCGCTAAGAGCTGTGATTGGGGTCGTATTTGCAATTGTGTTATATACTCCCCAATTTTTATTGATTAAATTGGTGAAATTTATAATATCAACCGTTACCTGTAAGGTATTTTTATTTTTAAGTAGTAATCCGCTAAAATCTTGCGAGAATTTTATGTCGGCCTGATAATACCAGGGTAACAGGATACCATTCCTTTCGGCAAACTGACCTCTTCTGTTTTTTAAATACTTTGAATTCGAGATAAATCTGTCTAAAGCATCCCATTGTTGTTCAACTGTTGCTGTACTCGAAGCTACTAGATTAATTTGTGATTGATTTTGTGGTACAAAAATTAAGTCATTTGCATTCGACCCATCCTGATTTACATTTCCTGTTCCTCCATAAGCATAAGTTCCTCTTCCTTGTTGCGCTCCCTCAAAGAAAATACCAATACTTGAAGCCATTTTATCCTTAGCATAAGAAATTCTATAATTTAGACTTCCCACTATTCTGTGACGAAGGTCATAATCTGAGTAATTCTTTACGGGTACATTGGGATTTCCGACCACCTGAATAGCATTAAATGCTCCCGACGCTATAGTACTTCTAAGGGGGTATACGTCTTTTGACTCTCCATAAGTATAAGACAATGAGACTGCAAAATCTTTACTAAATTGTTTGCTAATAGACTCTGTTAGAAAGAATTGACTCCCTTTGCTTATATTGTCTAAAACATATGCACCGGTAATATTGGGATTGATGCGGGCTGATGTATATTTCAGCCTCCCATCCGGACTTGTAGTACTTGTATTATAATTTAAGTTTGCATTTCTATAATAAGGAGCATTAATATCGCTGCTGTAAACTGCTTCAATAGATGCGATTATATTTCCCGGAAGTTTAGCATCAAGTCCTAAGGTGCTGCGGAAAGTTTGCGGCAGTTTAAAGTTGGGGGCAATGAAATTTAATTCATAATTGGCGGCCATTTTCCCATCAGTTGGAATATAAGCTCTTGGATCGGGATTAAATGGATAGGCTGCAGCTTGAGCAGCTGTTGGCGCATTAATTGCTCCCTCGTTGAGACCATTTATAAAACCTGTTTTAATATATACAAATGGGATGTTACCTGAAAAGATTCCTGAACCTCCCCTAAGTTGTAGTGTTCTATCTCCTTTTATATCCCAGTTAAAACCAACCCTTGGCGAAATCAAAACAGTTGTACGCGGAGTATTTGTTGTATTGTATTTTTCCAATTCACCTATAGCATTTTGAAAATTGTAACCAGGAACGGCAGGATTATTTTGAGGGTTGGTCAAAAAAGCAGTAACATCTGCTCTTACTCCTGCTGTTATTTTTAATTTTTCAGTCGGAAAAAACTCATCTTGCATATAAACTCCAAACTGAACAAATTTCGCTTTATCTAAGGTTACAGTACGACCAGGCTGCAACGTATATCCTAATGAATATGCAGTTGGCAATCCTGAACCAGAACTTACCCCCAAAGGTGTTATTGTCCCAATAGGGGAACTATTATAAAAACTAGGTAATGAATTAAAGATAAATGTACCCTGCGGGTTAAAAGTAAATTCATTCAGAAGATCGATTAGCTGGTAACTTATTCCTGTTGAAATTTTATGTTTTCCAAGATTTATAGTGACATCATTTTGTATCTGAAATATTTTCTGATCTACCCGATTGCCACGTGCAGCGTTGTTGGTACCAAATGTATAAGTGTTACCGTTATCATTAATAATTACCTGTGGAAACAAACTACCAAAATACTTTCTATAATCAGGTAAAGAAGTGTATGATGCAAAAAACGGGTGCTTACCTTATTACTCAGAGTGCTACTCAATTCAGCAGTAAGTGAATAAATGTCATTATTTCTGGAAGCTCCGTTATTGTTAAAACCAAAACTATTTAAAGCATTCGGTACTCCGGAATCAGCAGAAGCTTTCAATTGATTGTAACGAATATTCATTTTATGTTTGTCGCTAATATTCCAGTCTAATTTTACCAAAAACTTTTTGTTTTCTGTGTACAGGTTATAATTTTGGTAGCTACCTGCATTATAACCATAAGTCGAGTTAAGGTAGTTCCCCAGAGCATCTAAATCAGCAGCTTTAATAGTAGCGATATTCCCTCCTGATAAACCCGGTTCTGCTACCTTAAAAACTGTTCCCGGTCGGGAGCTTTTGGTTTGTTCATAGTTGGCAAAGAAAAATAATTTGTCTTTAATAATAGGGCCGCCTAATCTAAAACCAAAAGTATTCTCTTCAAATTTGGCATTGGTAATTTTGGCATTTTTTACTTTATCTCCTACCATACCCTGATTACGGAAATAATTGTAGACAGAACCTCTAAATTCATTGTCCCCGCTTCTGGTTACGGCATTCACACTGGCGCCTGTGAAACCGCCAATTTTTACATTATAAGGAGACAATTCTACAGAAATCTGATCGATTGCATCTAAGCTTATTGGCTGAGCATTTGCATTACCTCCAGGCAATCCGCCAATTGCTTCCGATCCAAGGCCAAAAGCATTATTAAAAGCTGCACCGTCCACAGAAACATTATTACTTTTACCTCCTTTGCCTAACTGCAAATTCCGGTTATATTGATCACCCCATTCCGTTTTAAAGTGAGCACCTGATTCCAGTTCAAAATGACCACCTAATTCCGGAGCAAAATGACCACCTCCGTTTTGATTAAAAACTATATTTTTT
>NZ_JBLYEG010000047.1:0-4111 GCF_048514875.1 Flavobacterium sp. T12S277 | reverse complement strand
AAAATATAGTTTTTAATCAAAACGGAGGTGGTCATTTTGCTCCGGAATTAGGTGGTCATTTTGAACTGGAATCAGGTGCTCACTTTAAAACGGAATGGGGTGATCAATATAACCGGAATTTGCACCCTAAAACATATTAAATAATAAAAGACAGAAGAACTAACTATGTATACCACTATACGCTTTAGGATCAGAAAAGAGGTAGATACTCCTACAGCCAGAAAAATTCTTAAACTCAAAGGCAATCTTATTGCACAATCCTATACTGACATCATTCACTTTGAAGATGAAGGAGAGGATTTTTATATGCACTATTTTCAGTCAATCGATACTAAAAGCACACAAGCCTTTAATTTTATCAAAACTTTTTCTGAAGAGAATAAGCTTGATGGTATTATTATACTATTGTAATAGGTAAATTATAGTAATGATTTTAAATGAATTAAAAACGATTTGCCTCTTTTGAATTGTCAATAGTTTTGTTCAATATAAGATTTTGCTTGTTCTGGAGTCAAAAAAGAAAAGTCCCGATAACGATGATGTACATCTATAATTTCTTCTAATGCATCAGCTACCAATTCTTTATTTTTCCAGGTTTTGAGATTTTCTATAACAGTCTGAATGCAGCCTTTTTGTAAGCAATCTTACCAAGAGCGTGTACTAAAGTTTTTTTACTCGGGTCATTTTATCGTGTTGCAACTCCTTTAATAATGGCAGAATATCTTAAGGATGAGTCCTTCCCTGAAGCTCAATGCCATGACAAACTTCTCTTCGAATATTTAAAATTTTCTAGTTTGTATTCTTTTGAAAAATTATGTTAGACTACAGTAATAAAGTTTGATACTTAATATGCAGGTATTCTAAACTTCTGCAAGAAACCTCTCTAAAAAGCATTTGTAAAGTGAGTACAATTGTTTGCCTCATACACTTATAAAAACATTAATTCTAATAATTGTTTAAATGTTTTTTTAGTAAGAATATGATTATATAAAAAACAGGTATTTATACCTGTTTTTTATATAAAAGAAGGGCAAATGTGGAAACACGTAAAGATAAAGGAACTCAGTCCTATAGTTTTGCGCGCGCAAAAAAAATGCAACTATAGTGTTTATGAAAAAACGTTACCTGTTACTCTTATTTACGTTACCCCTTTTTAGCTATTCCCAGGACATTCTCTGGGAAAAATCATATGGCGGACAACATGCCGATTACCTGTTTGACGCCCAGCCCACGGCCGATTATGGCTTTATTCTGGCGGGGAGCTCTTTGTCTAACAAAACCGGAAATAAAGACGACGACAATCATGGTGATCTCGATTACTGGATCTGGAAAATGAGTGAAAAAGGAGATTTGGTATGGCAAAAAAGCATTGGAGGAAGGGGGTTTGATTTGCTTCAGAGTATTAAAAATACCAGAGATGGCGGATTTATTCTTGCAGGAACTTCAAGTTCAGGAAGAGGTTTTCAAAAAAAGGAAAGTTGCAAAGGGATCACTGATTTTTGGGTGATAAAACTAGATGCTTCAGGTACTGAACAATGGCAAAGAACGATTGGAGGTACAGGGAAGGATGAACTCTTATGTGCTTTTCAAACCAAAGATGGAGGTTATATGTTAGGAGGCTCATCGAGCTCAGATCCTTCGGGTAATGCACTTGCGGTACCAAACGGAATTTCCAAGCCAACAACAAAAGCAGATCAGTTTAACAAATCAGAAAAAAGCCGTGGTAATATGGACTATTGGATTGTCAAACTGGACAAACAAGGCGATGTGGAATGGCAAAAGACCTATGGAGGAGTTTATGCTGACGTACTGAGAAGCATGGAACAAACCTCAGACAATGGCTATATTTTGGCGGGTTATTCTAACTCTCCGGTTTCAGGTGATAAAACAGAGAACAATAAAGGAGTAGGAGATTTTTGGATTATCAAAATAACGGATACCGGTGAAATTCAATGGCAAAGTACTTATGGCGGTGAGGGTGACGATCAGCCTTATGTCATCCACCAAACTATCGATGGTGGTTATATTGCAGGAGGAAATTCCAATAGTAAAAATGCTTTGACTACTATGGGAGGAATTGTAGGCAATGGAACTGACTACTGGATTTTGAAACTCGATAAAGATGGAGGTGTTTTATGGAGTAAAACCTATGATTTTGGAAAGGTTGACATCCTGACTTCTCTGGTAGAAAACAATGATCAAAGTTACCTCATTGGCGGTTACGCACAAAGTGAAAGCAGACGCCCGCGTGAAGGAATAGTGGCCAAAGCACTTAACTCCGTCAGCAAAGAAAAAGAAGGCATCAACGACTATATCGCCATGAAAATAGACGATAAAGGAGAAGAAATCTGGAATAAAACCGTAGGCAGTGCCGGAGAAGATATTCTCAGAAAGTTAATCGAGACCAGAGACGGTGGTTATCTGATGGCAGGAACTTCCAACTCGGCTGCATCAAGAGACCGAAACAGCAGCATTGGAGGCAATGATTTCTGGGTAGTGAAACTAAAAGACAAAACAAAGGTTGAAAAAGTAAAAGCCAGTATCGAAGCCATACCTAATCCTGCATCAACCTATACCAACATTATTATTGGTTATGATTTTAAAGAAGGTACCGCCTCTTTGATAGACATCAGCGGACGTACTTTACAGGAGTTTGATATCAACAACAGGACTGTACCTGTTAATCTGAGTAGTTATTCCGAAGGAATCTATATCATTAAAGTCAGAACAGATGTTAAAACGGAGTCAGTAAAAGTGATTAAATCTGTTCATTAAAAACACAAAGGAATCATTTGTTTAACTGGTTATACCAGTTTAATAATTTAAAAATATGAAGAAAATAATATCCCGATTTTTATTAATTTTTGTTTTTTGGACTGCGGCTTATGCTCAGCAAAATACATTAAATCCTGATTTGTTAACATTTCCGGTTTCTCCGGAGGCAGCCCGATTGGGGACCTTTGGTGAGATTCCTGTAAATTTATTTTATGGAAGATTAGAAAAGAATATAGAACTCTTTACTGGAAATGTAGGAGAACTTAGCCTGCCAGTTCAATTAAGTTATAATTATGGAGGAAACCGCTTAGAAGAAACACCATCGATAATGGGATTGGGATGGCAATTAAGTGTGGGAGGTGTGGTTAGCAGAGAAGTTAGAGGTTTACCGGACGAACACCCAAGAGGATTTAATAATGCAGCGACGAAACAAATCATAAACAATTACATTAATAATAATGGCGCGATTATGGATCACGAAGCCAATAAATTGGCTTCAAATTTTTATGATGGGGAGGCAGATAAATATAATGTAAGTGTAAATGGCATTCGTTTTTCTTTTAAAATCGGCACAGATGGAACTCCGGCTTTTTTATCAATGCATGATAATAAAATTCAGATACTAAGAAATGCAAACAACGATCAAGTTATCGAAGGTTTCGTTTTAATGGATGCCAATGCAAATCAGTATTTTTTTGAGCAGAAAGAAATCAATGAACCATTTAAGGGATACAATGCTTTTCTTGAGGAAGGTCTTCCGGCTTATACTTCGAGCTGGCAATTATCAAAGATTATCGTAAATAATGGTGAGCAAATCGATTTTCTCTACGATGACAACAATTTTATGACTTTCAATTTTTATGCGAGTCTTCAAATTAAAAAACGTACTCCTCCTGTGCCTGATGTAAACAACCAGGGGTGTACTAACGACATTATAAAAAGAAAGATTTTAAAATCGATTAACTATAAAAATTTCAAAATTACTTTCAATTATATAAAACTGAACAATTATGAGGTTTACAATAAGCTGATAGTTCGAGATATGAATAATAGAATTGTAAATTCTTATAGTTTTAGTTATTCGGGTAGGAGAAATTTACTGGATAATATCATTAAAAATGATATATTTTTTCATGGTTTTGAATACTATGGTACAGATTTGCCAGATTTTGCTAAATCCATTTACGATTACCCCAAAAATACAGATAATTGGGGATTTTCCAATGGCGCGAATAATAGTACCCCGTTTTTAGTTGAGAGAACAAATTACAATGCGGATAAAAAACCAAATTTTTTCGAAACCCAAAAAGGGGCTTTAAAAACCATTTACTATCCA
>NZ_JBLYEG010000046.1:0-4256 GCF_048514875.1 Flavobacterium sp. T12S277 | reverse complement strand
CGTGTAAAGAACTTTTAATTCTAGCAAGTTGTTATGTTCACCCTTTAACCGCTTTTAGAAGAGATAAAAATAAAAAATGTATTTGCAAAAATATTACCACAAAGGTAATGGCAAGTTGTGTTTTGAGATGCTTGAAATGAATTCCGCATCTCAAAACCACTTGCCCTGCCGGGGGTTAGTAAAAAACTCCAAAGTCGTTTTTTAATTAGTTACTATTTACCATTCATAATTTTTTCAATGTCCGAATATTTGTAATACATAAGGCCACCAATTTTAGTAAAAGCGAGCGTTCCATTGATCCGTAAATTTTGCAAAGTGCCGGCAGAAATATTCAGCAATTTTCGGACTTCATAAGATTTTAGCCATTGTTTTGCCTGTTGTGACTGAGGTCGAATGAGTTGTTTTAAATCATTCAAAAGAAGATTTCTGAATTCGTTTAAATCTTCACGAGTGATAACATCGATTAACATAGCATAAGTTTTAGATTGTTATGATGCAAAATTACATAGTTTGGAAGGGTATAATTCAAAATGGGGAGTATACTTGACACCAAATAGGAATTGTTATAGCCTTCCAGTATATCAAAATTAATAAAGATATCTCAATTAGTTTTTCACTGCAACCATAAGCCATAACACCAAAAGTTTATTACATTAGTGCCTTCTTAAGGATTATTAATCCCTAATCTTAATAAACAATTATTTCAAATGTCAGAAGAACAGAAAAAAATATTAGAGCAACAGCTTTGGAATATAGCGAATACTTTACGAGGAAAGATGAATGCGGATGAATTTAGGGATTATATACTAGGATTTATATTTTATAAATATTTGGCTGAAAAAATGGAAATTTTTGCTAATTCCATTTTAGAACAAGATAATATTCAATTTAGAAATATTGATGAAAATACAAAAGAGGGTCAAGAATATATTGAAGCCATCAAAGAGGAATCCCTTGAAAACTTAGGTTATTTTTTGAAACCATCTGAACTTTTTAGCGAAATTGCAAAAAGAGGAAACAGTGGCAGTAATAATTTTATTTTGGCAGATTTACAAAAAATCCTGACCAATATTCAGCTGAGTACAATGGGAACTCAAAGTGAAGAAGATTTTGAAGATCTTTTTTCGGATATGGACTTAAACAGCAATAATTTAGGAAGAACGGCTGAAGCAAGAAACGCAATCATAGTAAAAGTTTTGGTGCATCTTGATGAAATTGATTTTAAGCTTGAACATACCGAACTTGATGTATTAGGCGATGCTTACGAATATCTGATTGGTCAGTTTGCTAGTGGTGCAGGTAAAAAGGCAGGAGAATTTTATACGCCACAAGAGGTTTCTAAAATTCTGGCAAAAATTGTCACAACAGGTAAAAATAGATTAAAATCAGTATATGATCCGACCTGTGGTTCTGGATCGCTATTATTGCGTGTTGCTAGGGAGGTAAAAGATGTCAATAATTTTTACGGGCAGGAAATGAACCGAACCACATACAATCTTGCCCGCATGAATATGATACTCCATGGGGTGCATTATCTAAAATTCGACATAAAGCAAGAGGACACTTTAGAGCACCCGCAACATTTGAATGATATGCCATTCGAAGCTATCGTAGCAAATCCTCCTTTTTCTGCCAATTGGAGTGCAAATCCTTTATTCCTGAATGATGATCGTTTTAGTCAATATGGTAAGTTAGCTCCAGCAGGTAAAGCCGATTTTGCTTTCGTGCAACATATGATTTATCATCTAGCAGAAAACGGTACAATGGCGATTGTATTGCCACACGGCGTTTTGTTTCGTGGTGCAGCAGAATTACACATTCGTAAATATCTTATCGAACAAAAGAATTACTTAGATGCAGTAATTGGTTTGCCTGCAAATATTTTCTATGGCACCAGTATTCCTACATGTATTTTGGTTTTCAAAAAATGCAGAGAAACACCTGATGATATTTTATTTATAGATGCTAGCAAAGAATTTGAAAAGGTTAAAAATCAAAATATGTTGCGAGACAATCACATCAGTAAGATTGTAGAAACCTATCGTAATAGAACAGTAATTGAAAAATACAGTCATTTGGCTAGTTTAAAAGAAGTTGCTGGGAACGATTATAATTTAAATATTCCTCGTTATGTGGATACTTTCGAAGAACAAGAAGAAATTGATATTCAAAAGGTAATGTTCGAAATTAAAGAACTTGAAGCCACACGAGCCAATCTCGATAAGGAAATCGATATTTATTTAAAAGAATTAGAGTTAGTTTTTTAATTTCTTAAATCCTTAATGTTTTTAATAACGAAAAATAAATAATCGAGATGCCGAATAAAAAATTAAAAGTAGGTAACGTTCCTAATTTGAGATTTCCAGGGTTTACTGAGGAGTGGGAAACGAAGAAATTGGCTGATATTAATATTATAAATCCTAAAAATGAAAACTTGCCCTTTTCATTTATCTATATTGATTTGGAAAGTGTAGTTAACGGACGTTTGTTAAAAGAAGAAAGAATTTTAAAAGATGAAGCTCCGAGTAGAGCCCAGAGAAGATTAACAAAAGGTGATATATTATTTCAAATGGTAAGACCCTATCAGAAGAATAATTTGTATTTTGATAAGGAGGGTGACTATGTAGCCTCTACAGGATATGCACAAATAAGAACTTTACAAAATTCTCAGTTCGTTTTTCAGTATCTACATAATCAAAAGTTTGTTGACAAAGTTATTGAAAGATGCACCGGTACAAGTTATCCGGCAATTAATTCATCAGACTTAGGAAATATTAAAATACATTATCCTAATTCGCCAGAGCAAAATAAAATAGCAAACTTTTTAGAATTATTAGATAATCGTATTCAAACCCAAAACAAAATAATTGAGGGTTTAAAATTGTCAAAGCAAACGATAATTAAAAAAATATTTTCTAAAGAATTGAGATTTAAGAATGATGATGAAATTAACTATCCTGATTGGCAAATTAAAAAGTTAGGAGAGATTACACTGCCTGTAAGCAAAAGAAATAAAAGTAATGAAAAATTACCTGTTTATTCCATAAATAACAGATTAGGTTTTGTTCCACAAAATGAGCAATTTGAAGGTATTAATAGTGATGATAGAGGTTATGATATTACACTTTATAAAGTAATTGATAAATATACTTTTGCATATAATCCTGCAAGAATAAATGTCGGTTCTATTGGATATAGCCGAGATTTAGAAAACATTATCATAAGTTCTTTATATGTTTGTTTTGTAACAAATGAATATGTTGATGATAATTTTTTATTTCAATATCTTAAAACCGGAAAATTTAATAAAGAAGTTCTTAAGAATGTGGAAGGAGGAGTTAGAGATTATCTTTTTTATGAAAATTTCGCAAGAATTATATTTGAAATGCCCTGCATCGAAGAACAGAATAAAATAGCTGATTTTCTTTGTACGTTTGATAACAAAATCGATATGGAAACAGATTACTTAAAAAAGTTAGAAGAACAAAAGAAGTATCTGCTTCAAAATATGTTCGTTTAATCTACGGTGATCAACAAAAATTAACAAACTTTAAAATAAAAAGATCAACAGTATTAGATAAACATTTGCTGTGACAGATATTCTTTCTGTTTCTCAAGCTTTATCAAAATTTCTTTTTCGATCCCAATTTTTTGTTCAAAAGCTGAAAGGATCTTTGAAATTGTAAGCTGCTCTTCAATAGAAGGAATTTTTACTTTTATTTTTTCGATTGTAGTTTTCGATAAACTTGGAACACCCGATGCTTCATTATATTCTAACCAGTTAATTGTTTGAAAAAGATGAAATACAAACTTAGGAATACAATACTGGAATGAATGAGTGTAGAATAATGTATCAACTGTCCAAATTTTACCATTGTAATACATTGGTTTGTTTATCGTACCTTTTCTGCCAATGCATACTGTTTCACCATCGTAAAGATATGAATTGATTGATGTCATATAGCCTCCACTTCCAAAAACAGGAGTATCACCATTCAGTAAATGTTTATAATCCTTTCCATTCCCGATTTTCAAAATGTCACCAATTTTTAGTTCTGACCATCCTGAAAACTCATTTCCATCTCCATCCTTAAATCTCAATTCTTGGGAAAAAATTTTATTGCTCAACGTGCAAATTCCGGTTATATTGATCACCCCATTCCGTTTTAAAGTGAGCACCTGATTCCAGTTCAAAATGACCACCTAATTCCGGAGCAAAATGACCACCTCCGTTTTGATTAAAAACTATATTTTTT
>NZ_JBLYEG010000045.1:0-4533 GCF_048514875.1 Flavobacterium sp. T12S277 | reverse complement strand
CGGAGTTACTTTAGGAACTCCAACTACGAGCGATAACTGCTCAGGAGTAGTAACCGTAACCAATAACGCACCATCAAGCTTCCCAATCGGAACAACAACTGTAACTTGGACAGCTACTGATGCTGCCGGAAATACCCAGACTTGTACGCAAACCGTAACGGTAAACGATACTCAGAAACCAAGCATCACTTGTCCGGCAAATGTTACTGCTGTGGCAGATGCAGGTTCATGTGCCGCTACCGGAGTTACTTTAGGTACTCCTACCACGAGCGATAACTGCTCTGGAACTGGAACTGTAACCGTAACTAATAATGCACCATCAAGCTTCCCAATCGGAATCACAACCGTAACCTGGACAGCTACTGATGCTGCCGGAAATACCCAGACTTGTACTCAAACTGTAACGGTTAGCGACACTCAAAAACCAACAATCACTTGTCCGGCAAATGTTACTGCTGTGGCAGATACTAATTCATGTACTGCTACCGGAGTTACTTTAGGAACTCCAACTACGAGCGATAACTGCTCAGGAGTAGTAACCGTAACCAATAACGCACCATCAAGCTTCCCAATCGGAACAACAACTGTAACTTGGACAGCTACTGATGCTGCCCGAAATACCCAGACTTGTACGCAAACCGTAACGGTAAACGATACTCAGAAACCAAGCATCACTTGTCCGGCAAATGTTACTGCCGTGGCTGATGCAGGTTCATGTACTGCTACCGGAGTTACTTTAGGTACTCCAACCACGAGCGATAACTGCTCTGGAACTGTAACCGTAACGAATAACGCACCATCAAGCTTCCCAATCGGAACAACAACTGTAACCTGGACCGCTACTGATGCTGCCGGAAATACACAAACCTGTACTCAAACCGTAACGGTTAGCGATACTCAGAAACCAACCATCACTTGTCCGGCAAATGTTACTGCTGTGGCTGATGCAGGTTCATGCGTTGCTACCGGAGTTGCTTTAGGAACTCCAGTGACTTCAGACAATTGCTCTGGAGTTGTGACAGTGACTAATAATGCGCCATCAAGCTTCCCAATAGGAATCACAACCGTAACCTGGACGGCTACTGATGCTGCCGGAAATACGCAGACTTGTACTCAAACCGTAACAGTTAGCGATACGCAGAAACCAACCATCACTTGTCCGGCAAATGTTACTGCTGTGGCTGATGCAGGTTCTTGTACGGCTACCGGAGTTGTTTTAGGCACTCCAGTGACTTCAGACAATTGCTCAGGAGTTGTGACAGTGACGAACAATGCACCATCAAGCTTCCCAATCGGAACAACCACTGTAACGTGGACGGCTACTGATGCTGCCGGAAATACACAAACTTGTACGCAAACTGTAACGGTTAGCGATACTCAGAAACCAACCATCACTTGTCCGGCGAATGTTACTGCCGTGGCTGATGCTAATTCTTGTACGGCTACCGGAGTTGCTTTAGGTACTCCAACCACGAGCGATAACTGCTCAGGAGTAGTAACGGTGACTAATAACGCGCCATCAAGCTTCCCAATAGGTACCACTACGGTAACCTGGACGGCTACTGATGCTGCCGGAAATACACAAACTTGTACTCAAACCGTAACAGTTAGCGATACACAAAAACCAACGATTACTTGCCCGGCGAATGTTACTGCTGTGGCTGATGCAGGTTCATGTACGGCTACCGGAGTTGTTTTAGGTACTCCAGTGACTTCAGATAATTGTTCAGGAGTTGTGACAGTGACCAATAATGCACCATCAAGCTTCCCAATCGGAATCACAACCGTAACCTGGACCGCTACCGATGCTGCAGGAAATATTGAGACTTGTACTCAAACCGTAACGGTTAGCGATACTCAAAAACCAACAATTACTTGTCCGGCAAATGTTACTGCTGTGGCTGATGCAGGTTCATGCGCTGCTACCGGAGTTGCTTTAGGTACTCCAACTACGAGCGATAACTGCTCTGGAGTAGTAACCGTAACTAACGATGCACCATCAAGCTTCCCAATCGGAATCACAACCGTAACCTGGACGGCTACTGATGCTGCCGGAAATACGCAGACTTGTACTCAAACCGTAACAGTTAGCGATACGCAGAAACCAACCATCACTTGTCCGGCAAATGTTACTGCTGTGGCTGATGCAGGTTCTTGTACGGCTACCGGAGTTGTTTTAGGCACTCCAGTGACTTCAGACAATTGCTCAGGAGTTGTGACAGTGACGAACAATGCACCATCAAGCTTCCCAATCGGAACAACCACTGTAACGTGGACGGCTACTGATGCTGCCGGAAATACACAAACTTGTACGCAAACTGTAACGGTTAGCGATACTCAGAAACCAACCATCACTTGTCCGGCGAATGTTACTGCCGTGGCTGATGCTAATTCTTGTACGGCTACCGGAGTTGCTTTAGGTACTCCAACCACGAGCGATAACTGCTCAGGAGTAGTAACGGTGACTAATAACGCGCCATCAAGCTTCCCAATTGGAATCACAACCGTAACGTGGACGGCTACTGATGCTGCCGGAAATACCCAGACTTGTACTCAAACTGTAACGGTTAGCGATACAGAGAAACCAACAATTACTTGCCCGGCGAATGTTACTGCTTTGGCTGATGCTAATTCTTGTACTGCTACCGGAGTTGTTTTAGGTACTCCAACCACGAGCGATAACTGCTCAGGAGTTGTAACCGTAACCAACAATGCACCATCAAGCTTCCCAATCGGAACAACAACCGTAACCTGGACGGCTACTGATGCTGCAGGAAATACACAAACTTGTACGCAAACTGTAACCGTTAGCGATACGCAGAAACCAACAATTACTTGTCCGGCAAATGTTACTGCTGTGGCAGATGCAGGTTCATGCGCTGCTACGGGAGTTGTTTTAGGTACTCCAGTGACTTCAGATAATTGTTCAGGAGTAGTAACGGTGACGAACAACGCACCATCAAGCTTCCCAATCGGTACCACTACGGTAACCTGGACGGCTACTGATGCTGCCGGAAATACCCAAACCTGTACTCAAACAGTAACGGTTAGCGATACGCAGAAACCAACCATCACTTGTCCGGCAAATGTTGCTGCTGTGGCTGATGCTAATTCATGTGCTGCTACCGGAGTTGTTTTAGGTACTCCAACAACGAGCGATAACTGCTCTGGAGTAGTAATAGTAACTAATGATGCACCATCAAGCTTCCCAATAGGAGTAACCACTGTAACGTGGACGGCTACTGATGCTGCCGGAAATACCCAGACTTGTACTCAAACCGTAACCGTTAGCGATACACAAAAACCAACGATTACTTGTCCGGCAAATGTTACTGCTGTGGCAGATGCAGGTTCATGTACTGCTACCGGAGTTGTTTTAGGCACTCCAGTAACTTCAGACAATTGTTCAGGAGTAGTAACCGTGACTAATAATGCACCATCAAGCTTCCCAATAGGTATTACTACGGTTACCTGGACGGCTACTGATGCTACCGGAAATACACAAACTTGTACGCAAACCGTAACGGTTAGCGATACAGAGAAACCAACAATTACTTGTCCTGCAAATGTTACTGCTGTGGCTGATGCAGGTTCTTGTACGGCTACCGGAGTTGTTTTAGGTACTCCAACTACGAGCGATAATTGTTCAGGAGTAGTAACTGTAACGAACAATGCACCATCAAGCTTCCCAATCGGAATCACAACTGTAACCTGGACAGCTACTGATGTGGCAGGAAACACTGAGACTTGTACTCAAACGGTAACGGTAAACGATACTCAAAAACCAACCATCACTTGTCCGGCAAATGTTACTGTCTTGGCAGATGCTAATTCATGTACTGCTACGGGAGTTGCTTTAGGTACCCCAGTGACTTCAGACAATTGTTCAGGAGTAGTAACGGTAACTAACGATGCGCCATCAAGCTTCCCAATCGGAATCACAACTGTAACCTGGACGGCTACAGATGCTGCTGGAAATATTGAGACTTGTACTCAAACGGTGAAAGTAATAGGACCAATCAAAGCTATTGAAGACCGTGTAACATCATTTAATGGTGTTCTGGGGGGAATTGCAGTTCCAAGTGTTTTGGATAATGATTCTCTAAACTGTAAAAATGTAGCCAGTAATGAAGTTATAACTACTTTGGTTACAACTTTGCCTTCAGCTTTAAGTTTCGATACCAATACAGGAGCCGTTACGGTTAAGCCAAATACGCCATCAGGAACTTATACTTTCGATTATCAAATTTGTGAAGTTTTAAATTCAACAACAAATTGTGCGACAGCTACAGTTACTATTATAGTAGAAAACCCAATTGTAGCCAACGATGACAATACGTATCCAGTACAAACACCAAGTACAACAGTAGCCACTACCGTTGGAAATGTAACAGGAAATGATACTTTAAATGGAGTAGCAGTAACCGCAGCCAATACCAATGTAACCCCAATCAAAACAGGACCATTGAGCATTGACGCTGATGGTAAATTAACCTTAGATCCAAACACGGTATCGGGTACTTACCAAATTAC
>NZ_JBLYEG010000044.1:0-4679 GCF_048514875.1 Flavobacterium sp. T12S277 | reverse complement strand
TGCATAAAGAATGGATTTCAATCCAACGGAAACCAAAGATATAAATGCTGTGTGTGTCAAAAGCGACAACAGTCTGACTATGGTTATAATGCATACAAAAGTAATATCAATCAAAATATAATTTTGTGTCACATTTTTTGATTTTGCGGTAATGCTGTTTCCATGATAGTTCTGATTCATTCAGGAGCTAAGCGCATATCGTGACGCAGCCGTTGAGTTTTTTCTTTTTTAAGGATTTCAACTATTTGTGAGGTTTCATTCTCGGTAAGTTCATTTTTCCACAATGCATTAAGTCCCTGGATGACCATTGTACTAATTTTCTCAATAGCTGCTAAATTTTGAGAGGTTGTTTTTTTGAAAAGAATTGTTCTTTTTTCAGTCGTTATTTTTCTGACAGCTCCATCGGTAAGGCAAACAGCATTTATTGGTATTTGTACAGAAAGCCCAAGTACATTCAGTACATATTGCCCGTAGGTATGATGCGTGCTCTGTCGCGGCGGGCAATTACCCTGGCTATGGTTTCTGTCGAAGGTGTGAGTGTAATGCCAGGTTGCTTGTTGATTTCTGGACGGGTATAAATACCTCAGGTAATTTTGGTAATTTTATTTTTATCAACAAGTCTCTCCAGTGTTTTACAGATGTTTTTAGCGATTCCAAAGCGGAGGAACTCATTTGTAAAACACAGTACTCCTCTTGGTTTTTTGAATCCCTCAATTACTTTATCTTCAGTGATTTTAAGTATTTTTAATGCATGTTATTTGTCGCGAATGTAGTAAATATTTGCGGCATTTTATTTTTTTTTCGAAATCGCAGGCAAAAACAAGTTGCACATTTATTCAAATTTCCGAAAACTGAAATTAGACAGATCTTGAGACGCATTATAACTTATTAATTTCTCAATGCACAAAAGCTAAATGGAAATTTTATAATTACCTATTGATAAAAGTTATAAAATACTTTTTCTTATTACGTAAGCGTATATTGATCCTCGTTCTATCATAAAATCAAGTATTGGGATGAACTTATTTTTTAATCTTATATCTTTTTTGATTTGTTTTGTTAGTCTTTAATTCCTTGACAGGGAAAAGAATTATTATTACGAGTATATTATTTTGTTAAACGATCAAAGATTTGACAACAATGAAGCGTTAAATGTCCACCTTTTTGTAGTTTAATATCTACGCTTTTAACTTTACTATCTAAATTGCATTAAAAAATGCTCTAATAATTGGGAGCGAGTTATATGGAATTTCTGAAGAATTATTAAAAATTTCGAATCAAATAGTTCATAGAAATATGTTTTGGAAAAAACAGCAGTATATATATTTTATAAGCTGCTAGTGTTGTTTTGTATGAATTTACCTCATAATTCAAGATAAAGTTTTTTGATAAAAACCACATAATGTAAGGGATTCCTAAAAAACTGACAAATAAATAATTTAAAATTTTTGCGTGTTAAATATTTTGTTATAAAATTGTGTTAATTATTAACAAAAGTAAAATTTTATAACAAAATCACAATCTATTATGAGAAAAATTGTTTTATCCGCATTTGTAGTTTTAATTCTACATTCATGCCAAAATGACAAAACAGAATCAACAGATGTTCAAACTTCAGCAATTACTCAACGTAGTTGCGCTACACAAGATGTTCTCGAAGCTCAATTAAAAGCCGACCCTACATTGGCTATCAGAATGAATGAAATCGAAGCATTTACAGAAAATAAATTACTAACAGGTAAATTGGTAAAAGGAAAGATTCAAATTCCAGTTATTGTAAATGTATTATACAGAACTGAAGCAGAAAACATTTCTGACGCACAAATCGAAAGTCAAATTGACATATTAAACAAAGATTTCAATGCTCAAAATGCTGATTACAAAAAGGTTCCTGCATTATTTGCTGGAGTTAAAGCAAATGTTGGAATTAGTTTTGTTTTAGAAAAAATCAACAGAAAATCTACAATAAAAGTTTCATGGGGAGAAGAAGACCCTATGAAAAAAACTGCTAGTGGTGGCATTGCTCCAACATCTCCAACTAAAAAACTTAACTTCTGGGTTTGTACAATTGGTGGTGGAACCCTAGGATATGCTCAATTTCCTGGAGGGAAATCTGCAACTGATGGTGTTGTAATTGATTCTAAATATTTCGGATTATCTGGTGCAGCGAATGCTCCTCTGAATTTAGGAAGAACTGCTACTCACGAAGTTGGCCACTGGATGAACTTAAAGCACATTTGGGGAGATGCAACTTGTGGAAGTGATTTAGTAGATGATACACCTTTACACAATACAAAAAATTTCGGAGCACCTGCTTATCCCCACTATAGTACTTGTAAAGGAACTCCTGTAGAAATGACTATGAACTACATGGATTATACAGACGATGATGCAATGTACATGTTTACAGAAGGTCAAAAAAACAGAATGGCTGCAGTATTTTTACCAGGTGGACCTAGAGCTGCTTTTGGTATCTAAAAAATTAAAACTATATAACATAACGCGTTAATAATTATTAAAAGCGAGATTTAACTATCTCGCTTTTTTTTGTTTTATAAATATAATCTTTCCCCCTTTTTTTCTATATCTAGACTCTAATGAAAGTAAACTAGATTGCATCCAAAACCATTTCGAACGGAATTTTAGAGCTATTAGGTACGAAAAAAACAAATCTATGTATTGAGTTTTGTTTCAGGTTGAATTAACATTTGTAATATATCTCCTATTCGAACTAAAATAAACAATTTAGACATGATCTTGGGTAACGACCTACAACCCATTAATTGCCCATAAGAAAAGATGTATCTAAAATTATTCTTTGAATTATTATTATTATTATTATTATTATTATTATATCATTTACTTCAGATGAAAAATAAATCTTTAATGAATTTTTACATACAAGTATTCCTCATTAAAATCAAAACTATTTATTATTAAAGAGAAAAATAGTAAAAATGTAACTACAAAATAAGTGATTACTTGAACTTTCTATAATATTTTGAGTCCAATATCATCATTGAGTGAGAAACTTATTGAGATCTGTTATTTTTGGAAGATCGTTATCTCTAATGGTAGCTATATTAGGAATGTATTTTCATTGAAAACTTTTGAGTTTTGTTAGAGATTTACTTAACTATTTAAAAGTTATTATTAAAAAAAAGTTTATTCGTTTCGCTTACTAGTTTTGTCACATATTTTTAGCATTTATTGCAATACTATCTTATAAAAAATAAAAAGGAACGAATTAACTATAATCTTAAGTGAGAGATAACTGAGTTTTATATAAAATATATCGGTTCTTACTTGTTTTATAGAGATAATACTATATTGTTGTAGAATTATTTCTATGTGTTTTGTTTTAATTTATTTCTGAACCACTATACCTTTGCAAAGTACAATGTGTTGTTAATGTTTTAAATACGACCCCAAAAAAACATGTTAAGAAATGAAATAATGTAAAGTAAAAAAACATGAATTTTTTAGTTAAAACAACTTGTAGAATTCTGCAAAATAGGGAAATGGATAGTATGTTATTTATTTTATTTGGAATAGTTTCTTAGAATTCTCCCAAACAGAATTTTAGTACTGAACTACAGAAAACGGCAGATCATTACAGTCATCCCACAGCGGATACTTAAAAAACTGAATGCAGTGTTGTTTTTGGTAGAAAATAGGGAAGATTGTCATGTAAACGACTCAAAGGAATTAAGGGCGTATTATACTTTTTTGGAATCGTTAATTAAAAAAAAATAAAGACTCTGATGCATTAGACAGCCTCTATAAAGACTATATCCGAGAATTTCCCAATACAGCCCAAGAGGCATTTTTATACAAAAAGGATATTAAAGCTGACTATTTAATTAAAAAGATGGATCAAGTCTTTGAGAGCTGGAAAGGATCATGAACAAAGCATCTTTACTTTCTCTTAGTTTTGCGAAAATCTTATTGGGCTCATCGTGAAATTCAAGAGCAATGGAGAAGACTTTACAAGAAAAAATATTCAGATTGCTTTAGTAGAAGTGATTTTGAGAGCTTAAGCATAATACAAGCCTGGATAAAACTAAACAACGAAAGGAAAAACTGAATATAAGAATCAACCTTAATGAAGATGAATTTTGTCAACAGCCAAAATTGCAGTAATAAGGGAGTTCCTTATGTAATAGATCAAGTGATTGACCAAAAATGGAATGTAGTATTTACTCCAGCTGGCACGGTTTGCTTTGCTACCGCCGAAGATAGCCTTGATGGAGATCTTAAGGACTTTAAAGAATGGAAAAAAAGATCTACAAAAATTCGCCATCAATTTTTTTCAATTCACACGCGGAGCCTTGCTTTTGTTTGTGGTAAAGAAAAAATTCCGTTGCAGCTTAATAACCCAGACATTTTCACTGGAATAATCAGTTACACAGGGGGTATCTGGGTAAGTAAAATAGGTGTCATACGAACAAAAACTGTAGAAAAAGTTAATTTACATTTTATCCACCTTAAGAGAGATAACCAATCCTAAAATTTATTATAAAATGAGAAAACCTACTATTATATTATTTCTATTGTTGTTCTTTTTGCAATTGTCGATTGCGCAATCTCAGATTGGAAAGCAAAAATTGAAAGAGTTTCGTGAAAATCCGAAATGGAAAGAAATGATGACTGATCCTAATGCTAATTTCTATGAAACA
>NZ_JBLYEG010000043.1:0-5009 GCF_048514875.1 Flavobacterium sp. T12S277 | reverse complement strand
AAAAATATAGTTTTTAATCAAAACGGAGGTGGTCATTTTGCTCCGGAATTAGGTGGTCATTTTGAACTGGAATCAGGTGCTCACTTTAAAACGGAATGGGGTGATCAATATAACCGGAATTTGCACTGATCTCCAAAAGTAGTTTTTTGGTTGGCCAAAAGTTCGTAAGCAGAATTGTAAATATTGATTTTAGTTGTATTATAGTTGTTCCAGTTCCTTTTCCACGACAAATTTCCACCATAATTTTGTTGGCGTAAAACATTGTTTTCCGATTTGTTCATATTGTATACAGTGGCACTTTGAAAAACTTCCAGATTATCTTTAATGGTAATTAAATCGAGTATGATTTGATCTTTATCGCCTATTTTGTGCGCATATTTTAATGTAGCATCATAAAAGTCAAATTTCTTATCACTGCGATAATCTATATTTTGTTTGTCTGAAAAGTCTGTGATCGTAGTATTTTGAAATACTTTATTAAAATATTCTTTGTAGGTAGGTGTTTCTACAAAATCGGTAATCGATTTACGCGCCGAAATTTCGATAGAACTCTTTTTTGAGAGATTGTACTTTGCATAAATATCGGCATTTATCATATTTATTCCTGCGTTAAACGTATTTTTTTCGGTTGTTTCAGGAGTAGAGGAAATGGCTACTACACTAGATACACTCTCGCCGTAAAAGGCAGAGCTCCCGTTTTTATAAATAGAAATGGTATGTGCCAGATTGGGATTAAAAACGGATATTAAACCAAAGAAATGCCCGGTTTGAAACATTCGGATTCCATTCCACAAAAATAAATTCTGATCGTGCGTACCACCACGTACATTGATGCTGGATACACTTTCGTCAAGACTGTTTACACCCGGAATTTGCTGCATGGTTTGTAAAGCATCAGGCTCTATAAGTCCGGGTAGAATACCAAATTTTTTAGGTTTAATTTCAAAAGATCCATCTGTACTTTTTGAAATCCCCGAAGCTAAAATAGCACTGGCTTTAATTTCTTGAAGTTCTGTGATTTCAGGCTCTAATGTTATTTGCAGACAGTTTTTGGATGAGGAATTACTGATGACAATTTTTTTGGTTATAAAGCCAATATGGCTGATTAGGAATGTATTTTTAAGGTCTTTTTTAAACTCAAAATAACCATTAGAATCAGTGGTAGTTTGAGTTTTGTTAAGCAGGTTAATATTGGCGTTTTCAATAGGTTTTTTATGATCAGTAGAAAAAACATAACCACAAATCATTTCCGATTCAGTATCATTTTTATAAATATTAATGAATTGGTTTTCGATATTTTCAAATGACAGATTGGTTTTTTCTGTAAGATATTGTAGTTTCTGATCTAAAGTAAGAGATCCTTTAGGAGGGTTTAGTTGTAGGTTGGTAATATTGTCTTCCGTGTAATTAAAACTTACATGATGTTGTTTTTCTATAGCTGCAATAATTTTTTTAAAAGGCACAGGTTTTCCTTTGTCTTGAGCGAAGCCGTTCAGGACAAGGAAAAACAGAAAAAACAAAAAATGAAATTGTTTGGGGAGAGACATTTATTTTTCGTCAAAAATTATTTTATTTTTCGAGACTTTTTTAGCCTCTAAATGATAGGTTGTACTAATAATTTGTATGGCTGTGTTTAAATCCTTCGCAGGTAATTTTCCGGTAAATAAAGAGACCGTATCTTTTGTGTTCAATTCAATTGTAATATTGTATTGTCTTTCAACCTCGTCTAATATTGCCCGGATATTTTCCTGGTAAAAAGATATTTGATTGTCAATCCACTCTGGTTTCAATGATCTTACATTCAATTTTACTTGTTTGCCGTTTTCAAAATTAACACTTTGTCCGTGGGTTAGTACAATTTGAGTGTTTGCATAATTTACTTTTACGCGTCCTTCATAACAAACGACATCAAACTTGTTTTTTCTAACTTTAACGTTAAATTGAGTTCCTAAAACTGATACTTTCCCCAGGCTGGTCTGTACTTCAAATCGTCGGCCTTTGGCAACTTTAAAATAGGCTTCTCCTTTTAATTCAAGGTGTCTGTTATTGGTCCAGTTCCATTTTTTGTAACTTATTTCAGAACCGGAGTTTAGCACAACTTCAGAGTTATCAGGCAATGAAAAAGAGGTTTTCTCTCCAAAATTTGCGGTTTGAGTCTGAGGGACAAAAAGTTTCATAACAAACGTAATTCCGAGCGCTAACACAAATACAGCGGCAGCTTTAAACATCCATTTTTTGTATAAAGGAATTACTTTTGGAGTTTCTTTTTTCTGATTGAGGATATTAGACAACATCTTATTCTCATCAAAATCATCTACTTCCAAATGATCAGTATAATTCTTTATTTTTTGGTATTTTTCAAAATCGGGACTTGCTTCAAATTCAGCTAATTCATCCTGAGATAAATCATTGTTAAGCCATTTTGCTAATAAGCGATTTTTTTTCATTACACTGGTATTATGTTGTTAAAACAATTGAATCTAAATTTACCCTACTTCTATAAATCAATTTCTTTGCGTAAGCTTAGCAAAGCAAGATGAATACGCTTTTCAACAGCCTTCACGCTAATATTAAGCTGTAAGGCGATTTCGCTGTATTTTTTTCCGTCAATTCGATGCATCAAAAAAGCGATACGTTGTTTTTCGTTTAAATTTTCAATGGCTTTCAAAAGCTTAGTTTGAAATTGTTTCTCCTCCAGAATATATTCCGGATTTTCATTTGTTTTATCTAAGCCAGTGAAGTTTTTCTCGTACCTCAAAACAACTTTTTGATGTGCAATTGCGTTGAGGCTGCTGTTATTTGCAATAGTATATAGGTATGACTTTGCTTTTTCAAGAGGCACTGAAGCACAATTTTGCCAAAGTTTTACAAATGCTTCCTGAGCTAAATCTTCCGCCTGATCGATATTGCCAAATTTGTAAAAGAGAAAATTGCGAAGCGCTTTTACCTGACTTTTAAAAAAAGTCGAAAAGATTATTTCATCGCAAGTATTTGATTGGTTTTTTTGTGACATTTGGTTTTTCAGTTGTTACCTTGCAAAAGTATTTGTTTTTGGTTTAAGTAGGGTAAAAGCAAAGCCGATTGTTTTATACAAACAGGAAGTGTTGTTTTCTGTTGATAATTAATGTTTTGTAGAATCGAATGAAAGTCCTTGGAGAGGATTTATTAAAAAAACAGTTTCTTTAATTTTGTTACCTTTGTAAAAATATAAATATGTTCCCCTTGAAAAAATATTTATCAATAGTGGTTTTCTTGTTCTTGCTGTCTTGTCAAAGCGAAATGGATGAGAAAGATAATAACGCGCAGGGAACAGTTACAAATGTTTCGCCTCTTACGACTTATTTGCAAAGGGTTGCAATGGTTCAAACCGTGCAGGATAATGTAATCGACAGGTCTAGTTATTGCACGATCAAACTCCCTTATACGGTTACTGTTAATAATGCAAAAATCGCCATAAATACTACTGCCGATTATAAAAAAGTAACAGACAATATAAATGCAAGTACGTATGATGACGATATTGTAAAAATAGACTTCCCCGTAATGATGGTGTACTATAATTATATTGAAAAAAACATTCCGACTGAATCTGACTTCAATACTTTAATAGACTACTGGAATCTTCATCCTGACTTGTTATCCAAAATTAATGGACTAAACATAAACTACCCTATAACGATTAATAGTTATAACGGCGCAAATCAAATTGCAAGTGCTGTTTCGATTGTTAGCGATCAGACCTTTTTCAATTTTATAAAAAATTTGAATAGCAGTCAGTATATTTCATTAAAATATCCAATTACCATAGCGGATTACAATAATCAGACAAAATCAATCTCTAATAACTTAGAATTCGAAAATGCAATTAAATATGCAATTGACAATGCTCCTGAAAATAATATTGTAACACTTGATTTTTCACAAACGATAACAAAGGGGGGCTGGGTAATACCTTATTTTTTTGATGACTCAGAAAAGACATCCACTTATGTTGATTATTCATTTGTTTTTAAAAGTGACAAATCTGTAGTTGCTACTAAAGGAGGGGTGTCACAAACGGGTCAATGGGAAAGTACATTACAGAATGGAGTTAGAGAGGTTAAAATAGAGTTCAATTCAGAACCCTTAAGTAAATTGAATCGCAGCTGGAAGTTATTTGAGTTTAATAACTCTCAAATTCGATTACGTGATGTGAGTACTACTACCGATTATCTTTATTTGCAAAAACAATGATGATCGCATGTATTCGTATTGCAAAAGAAGTTATCGATAGTTTAAATTAAATACCTACTTATATATATAGTACCAACCCGACAGGTTTTCAAAACCTGTCGGGTTTATTTTTGTCTACCTATATATAAGAGTAATTTTTGCCCAGCTAAGCGAAAATATAATAAGAGATGTTTTGTCTGGCTGAGCGAAGTTGAAGCCATCAAGTTTGGAATTTGGATTTTGGAATTTGAAGTTTTTAGAAGCCATCTCCCGCTATTCGTTTCAATCTTTTGCTTTTTAAAGGAAAAAGCAAAAGGATTTCCACTTCTATCGGGGCTAGGGTGGAGGTTTTCAAAAGAAAACACCCCCAAAAATAAAAACACAGCGTCCTTTTAAACCCGACAGGTTTTCAAAACCTGTCGGGTTTGTTTTGCGAGACCAGTAAAATAGGGGTATTTCAAAGGCAGGTGTAGTATTGAAACTAATTCACTAAAGAAAAACCTTTCAAAACTAAAATTACTTTAATTTCTAAAAGTGGTGTTATCAGAGTGTTAACAAAAAGTTTTCAAAAACATCAAAAATACTTCACTAAAAAGCTTGTGAAAGCGAATAAAGTGTCTACTTTTGCACCCGCAACAGCGATAGACGTTCACCGAAATACTGGCAAGAAAGAGAATCAAAACGAAAAGAAATTTTCAAATAAAAATTCAAAAAAAGCTTGCGAGAATGGAAAACGGATATTACATTTGCACCCCGCAAAATATGCGAAGCTCATTGAAAGATTGGAAGGAGAAAGA
>NZ_JBLYEG010000042.1:0-5023 GCF_048514875.1 Flavobacterium sp. T12S277 | reverse complement strand
TGGTACTGCAGTTATGTGGGAGAGTATGTCGTCGCCTTTCTTTTTAAAAACCCTGTTTCTAATCGAAACAGGGTTTTTTGTTTTATAGCGGTTTTGAGTGGTAAAGACCTTTGCGTGCTTTGCGTAATACTTTGCGCACTTTGCGGTTAAAAAACAGACCGCGGATTGTGCTGATTCGCTATGCGAAAACGCGGATTAGAACGGATTTTTTTGTGTTTGTTCTTTATTTTAGGTTGTATCCTTTGAGTAATCTTCTTTTTGCCGTAAACTGCGTTAGGGATGGCAGCGGTATCCTTTTGCGATACCTTTGGTCTTCTAATAATCTCCGAAAACTTTTATCGCAAAAGATTTAGCGGACAGCCCGACCCGGAGGGGAACGCCATAGTTATTTTGATTGTTTTAGCGGCTTAGTTTTATTTTTGTGCGGTATAATGACCTTTGGTTGTCTGGACTAAAAAAAGTGCCTGAAATCGTCTGTTTTGCAGGATTGTATTTTTGAATTTTTTGGCTGCTTTTGTGCGGATCTGGTTTTTGATAAAACGATATCAGTTTAAATAGTCAGATTGTAGCCAACTTTTACTTTATCCATTATGACATGAGTGTAAAAATGTTTGACATTTGGGTTGTCCATAAGCCATTTTTTAGCGAATGATTCGTAGTGCTGCATGTTTTCTGCATTTACAATAATGACAAAATCGTAGGTGCCGGTTACAAAGTAACACTGCATGACTTCAGGGCATTTTCGCATGGAGGCTTTGAATTTTTCTAAGGCTTTTGAATTTCCATCCGCCAGAATAATATCCACTATGCAGGTAACGGTGAGTCCTAGGGCACTTGGTGCTATAATGGAGATATCTGCCTCTATTATTTTGTTTTCTCTTAATCTTGTTAGCCTTCTTTGTACTGCCGAACTGCTTAAATTTACTAAGTCTCCAAGTTCTTGTGCGGTCATTTTATTATTCTCCTGCATGTATTGCAAAAGCTTTTTGTCGTATTCGTCTAGTGTTTGCATTTTTTGCCCGTTTTTCTTGTAAAATTAAATCAAATCAGTCATTTATCGTGTTCATTTGCAGAAATAAAGCAGAGAATCCTGAGTAGTTTTGTATGGTAATATTTAATATAAAAAGAGATGAAAGTACATTTTTCAAAGGATGCTCCAAAATCAATTGGGCCTTATTCGCATGCTATACAAAGTGGTAATTTGTTATACTGCTCCGGCCAGACACCAATTAAGCCTGAGCGTATGAAAATTGAGATTGCCGATGTAAAAGGACAGACGCACAGGGTTATTAAAAATCTTCAGGCTGTTTTGCAGGAAGCCGGACTTACGCTTAACCATGTTATAAAAGTAAATGTGTTTTTAACGGATATGGGGAATTTCTCAGGAATGAATGAAGTTTATGCTTTGTGTTTTGGTGAACACCGTCCGGCCAGAAGTACTGTTGCAGTAAAAGGATTGCCTTATGATGCTTTGGTTGAAATAGAATGTATAGCAGAGTTTAAAAATGATGTTGAATAGTAAAAAATGAAACTAATGGAAAATATGCAAAGTGCTTTTTCGCGAAGTGAAATTGAAAGATTTAGAAATGAAACTATAGGTTGTAAAAATGTAAGTCATTTAAACAATGCGGGAGCAAGTCTTATGCCGGACGTGGTAACGCAGGTAGTTTTGGAACATATAAAGTTAGAATCTGAAATAGGGGGCTACGAAGCAGCTGCTTTAAAAGCAAATGAAATTCAACAATTTTATGTGCAGGCCGGGAAGCTGGTTAATTGTAATCCCTCGAATATTGCTTTTACGGCAAGTGCTACAGATTCTTATACCCGTGCATTGTCTTCTATCCCGTTTTCTCCTGGTGATATCATATTGACGGATAATGATGATTTTATTTCGAATCAGATTCAGTTTATTTCATGTCAGAAAAGATTTGGAATAAAAATCATAAGAATAAAAAATGCAGAAATCGGCGGTGTAGATCTGCATGATTTAGAAGAGAAGTTATTTGCTCTTAAGCCAAAATTATTGGCGATAACACATATTCCTACGAATTCGGGCTTGGTTCAGTCTGTTAAAAGCATAGGTGATATATACAGTCGTTATGCAAAAGAACATAGCGATAAAACCTGGTACATTCTCGATGCTTGTCAGTCTGCAGGTCAGATGAAGCTGGATGTTGAAGAACTAGCATGTGATTTTTTGAGTATAACCATCAGGAAGTTTTTAAGAGGTCCTCGAGGTACCGGTTTTCTTTATATTTCGGATAGAGCTTTAAAATCCGGGCTTGAGCCATTATTTATTGATATGAGAGGTGCCGACTGGATTGAAAAAGATGAGTACAAACCACAACCCGGTGCCAGACGTTTTGAAGATTGGGAGTTTGCTTATGCGCTTGTTTTGGGAAGTAAAGTGGCGATTGAGTATTGTTTGAATATAGGGGAGGATAAAATTTGGCAGCAGATACAACTGTTGTCAAAACATATGAGAAATGAATTGTCAAAAAATCCTAAGATTAGGGTTTTGGATAAGGGACCTGAGTTGGGTGCATTGGTTACTTTTACCGTTAAAGATTCACAGCCGGGATTTATCGTTGAGGAATTGCTGAAGAGAAAAATCAACGTTGTACCTAGTTTTCGAAATTTTGCTGTTATTGATTTTGATGAAAAAGGAGTAGAGTGGGCCATCAGGGCATCTCCACATTATTACAATACTTTCGAGGAAATCGACTTGTTTGTTGAGGCTGTTAAGGAAATCGTGTAAATGTAATTTTTTGTATTGATCAACAGCGGTGATTTGCGAAGAAAAAGTAAGCATAAAAAAAACTCCTTAATTGCTTAAGGAGTTTTTTGTGGGCTGTCAGGGTTTGCAATCGAACACTTAATCCCTGTTTTAACATTTTTTAAAAATATAAAATGAAGTATATTGGTTAAATTGTATTTGTGATTGTTCTAATATTTTCTTTGGAAAGAAATACCATTGAATAGATATACACCACTTGGACTTGCTCCTCCAAACCACAATTCTCCTTGTTTGCTTTTATATATAGTCCAAATATGTCTACTTGCAAGTCCGTCATCTTTGGCAAAATTTTTCACAGAATTACCATTATATCTCCATACACCAGATCCTACAGTTCCAAACCAAATATTTCCTGAAGTATCCTCTCCAATGGAGAAAACTCTCTCAAGAGAATTGCCTTTGGTGTCCTCTTTTTTTAATTTTTGTTGTGCTGTGAAATTGATCACTTTTTTCCCGTCATATTTTAAAACACCGTTGCCGTTATTGCCAATCCAAAGGTTTCCTTTGCTGTCTTCCATTATATTACGTATATGTAAAAATCCAGTTGGTCCGTTTAGTCCAAGATATTCATTGTCTATTATTTTAAAATTGGAGCCATTATAACCGATTACGGCACCGTACATTCCAAACCAAATTGTTCCATTTTTACTTTTAACATAGGGTGTTGAAATGTAATATTTGAAACCATCCTCAGGTTTAGGTGTAACAGGAAACACGCGATAGGAAAGCTTTTGTCCATCATATTGATACACCCCGGGATATTTTTCAAGTTTATTGTAGCCCTTAATTTCATCCCCTTTAAACCAAAGATCACTTTCGTTTACCTGCCATTCGTTCTTTGAGTTGTAATTTCGTTCTTTGTATGTAGTTAATTCTTTTCCGTTATAAGTACTCAACCCTCTCCCGCATTCAAACCAAATTATACCATTTTTATCCTCATAAATATTCCTGACCTGATTGTGACTTAATCCGTTTTCTGTAGTAAAATATTGGAGCTTGCCATTGTTAAGCAAGCACACTCCTTCATTGTAACTCCCAAACCAAATATTTCCTTTACTATCTTCTAAAATTGAACGTACTCCGGAGGTGAATTTTAATTTTGTACTGCCAATTTCACTTTCAGTTGGTTTAGACTTATTTGATTGATTTTGATTATTACAAGAGATTATTAGAACAATCAAAAATATGTAGTAGAAGTTAAGTCTGTATTGCCTGTGTAATTTTACTTTCATCTCTAGGAATATTTTTTTATAACTCATAATTTATATATACTCGTTGCATAACGCATATCATATTTATTATATTGAGTACGCAATGTACTATAAAGTTTCAAAAAGAATATTTTGAGGTTTATATATTTTTTGGAATAAAAAAATAATTCAGAAATTTGCTAAGAAAAAGATAATAAAAAAAACGCCACTGTCTTACAGTGGCGTTGTTTGTCTTTGTGTGGGCTTTCAGGGACAGAAATCGAACACTTGATACCTGTTTTGACGTTTTTCGAAAAATTAATTTTTTAGGCGGTGCACGGGAATTGAAGAAGAAACGACTGACTGGTACTGACGAACTAGGAAAGAGACGGCTTTGATTGCCCGTTATTAATTTATTATCGTACCACTTCTAATATTTTTGAAGTTATTTGCTCTAATGCAGTTTCTATATTGTAAATCCGAGCGTAATCTTTTAAAGGAATGATTTTTTCCTCATCTTGATTTGTAACATTATTTTTTACGTTACCATAGGGCAAATACTGATACTCTGTCAATTTTAATAATGAATCCTTCAATTCACTTGGATCGCTGGAGTCATTTTTCAATTTGTCCAACCCTGTAAAACTACTGACAATAACACATAAAATATTTTTTTTAGGATTAACGTTAATCAAATCCATTCCTTTTTGGACCTCCTGCTCTAAAATGTATTTAGAAGAAAAGAAATTGGCGGATAACATGTAAATTATTAAATCACTTTCTTCTAACTCTTTTTGAATTTGGGCATCCCATTTACCAATAGAAATTTCTTCACAACTCCAATTATCGGCGATGTCAAAAGTTTTTAGAATATTAAGGTGCTTCTTTAATTCATTTTTAAATTCTACGTCTGGAAAAACCGGTCAATTTGACCACCTAATTCCGGAGTAAATTGACCACCCGTTCCGGAGCAAACTGACCACCTGATTCCGGAGCAAATTGACCACCAGGTTTTGTGGTTAATTAACGATTAAAA
>NZ_JBLYEG010000041.1:0-5037 GCF_048514875.1 Flavobacterium sp. T12S277 | reverse complement strand
GATGACAATAATCTTCCGATTGACTTCTTATGCCCTTTAATTTCGTCTCACAAACGCTTGTTTCAATATTTTTTTGGTTCATCATAATATTTTTCATTTTTTATTTGGATATAACTTAGGATGCCGTGTTCTGATGAACACATTATTACATATGGCATTATTAATGAAAAGGGCTTGATGCCTTTTTTTTTGGAATGACTTTTAACTTATTTATTTTAGAGATATACAGTCTATGTTTTCTTAACTGTACAAGCATAATTATAAATTGTTATTTAAGATAGACCTGTAGTGGTGTTATCGGAATGATTAATTCATAGCTATATAATTTGTGTATGCAGACAGGTAAGCATGTATATATGCAATTACGTAATCATGTATTTGTGTATGCGGGTATTCAATTGTATAAGCATATAGCAGTTTTGCATACTTTGCAAAAACGAAACATTAAATATAAATGCTTTTAAAACTTTAAAAATGCTTTTATGCAAATCCTTAGATTTTTGCAGACACATTTCTGCCAAGGCTCACAAGAATGAGTGAACCTATAGACAAACCAAGAAAAATAATATTTTTCCAAAGAAAACAGAAAAACGGAAAAAAGAAAAAGAAAGCAGTTTGAAAGGACGGGATGCAGATCGGCCAAAAGGAAACGGAATAAGTCCCGAAGGGTGGCTTGTGAGGGACGAGCAAGATATTATGCCGTAGTCTTTTGGCTGGCCAAGCTATCCCGCACTACTTTGGTTTTCTTTTTATTATTTCTCGTTTAAATGCTTATTAAAAATATAAAATCCAACCCGTTCAAAGCCTCGGCAATTCAATACCCGCCACATTCAGCCAATTAAAGCCACGAAGTGTCGCAATAGGAAATGTATAAGCCAAATGGGTGGCTTCTGTCGCAAAATCAGGAATCATGAAAAAGGAAGACGCAAAAAAAGAACTTCAGGAAAATAAGAAAAGGCCGTTGACACCACCAAAACCTGAAGGCGAAAAAAAGAAAGAAATTAAAAAAGGTAACCAAAGTGAGAAAAGGCCCTTTATGCAGGTAGATAAAAGCGGAGACGTGATTTTCAATTTTCTGTCGAATTTTCTGAGACAGCTTAAAAATCCGACCAAATCAGAATTGGGAAAACTCTTGGGCAGGCTATTGTTTATAAAAATTGAGGAAAATGAAAAAGAGCCTCAAAAGCCTTCGGATCTGATTGGCCCGGTAAAAACGGTTTTTTGCCATGTAAATAATCCTGAGGGGGCTGTTGAGAGTCCCAGCCAAAACAAATCACTAAGCCAGCGAACAAGCCAGTCTAACAATACTGCGCTCAATCAATCGTAGGATTAAGGAACAGGCAATAAATAAATCAAGAAAACCCAAGTTAGGGATGTAGTACAAAATTTAAATGTCCTGCCTGTCCGAAGTACTATATCCAGTGATACGGCTTGTCCTTACGGTTCAGGTAACAGTACAATTCTTCCTTTTTAAGTTCAGGAAAGAATCTTAAAGCTCGATCAATGGCATAATTGGGGAGAAAATAAATCTCGTCACGGACTGCCTTAATTACTTTATCATATCCATAGAAACGCACAAGCTCATCTATTTCCTGCTGACCGCCACGTTCTACGATACGGGCAATAACTGCCTTATAAGCTTTCTGCCAGTTAAGCTTGTCTATATCTGTATCCCAAAAAAAGCTGGATTCAAAATCAGGTGCCGGCGTTTTATCTTTTAGATTCATAGCATTAAATTTAATGAATTGTTTTTAATTAACCAAGCCTTTAACGCTTATATCCTCCTCCTTTGCTCCTTTTTGGAGGAGGTATTTTAGGTATTGCAAAGTCCTTGGCAGGATTTAGCGAAGCTTGTTTTAATCTGTCTGATATTTTTGACCATTTGTGTTCTTTACCTTTGAGCATCTTAACGCCAAATTCTTTTATAATGTTGTCGAAAAAAGTTAATCCAACAAGAGCTAAGGCAGGATCTCCATTGTACTTTCTTTGATAAGATTCCAAATACTTCTTCAGCGGGTGATGATCTAAAAGGAAATACATATCTACAAAATCCTTAATTCTTGTGCCGTTTCGAAAGATTGCATGAAGTTTCATCGCTCCGATGTCCAGTATGGATGCTAACCTCACATTTTCGATTGTCTGTACGGGTCTTTGCCAGGCATATTTATGGGTTAGGATATCAACCTTTATACTGCCTATTTTTATCATTAGCGTATTTGTATCTATATTTTCGACCTTTAAAGTAGAATGTGATTTTTTTAGGTGGCTTAACATGGCCAGGACATCAAAATCCTTTACAGTGAACAAGTCAATATCAATACTTAAACGGTGTCCGATCTGAAGACTCAGCGAAGTCCCGCCGACGAGATTAAAATCATTCAGCATTTCATCTTTCATCAGCATTTGGAGCAGTTCCCACATCTCTTGGCTGACTGTTTCTTTGTGTAGCATAATTTTCGTTTTCGGAAAATTAATCTCGAAAACGGAGCGTTATTCCAAAGTGTCCTCCAATGGCTTTACTTGGCTTTGCTTTGCTTTCAAATGTCAGATGCATAATTCAAAGTTGGACAGTATAAGCCAAATGCTACCCAATCCTTCCATATCCGATTGTCACTGCAAGTAATAAGCTACTATTGCTTTTTAAATTTTTTAAAAGGCACAAGAAATAATAGCTATGGAAAATAACCGCAAAATCAATAGTCATAAAGGAGGCAGACCTTCCAAAATAGATCCCGCCGTCCACCGCTATTCCATCAGTCTTACTGCAGAAGAAAATGCCCGCTTCCTGTCCCTGTTTGAACAGTCTGGAATGAATGTAATGGCACACTTTATGACGGCGTGCATTTTTCAAAAAAGTATCAAAACAATTAAGATCGATAAAGCGACAATGGACTATTATATGCGCCTGACTTCTTTCTACAGCCAGTTTAGGGCAATCGGGGTAAATTACAATCAGGTTGTCAAGATTCTATATCAAAAATTTTCCGAAAAGAAAGCTTCGGCATATCTGTACAAGCTGGAAAAGCAGACAATAGAATTAGTTATTTTATCCAAAAAGATTATTCAGATAACAGAGGAATTTGAAATAAAGCATCTTAAAAAATAAATATTTTCCATTGTTTTAAACTTTTAATAAAGCCAAATGCAGTCATTCTCTTCCATATAACACAGTAAATAGCAGAGATAAATCATTGCGTTTTAAGTTTGTTGTAAGACTGTGAGAACCGCAGTGTCGAAATTAATTTAATAATGTGTGTTATGGAAGTTTTAAAGGAGGAACTATTTGAAAATGATGAAATTAAATCAAAAATATATGAAGATTTAGAAAGAGAAAAAGAACAAAAATTCGTAAATTTAATGATTGAAATTATTGTATCATTAACATTAAAAGAATTATATGAAGAGGGCGATTAGATATTTAAGATTTAGCCAGTTGGGACAAAGCAATGGCTCAATTGAAAGACAGGAATTGTATACAGATCAATATTTGCAGTATAACAATATTCAGTTGGTGGATTCTTTTATAGATAGAGGTAAAAGTGCCAAGACTTTTGATCGCCCGGATTTTATAAAACTTCAGGCATTTATTGCCAAACATTACAAATCTGTGGACTACCTTCTTGTGGATCAGCTTGATCGTTTCAGCAGGGATGCAGGGGAAGCTATGAATCTGGTGAAACAATTCCAAAAAAAATACGGCATCCAGATTATCAGCGTTACAGAAGGAATAATCTTTGATTATGATACGCCTGGAAGCTTTTTCAGGGCAGGATTACAATTACTGCTAGCTGAAGAAGACAATATCAACAGGAGCATCAAAGTTCGTGGAGGACTCTATACTGCCCGTGCCAAAGAAGGGCGTTTCCTTACCAGAGAGAAACCTTTTGGCTACAGCAAGGTTGGTGAAGGAAAACAGCGCCATCTTGAAGTAAATGAGACAGAAGCTAAAATTGTTCAATCAATTTACGAGATGTTTCTCCGTGATGTACCCTTATACAAAATCAAAGAAATGGCCTATCAGTCTGGTTTTGATAGAAAAGGGAACATGGCTATTGACCGTGTACTGGCAAATCCTGTTTATGCAGGGCTTGTAAAGGTTGAGCAATTTAAGGATTTGCCGGGAGGTCTTTTCCCTGCTATTCATGAGCCAATTGTTGATAAGACTACATGGACAATGGTACAGTCCAAAATGAAAAAGGCTGATAAGATAAAAGTAACCGTTGATGATGAAATACCACTGAGGGGTGTTGTAAAATGCCATTGTGGAACTCCATTGACTGGTGCGCCTTCACGTGGTAAATCTGGTAAATACTTCTACTATTATAAATGCAAGCATTCAAAGCATAACAATATAAGTGCGATAAAATCGCATGAGCAGTTTTTAAACGCCTGTGATTTGATGAGTGTTCCTGAAAGACAAATTAAGGAGATCAGAAATGGAAGTTACTTATCAATTGAACAGGAAGTAAAGGCAAACCAGAAAAAAGCCTTAGACAAAAAGCATGAACTCGCAGAAATACAAGAGCGATTAAATGCGGTGGAAGAAAAATGGTTTAAGGATGAAATAAACAAGGATACTTATGAAAGATGGTACTCGACTTACAGCGATCATATTCTGACACTTACTGGTGCAATAGAGAGACTAAGTAAAAATCATGGGAAAGCTTTCGAAATTCTGGATAGTAACTTGGATTTGCTGGGTGATGTACGACATGTCTATAGCAGTGCAAACACTCTTCAAAAACGTGAGTTTGTAAACATGGTGTTCGATGGCAACTTATACTACCAAGAGGGTATATATCGAACACCTACAATGTTGGATATATTTTCTCGTAATGCCAGTAAAATGGAGGAAAAAGGATATCTTATATACAAAAAAAAGAGGGAAAACCTTTCGGTAATCCCTCAAAGTGGGCGATGAGGGGTTCGAACCCCCGACCCCCTCGGTGTAAACGAGGTGCTCTGAACCAGCTGAGCTAATCGCCCTATTTTACTAGGTTGCTATCGTTTGTGATTGCGAGTGCAAATATACAGCTA
>NZ_JBLYEG010000040.1:0-5078 GCF_048514875.1 Flavobacterium sp. T12S277 | reverse complement strand
CCGGAGATACGGAGCTGACGGTAAAAGAAGAATTTACCTATTCGCCTCAGGACCGATTGCTGACCCATACCCATCAGGTAAACGGAGGAACAGTTGAAGTTTTAGCAAGCAATACCTATGATGATTTGGGACAACTGATCGTTAAAAATGTAGGAAACAGCGTAGCAAATCCCCTACAGAAGGTACACTATAGCTACAACATCAGAGGTTGGCTCACTGAAATTAATAATGTAGATAACCTTCAGCCAGATACAGACCCGGTGGATCTGTTTGCCTTTAAAATCAATTACGACAAACAGCCGGGCAACTCACAGGTACAGGCCTTGTACAATGGAAATATTTCAGAAACCACTTGGAAGACCAACACCGATGTGACCAAACGTTCTTATGGGTATCAATACGACAAACTGAATCGTTTGACTAGTGCAATTTACAGCAAGCCAAATGACGCTATTGCGGCATCAGGAGCCTATAATGAAAGTTTGAGTTACGATAAAAACGGAAATATTAAATCCTTGCAACGCTACGGAGCCAGTGATGCACCATCTATTGCTTTTCAAATCGATGATTTGACTTATGGTTATTTGAATGAAAATTCGAACCGGCTGACCAAAGTAACCGACAGCCCTGCCGGAAACGATAATGAAGGTTTTAAGGATGGTAATAAAACAGATGTTGATTTTACATATGATGCCAACGGTAACATGATTACCGATAAAAACAAAAACATCACCGAAATACAATACAACCAACTCAATTTACCCAAGAAAATTACATTTGGAACAAATGGCACGATTGTCTATATTTACAACGCAGCGGGTCAAAAACTGGAGAAAATAGTTAGCGCGAACGAAACTGTAACGAAAACAGATTATCTAGATGGTTTTCAGTACAACTATATCAATTATGGTGGGCAGGTGCCTGATGATCCGGGAAATACTGATCCTCCAATTGATACTCCAGATCCTGTAATAGATCCACCAGTGGAAGCGAATCGCTCGAGCCTATCGGGAGGTCAGAATGTTGTGTCGAGACCGACCTTGCAATTTTTTCCGACAGCAGAAGGGTACTATGATAATGTATATCAAAAATATGTGTATCATTACAAAGATCATTTGGGGAATATTAGGTTGAGTTATGATAGAAATCCTGTAAATAATGCTCTTAGAATTGTTGAAGAAAGTAATTATTATCCCTTTGGATTGAAGCACAAGGGGTATAATATGGATGATTTACATCCTGACTATAAGTATAAGTTTCAGGGTCAAGAACGTCAAGACGAGCTGGGACTGAACTGGGACAGCTTTAAGTGGAGAAATTATGACATGGCAATCGGTAGATTTATGTCAATTGACCCACTCGCAGAGGAGTATGCTTATAACTCAACTTATGCCTTTGCTGAGAATAAATTAGGAATGGGTAGAGAGTTAGAAGGTTGTGAATTAGGTCCTCTATTTGGTGTGGCAGAAATTGTCAAGGTAAGTGCAGAAGTTGGTGCTAGAACATCTGAAGTAGTTGGAAAAACATCTGAAGTAACTGGAAAAGCAACAGAAGGAAGCGGTAGATTTACGGAGTCACAAATAAAAAATTTCGCACGAGGGAACGCTTCAGAAGCTGAGCAACTTGCTAAAAATGGATTAGAGAAAAATACTAAGCCATATGAGGCAACAGACCCAAAAACAGGTAAGTCTGGTAAAACAGTTCCAGATTCTTTTGAAAAAGATGGCGGAACAGTTGAAGTTAAAGATGTGAAATATCAAGGTGAAACCTCCCAATTAAGATTGCAAAGAGTAATTTCAAATGCAAAAGGAGCAATTCCAAGATTAATCATAAACGAAGGAGCAAAATTATCAAAAAACCTAACAAATGGTAATTACAAAATAGATACTTATGTTGTTCCTCCTACGACAGTAATAGATAATACTGCTGTTAAAAAGCCTGAACTTCCAAAGCGTGTGACACCGTCTCCACCGCCTCCACCAGACCCTAATGCAATCAGGTCATAATGATTGAAAGTTAGAGAGATGAAATATAAAAGAATTTAAAAAATTAATATTTAATGGATAATAATGATAAAACGTTTGATGATTTAATAGAATTAATGCTTTTACAAGCACAAAAATTTTTAGAAGAAATAGGAGAATTTTTTCCATATGCTTCCGTTTTGTCTTCAGAAGGAGAACTTTCCACTTTGGGAATTTACAATGATGATGATAGTGATTTTACGGCTAAAAAGGCAATTGACATTTTTCAAAATAACATTAAGAAAGAAATTGAAGAAGGTACTGTTTCTATCGGTGCTATAGGAATTGATGTTTTGATAAAAGAAACAAACCAAAATGCAATTATGGTCAAAGCAAGTCATGATGGCATAAAATGGCATGAGAGAAATTTTTTATACACAATAAGTGATAATGTTGTAGAAATAGAAAAATATATTCCTTGAGTTATTTAATCTAAAAATGAAGGTAAAAAGCCATTCCATAACGGAGTGGCTTTTGCTTTTATAGCACTTTAAGTGTACCAAATTGTTAAAATAGAATTCAAGTTATCCTGCATCTGCTTAGGAAGTCTCAAAAGAATAGAAAGACAGTATTCATAACATCCTCCCTCCCTATATTGCCTTTTACAGTACTAAATTCCACGATTTAAAGCCTCAAATTACCTCCCCGCATAACCGACTTGTGTACTTATATCACCTGCTAGCATCCGTGTTCCAAGTGAAAACTCTACATTTTTTCAAATTTCCCTGACCAGTGTCTCATTTTGGAACACTGATTTACCAAACAAAAAAAATATTTTTGAAAAAAAAGTGCCAAAAAGCTACACTTTTCAAGATTCGTTAGTATTTATTGTAAAGATGCTTGACTAACCTCCTTGTATGGACTTCCTGTATCTAACAAATAACGAGATACTAACCAACCAAAGAAATGAAATATGAAAATTTAAAGAAATTTATAATCAGCACCAAATCAAGCAAAAGCACGATTTACAGATTCTACAAAAAGAATGAAGACCTATTTGCTGAAACCAACCTGAAAAACGGGAAGAGAATGTTTCCTTCTGACCATGCTAGATACTTTGACAGCGAAATAATGTTCGATGAGAACAAAGCTTTAAGACAGGAAAACCAATCTATGAGAAATCTCATTGACTGTCTGGCTGATAAGGAGAGCCTGCAACATACCTTTTGGCAGATGGACTGGAGTTTCTTCTTTACGGTAGCCTACAAAACGGACCGCAATAAGACCAGCTGTTTTAAGCAGATGCACGGTCTGTATGATTATTTGAACCAAAAATACGGAGCATCAACAGAAATCCGACTGTTCTTTACAACCGAGCCGTTCACAAACCGTAAAGGCTTTCACAATCATTTTGTGTTCTACATTGCTGATAAGAAACTTCATGAGCAGATTCTAACGGATATTCAGGACTACTTCAACTACGACAGAACCGATGTTAGTATTTATGATAGATACAAAGCTGGATTGTTCTACATGTCCAAAGACGGTCTGAGTGGAGAAGATTGGGATTTTATCAGTAACAGCACAAACACTATAAGCTATGAGAATTAAACTTAAACTTTCTCAGCTCAAACAGGTACTGCAGTCACAACCGCTCAAACTGCCAATCAGTTTTAAAAGGGAGGATTTTACCGACCATGAATTTTCAGAGTTTTCACGATTGATACAATCCAAAGAACGAGGCTAACGACCTCGTTTTTTTGTGCTCTAAAACGACAAAAAAAGCTGTGAGCCCAGGAAATCCAGGATTTTTCTTGCTTAATCCAAAATAGACCTGGACATTTGTTTCACTTTTCACAATAAGTGAAAGCGACCATGTAAACCCAATGAAATCAGTGGTTTACGAAATATGAAGAATCGACCGCTTTCAGATACATATATTAAGGTAGAAAAGTGAAACTAAAATAGAGCAAAATGGCATTAAAAGGACAAAAGACAACAAGTGATTTTTTAGAGTGGGAAAAGATGCTGAGCATCGTTTTGAAACTGGAGCGTGATAATGACCTGAAATTTGCGCTACTCATTGCAACGGGTTCTTACATTGGTCTGAGAATTTCTGACCTTCTCCAGCTTCGTTGGAATCAGGTGTTGAATCAGGATTACTTCACAATAACCGAGAAGAAGACCAAAAAGACCAGAAAAGTGACCATCAACCCAGAACTGCAGACCATCTTGAGCCGTCTGTTTATCGAGCTTAAAGCAGGGGAAAGCGATTTGATGTTCGCCAACCGCTCTGGAGATAAGCCGTTCAGCATTCAGTATGTCAACAGCAAGCTGAAAGATATTTTTGCCAAATATAAGGTACGTGGTCAGTATTCAAGCCACTTTATGAGAAAAACCTTAGGCAGAAGAGTCTGGGAGGTTAACAAGTACAGTGACCAAGCTTTGCTATTGCTGTCTCAATTATTCAACCATTCGAATGTTTCGACCACTAAAATCTATCTTGGAATCCGAGAACAGGAAATCAGCAACCTGTATTTGAGTGTTTAAATGTAAGAAAAGGACTTCTTTAATTCTGCATAACTAAATTGAGTTATGCATATACGTAATTAAATTGAAAATTACGACAGATGATTATGTTAATTATTTCTTAAATTATGTTAAATATTTTTGATTGATTTTAACAAATATGAAAATTGGAAAAAGTCAACTTATTTAAAATCAATATTTTATTTTTTTGAAAGACTTAAGTCATTTACGTTAAGTCGTCTTACATAACGTGATTGAGTTACCAAAAAAAAAGTCTCAAAAATATCACTTACCTTTGTCAAACAAAACAAAAGGAAAAAGATTATTGCAAGAATCTTTTCGCCATTCTGACAGCTAAAGAATGGAAAAAGAGCAAGTTGTAAAGCTGAACAGCAAACTCTAAAAATCACAAACATGTTTCAATTGACTATTCGACTTAATATTCGAAGGTGTCTCCTTGTGTGGAAAAACCGGTCAATTTGACCACCTAATTCCGGAGTAAATTGACCACCCGTTCCGGAGCAAACTGACCACCTGATTCCGGAGCAAATTGACCACCAGGTTTTGTGGTTAATTAACGATTAA
>NZ_JBLYEG010000004.1:0-332405 GCF_048514875.1 Flavobacterium sp. T12S277 | reverse complement strand
TCAAAGTGGGCGATGAGGGGTTCGAACCCCCGACCCCCTCGGTGTAAACGAGGTGCTCTGAACCAGCTGAGCTAATCGCCCTATTTTACTAGGTTGCTATCGTTTGTGATTGCGAGTGCAAATATACGCTAGTTTTTGAGTTCTGCAAAGAAAATGGAATAAAAAATAGAACTTTTTTTAAAATAAATTATATCTGGCTGTTTATGAATTTGTTATTAAATTGATTTTTTTTAAGTTTTTTTATTCCATCAGGCTTTGTTTATCCTAAAGGCAATTCGGCAACAACAAAAGTGCTTCCGCCAACATAGATAAAGTCATTTTTTGAGGCATTTTTCTTCGCAGCGGCAAAAGCATGTGCTACGGACTCATAATTGTCTCCCAATAAATCGTACTTTTTAGCAGCCTCATTTAAAATTTCAGTGCTCAGACCTCTGGAGGAATTTGGGCTGCAGAAATAATAGTTTGCGTTTTTAGGAAAAAGAGGGAGGATCGAATCGAGGTCTTTGTCGTTTACAACTCCCAAAACGATATGCAAATTTTCAAAAATTTCTTTCTGAATCTGTTTCATTACAACCGCTAATCCATGTTTGTTGTGTGCTGTATCGCAGATGATTTTTGGATTTTCTCCCAATTGCTGCCATCTTCCCTGTAAACCGGTATTTTTTACCACTTGTAACAAGCCCTTTTTTAGGTTTTCATCCGAGACCTTAAATTCGTTTTGAGTATTTAAAATGGCAATGGTCTGCTGCACTGTTTTTTTATTGTGAAACTGATAATCGCCAATTAGATCAGAAGGAAAGACTTCTGTAACTAAATCGGAAGCAAAATAAATTGGAGCTTCATTTTCTTTGGCTTTGCTCACAAATACAGGCTGAGTTTCGGAGGTATATTCTCCAATGATAACCGGAACATGAGGTTTTATGATACCTGCTTTTTCGCCGGCAATTGCAGCAGGCGTATTTCCTAAAAACTGAGTATGATCTAAATCGATGTTTGTAATAACCGATAGCAGGGGTGTAATGATGTTGGTCGCATCAAGCCTTCCGCCAAGGCCAACTTCGATAATAGCAATATCTGTTTTTTCTGAGGCAAAATAATCGAAGGCCAATCCAACAGACATTTCAAAGAAACTCATATCATTGGCTTCAAAAAAGCTTTTGTGTTTGGCTACAAATTCGCAAACAAAATCTTCGGAAATTTCCTGACCGTTAATCTTAATTCGTTCTCTAAAATCTTTAAGATGTGGAGAAGTGTATAGTCCTACTTTGTATCCTGCCTCCTGTAAAACCGAAGCCAGCATGTGTGAGGTTGATCCTTTACCATTGGTTCCGGCAACGTGAATGCATTTTAGCTGATCTTGGGGATTGTCTAGATGTGCCGCCAGCAACTTAATATTGGTCAGATCTTCTTTGTATGCCGAAGCGCCCTGAAGCTGATACATTGGGAGTTGATTAAACATCCAGTTTGTGGTTTCCTGATAGTTCATTGAATTGAGATAAAATAGTTGCGAATTGAAATAATTTTCGTTTTTTTTAGTTTTATAAGAGAGCGAAAATTATCTTTATTGCAAATTTCAAATATTTTTTAGAATTAATTATTAAAAACAAGAATTAATATATGTTTAGTTTCATTCAATTACAAACAGATACCATTGCAAACGCATCTAACGTAGTTATCGAAAAAATCGCACCCAATACCGAAATCTCTGTTTTAGGATTTATCTTAAAAGGAGGTTTTTTTCTAATTCCAATTGCCATCTTATTGTTTTATACTTTTTATATCATAATAGAACGTTATTTATACATTAGCAAAGCTTCCAGAATCGATAGCCGTTTAATACAGGATGTTGGGGATAAACTAAACGCAGGTAATATCGAATTGGCCAGAACAATTGTGGAAAGAAGTGATACTGCAGCCGGAAATATTTTGAAAGAAGGTGTTTTGGTGATTGGAAGACCAATTGCTGAAATCGAATCTAATATGGACCGTGCGGCCGATATTGAAATTGGTGAAATGGAAAGACGTTTAGGACACCTGGGACTTATTGCCGGGATCGCTCCAACGCTTGGTTTTATTGGGACTATTTCGGGAGTAATTAAAATTTTCTATAGCATTTCGGTTACCGAAAACATTAGTATCGGAAATATTTCAGGAGGTTTATATGAGAAAATGATCAGTTCGGGTTCGGGATTAATTGTGGGGATTATCGCGTATAGTGCCTATCATTTGCTGAATGGGAAAATTGATGATTTTGCTTTAAAAATTCAGAAACAAATATTAGAATTTGTCAATATAATTCAAAGAGCATAAGCTATGTCTATTAAGCGAAAAAGAAGATTTCATGCCGAGGTGGCAACTTCATCATTAAGTGATATTATGTTTTTCCTGCTGTTGTTTTTTCTTATTATTTCAACGCTTGCAAATCCGAATGTTATTAAAATGACACTGCCGAAAGCGAAAGCAAATGAAAAAACAAACAAACAGCTCATCAGCTTGTCTGTTACCGAAGATAAAAAATTTTACATCGATAAAGTGCCGGTTGAATTTGATGCTTTGGAGACGACTTTAATGTCAAAAATGGGAGCAGACAAACAGCAAACTGTTGTAGTTCGAATTCCGTTTAATCTTCAGGTTCAGGATTTAGTCGATGTACTGCAGATTGGAGTGAAGAACAATTTGAAATTTGTAATTGCTACAAGCCCAAAGTAAGAGTATCAATTAGGGCGTGACCACAATAAAAAAATGGGCGATTCAGCATAACGTTGATGCGCCCATTTTTTTATTGCGGTCGGGCTATCCGCGCTACTTCGGTAGCTTGCTGCTATCCCTCACGCAAAAAAAGGAATACCATAATTTTGCCATTTCGGGATACAAAACCATCACATTAATAAAAAAAGAAAAGGAGGCCTTTTGTCATTTCGACCGAAGGGAGAAATCACACTAGTTGATCGACAAAGATTGGCTTTTGTTTGCGGAGTTTCTTGTGTGATTTCTCCCTTCGGTCGAAATGACAACTTTGTGACAAACCTTTGTCAGGCTGAGCGAAGTCGAAGCTCCGCTCCAATTGGCAAAGCCTTCGACTTCGCTCAAGCTGATAATCACTTTTAGTTAAAGCTAAGATCACATTTCACATTTTAAATTATCCATTTCACATCTTACATTTCACAACTAAATTCTTTGCGGAGTTTCTTGTGTGATTTCTCCCTTCGGTCGAAATGACAAACCAAGCGCAAAAATTAAATAAGCACAAAAAAAGGCTTTCTGAAAATAATCAGAAAGCCTTTTTTAATTCGTGTAAATCCGTGCAATTCGTATTTTAATTCAAACTAAAATTATAGATAATTTTTCCGTTTTGTTTTGCGGGTGCGTCGCTGTCAGCGTCCCATTTTGTATTCATTGCTGCAATTTTAGCCTGATCTAACAAACATCTTGCGGTATTGGTTGTTCCTTTAATTCCCGGAGTTGCGCTGATTGTTTTTCCGTTTTGATCCACTGTAATTTCAACAACAACTTTTCCTTCTTCATTACAAGTATATTTTGGTGCAGGTTTCGACAATGCTTTTCGGGTTCCTAAAGAGTAACCTGATCCGCCACCAGAGCCACCGCCGCTTCCCGGACCATAACCGCTTCCGGTGCCAATGCCATGTCCGGTTCCGTTGCCACCGCCAGTTCCTCCTCCGGAACCACCTGTTCCATAATAGCCATTAGAACTTAAACTCCCGTTTGCTTTTCCTTTGTTTCCTGCTGCTTTGTCATCGCCATCACCACCTTTGTTCGATCCCTTTAAAATACTGGACAAAGCATCGTTTGTCGAATTGGAAACTTTTGGTTTTTCAGGAATCGGTTTAGCTTCAGGTTTTACAACGGGGGTTGGTTTTTTAGATTTTTCTTTGGTTGGAATCACAACACTCTCGTCGGTTGTTGCGTTTTCCTGAGTTAGAATTGCTTCGTCAGGTGTTGCTTTTGCCGGAGTTTGTCTGGCTTCGTTTTTTACATGTAAAACTTCACTTTTATAATTGGCTCCCGAGCCTAAATCGCTGTCTCCAAAGTTTACCATAACGCCACCTCCGCCTCCACCACTGGCAAGTGCTACGTTGTTTTCGGGATTGTAAGGAGGCCAGAAACGTATGAAAAATAAAAGCAAAAGTAAAACAGCATAAATAGCTGTAGATATTAGTAGCGATTTCTTTTTATCTGAAGAACTCGTAAAATTCATTTTGATTCCGGGTTTTGTAATTGTATTAAATAAAAACGTTTAAAAGTACTAAAAATTGTTTACAATGAAAATGTGGTATAGAATTTAACCGAAAGGTTTACAAAGTTCGAAAAGCTGTTTTTTAATCTCGCAAAGTCGCAGAGTCGCAAAGAAAAAATTTAAAAAGCAAAACTTTGCGACTCTGCGACTTTGTGTAAAACCTTAGCGGTTGAACAAAAAAAAACGAGCCAAATAATTTAGCTCGTTTAGAATAAAAGTATAAAGAAAATTATACTAACTGTTTCAATGCAATTTCAAAAGCGGTTGCACTGATGTTTGTTTTGGATGAATTTAAAGTATGAGCTTTAACAATCGCATTTTTTATAATTTCTGAAGTATCGTTAAAGATATTCTCATCTGTCATTTGAACTTTTTTCTCCATGAAATAAGCAAAAACTCTTGCCATTCCACAGTTTGAAATGAAATCAGGAATCAAACTTACTTTGCGATCTACTTCTTCCATAATAGATCCGAAGAAAATTTCCTTGTCGGCAAAAGGAACGTTTGCTCCACACGAAATAACTTCTAATCCGTTTGCGATAAGGCTGTCGATTTGAGCTTGTGTTACCAGTCTTGAAGCGGCACAAGGTGTGAAAATTTCGGCACCGATAGTCCAGATTTTGGTATTGATTTCTTCAAATGGAATCATGTTGTCGGCAACCAATTTGTTTCCGTCTTTGTTTAAAAACAAAGTTCTGATTTCTTCAAATGAAAAACCTTCTTCTTTGATTAATCCTCCGTCACGGTCAATAATTCCGATTACTTTTGCGCCCATTTCAGCCAGATAGAAAGCGGCAGCCGAACCTACATTTCCAAATCCCTGTACAATTGCTTTTTTACCTTTGATGTCTCCACCGTAAATAGCATAAAAATGACGAGCTGCTTCGGCAACACCATAACCAGTGATCATGTCAGCCACGGTATATTTGCGGGTTACATCAGGAGAAAACTTAGGGTTTTCGATTACTTTAATTACACCTTGGCGCAATTGCCCGATTCTGTTAATTTTATCTGCTTCGGTTGGTTTGAAATGTCCGTTAAAAACACCTTCTTGCGGGTGCCATACCCCACATTCTTCAGTCATTGGAATTACTTCGTGAATTTCATCTACATTTAAATCTCCACCAGTTCCGTAGTAACTTTTTAATAAAGGAGAAACGGCTTTGTACCAACGTTGTAAAACGCCTTTTTTGCGTGGATCGTTCGGGTCAAAATTTATTCCGGATTTGGCACCTCCTATGGCAGGTCCCGAAACTGAAAATTTAACCTCCATGGTTTTAGCCAGGGATAAAACTTCATTCATATCTAAGCCTTTTCTCATTCTTGTTCCTCCACCCGCAGCTCCACCGCGTAGCGAATTGATAACAGTCCATCCTTCGGCTTCTGTTTCGGAATCTTTCCAGTTAAAAACAATTTCAGGTGCTTTATTTTCAAATTGCTGTAATAAATCTTTCATTTTGTTGAGATATGTTTAGTTTGCGTAAAAGTATAAAATAGAATAATGCGAATAATGTATCTCGCGTCAAATTTTATCAAACAAAAAAAAAGAAGGCCGAAAACAATGCGTTTCCAGCCTTCTAATTTTATAAATTTCACAAATTATATTCCTAACAAGTGTTTTTTCAGTGTTTCGTCAACAGGTTTGTCTGAAAGCCAGATTCCGAATAAAGCTTTTTTGAAATCAAATCCTGAGATTTTTCCTTTCAGATTTTCATTTTTGTAGACGTTGATGGTTTGATCAAGCGGATTGTAAGCCAAAACAAATACATCCTTTTCGGTGATCATATCACTTAAGTACGTTTTGAATTGTTCAATTCGAGGTCGCAATTCAGCAAGATTGCTTCCTGCCGATTTTTCAAATCCGGCATTCATCGCCTTGGTCAGTTTACCTGAAGAAACCATCGAAGAGGTAATTTCAATTCGGATCGCCATTTCGGTATCGCTGTCAATAATAAATTGAGGATCCTGACTTAGCTGCGATAAATATAAGGCCTGAACATAAACTTCCAACCACATTTTTGATCTGCCTCCAGCACCGTTAAGTTGTAAAGTTTTGCCTTGAAATTCAATTTTTCTTGGAACTGTAACGCCATTCACATCAAGCTGAGTCTGGGCAGAAACTGTCGAGAATTGTATACTAAAAAGGAATGTAAGTAAAAGTAAAATCTTTTTCATGTTCTATCGATATTATAATTTTTAGGCAAAAATAATGTTAATTTATCAATTATTAGGCGTTATTAAATATGTTTTTTTCGTTGTTATTTGGTTTTTTTCGTCCGTATGGGATTAGTAATCAAATTAGTAAGAGTTATTTTACGCGATTTAACAAATTTTAAGGATTGTTTAATCTTTTTAGAGCTAAAGTTTTACTAAAATTTTAGAAAAATGCTTTTTGAATGGGGACTTTTATTCTTGATTTTTAAAGAAATCATTGCAAAGTTGATGCGTGTTGCGCTAAATTTTTAAGATTATAACGAAAACGTTATCGTAATTGTTGTCGATCTATTAAATTTATATGCATGCATTGTTAAACTCGTATTTAAAAATTATCTTTGGAAGCCTTTTTACAGAAAAAAGGAATTCAAAAAAACAAAACAAAAAAATAACCATTGTCTTAATCTGATATCTTACATTGACTTAAGACGAGAAAAATAAAACAGAATAACTATGGATTTTAATCTTACCGAAGAACACTTAATGATTCAACAAGCTGCAAGAGATTTTGCTCAAAACGAATTGCTGCCAGGTGTTATCGAACGTGACGAAAAACAAATTTTTCCGACAGAGCAAATTAAAAAAATGGGGCAATTAGGATTCATGGGAATGATGGTTGATCCTAAATATGGCGGAAGCGGATTGGATGCGGTTTCTTATGTACTTGCTATGGAAGAGATTTCAAAAATTGATGCATCGGCTTCTGTAGTTATGTCTGTAAACAACTCACTAGTTTGTTGGGGACTGCAAGAATTTGGAACTGAAGAACAAAAACAAAAATATTTACCAGGTTTAGCATCAGGAGAGATTCACGGAGCGTTTTGCTTAAGTGAGCCTGAAGCGGGTAGTGATGCTACTTCGCAAAAAACAACTGCGATCGATATGGGAGACCATTATTTGGTAAACGGAACAAAAAACTGGATTACAAACGGTAATACAGCTTCTGTTTATTTGGTGATTGCACAAACTGATCCTGAGAAAAGACACAAGGGAATCAATGCTTTGATCATGACCAAAGATATGCCGGGCTTCTCTATTGGACCAAAAGAACAAAAAATGGGAATCCGTGGTTCTGATACACACTCTTTGATGTTTAGTGATGTAAAAGTTCCTAAAGAAAACAGAATTGGTGAAGATGGTTTCGGATTTAAATTTGCAATGAAAACACTTGCAGGTGGTCGTATCGGAATTGCTTCTCAGGCTCTAGGAATTGCTTCAGGAGCTTATGAACTGGCTTTGAAATATTCTAAAGAGCGTAAAGCTTTTGGAACTGAAATTTGCAACCATCAGGCAATTGCTTTTAAATTGGCAGATATGGCGGTTAATATCGAAGCAGCTCGTCATTTGTGTATGAAAGCGGCCTGGGATAAAGACCAACATAAAAATTATGACATTAGTGGTGCAATGGCAAAATTGTTTGCTTCACAAGTGGCGATGGATACAGCTGTTGAGGCGGTTCAGATTCATGGAGGTAATGGTTACGTAAAAGAGTACCATGTAGAGCGTTTGATGCGTGATGCAAAAATTACCCAGATTTACGAAGGAACTTCAGAAATTCAGAAAATTGTAATTTCGAGAGCTGTTATTGCAGGATAAATCTCTTAGAAGTATAGATATTAAAAAACCTTTCAGACTGCCCAATGTCTGGAAGGTTTTTTTGTTTGGATTTTAATTTCGTTATCTTTACAGAAACAAAGCTTTTTATGTACGAAGATTTAAAATATTGGTATTTACGCGATCATAAATTGTTTAGAACGTTGAGTTATTCGCAAATTAAACAATTGTGTATTATCACCGGTTTTAAAAAAGCATCCAAAGGAGAAATCATTTATTTTTCTACTTCCGATTTGCCGCGTATCTTTTTACTTAAAAAAGGAAATATTAAAATTGTGTCGATTGATGAAGAGGGCAACGAAACCATAAAAGATATCATTCAGAAGGGAGATTTGTTTGGAGAACTGACTTTGGAAACAGATGCGAAGAATGAAGAATATGCCAAAGTGCTTTCAGATGATGTTGCTATTTGTAGTTTTCTAATGTCAGATTTTGAAGATTTATTGTTACGAAATCCAACACTGGCACTTTCGTATACCAAATTTGTGGGGCTGAAAATGAAACGCATTAAAAACAGTTACGCCAATTTAATTTCTAAAGACGCAAAAACCAGATTGTACCAGTTTCTTAAAGACTGGGCAGAAAAGGAAGGAACTGCACAAGGAAATTCCGTAACGATCGAAAACTATTTAACACAAAATGATATTGCCCAAATCATTTGTACTTCAAGACAAACCGCAACGCAGTTGTTGAACGAAATGGAAACCAATAAGTTGTTGCAATACAATAGAAAAGAGATTGTCATTCTGGATATTACCAAAATCTAATTATTTTCGGCTAAGTGTAAATTAGCCGACATTTGCCTTTTTCATACTACCGTAATTTTACATTATTGAATTAAGATGTAAAATTAAAAATTATGAAAAAACTATTTTTTGTTGTTTTAGTAGCCTTAAGTACGGCTGCTACTGCGCAAAGTTCGCTTCCTACAATGGCGACTGATATTGCTCCTTTATTAATAGGAGAGAAAATCCCAAATACTACTTTAAAATCCTCAGAAGATGCAACGGTAAAAATTTCTGATTTACTTGGAAAGAAAAAGACAGTTTTGGTTTTCTATCGTGGCGGCTGGTGTCCTTATTGCAATATGCATTTGCAGGCATTGGCGGAGGCCGAGAAACAAATTCTCGATCTTGGATACCAAATTATTGCTATAAGCCCTGATGCCCCTGAGAATTTAAAAATTACGGAAGAAAAGGACAAAGTGAAATATACTTTGCTTTCAGATGCTGCAGGAGAATTTACCAAAGCAGTTGGAATTGCTTATGCAGCTCCTGAAAACTATAAATCAGTAATTAACGTACATTCTAAAGGGATCAATACGAGCTTCTTACCTGTTCCGTCTGTTTTTATTGTAAATCCGGATAGTGAGATTTTGTTCGAATATATTGCTCCTGATTTTAAGCATCGAATCTCGACTGAGCTACTTGTTTCAGTATTAAAAAACTTAAAATAATACAAGATGAAAAAACTACTATTTTTTGTATTGATTTTGTTTTCAGGTTTTTCATTTGCTCAGAATGATGCCAAAAGAATTAGTCAGTACAATTTAGAAAACAAAGTGGCCATTCAGGGTTACGATCCTGTGGGATATTTTAATCAGGGAAAAGCAATTAAGGGGAAGAAGGAGCTATCAGCTTCTTATCAGGGAGTAATTTATAAATTTTCTTCCAACGAGAACAAGCAGGAATTTTTAAAAAATCCATCAAAGTATGAACCACAATACGGGGGCTGGTGTGCCTATGCTTTAGGAAGTTCGGGAGAAAAGGTCGAAATAAACCCTGAAACGTTTAAAATTATTGATGGAAAACTCTATTTGTTTTACAATGCTTTTTTTAACAACACCCTGAAAAGCTGGAATAAAAATCAGACCAATTTGAAGGCGCAGGCAGATGATAACTGGAAAAAAATAAACAAGTAGAGTGATGACAAAATCAGAAAGAATAGCCTGGATTTTAAGAATTGTTGCAGCCGGGATTTTACTGCAAACCTTATTTTTTAAATTCAGCGGAGCAAAGGAAAGTATTTATATTTTTTCGACTTTAGGAATAGAACCTTATGGAAGAATTGGCTCAGGAATAGCCGAATTGGTTGTTGCCATTTTAATTTTAATTCCAAAAACAACATGGATCGGAGCTTTGGGTGGATGCGGGGTGATGGCCGGAGCTGTTTTTTCTCACTTATTTGTTTTAGGAATTGTAGTTCAGAATGATGGAGGTTTTCTCTTCTTGCTGGCGATTATTACATTATTATGTTGTTTAGGATTGCTTTATTTCAATAAAAACAAATTGTTTAATCTTCTAAATTTAAAATAGCCATGTTACTAAAATCAATACGACACAGTTTAGATGAACTCAATGATTTATTGAGTCAATTATCGGATACCGATTATGCAAAACCTTGTCCTGCTTTAAACAATTCAACAATTGGCGAGCACATACGACATATATTGGAGATGTTTAAAGGTCTGGAAAAGGGTTACGATTCAGGGATTATCAATTACGATAACCGCGAACGAAATATCCGAATTCAAACCGAAACCCAGTATGCACAAGAACTGATAGCGGAGATCAAAACACAACTGAAAAGCGAGAACAAAATTATCTATCTCGAACAGGTAATTGATGGGCTCTCGCTTAGAATTCAGAGTAATTATTACAGAGAGTTGCTTTATAATCTGGAGCATTGCATTCACCATCAGGCTTTGATTAAAGTGGCTGTTTTGCCGTTTAAAAATATTTTGATCGATGAGAATTTTGGGGTAGCGCGTTCCACTATTGAATACAGAAAACAATGTGTACAGTAAGTTTTGTCAATACTAACGGGGTTGTAATTATTACTTCCAATCGGGATGAAAAAGTAATTCGTCCCGAAGCCATCGTGCCAAAAAATTATTGTCAGAATGGGAAAACCATACTGTATCCAAAAGACCCAAAAGCAGGAGGAACCTGGTTTGCGGTGGATAAAAACGGAAGTATACTGGTTCTTTTGAATGGAGGAACCGAGAAACATCGCGTTTTATTTCCCTATCGAAAAAGCAGGGGACTGGTTGCTCTGGATATTATTTCCAGTGCATCGCCTAAGGATTTCTGGAATGAAATTAATCTGGAAGATATCGAGCCTTTTACGTTGGTTTTGTATCAGGGTGGAGCATTGTATGAATTAATTTGGGATGGTCTTGTCAAAATAAAGACTACATTAGAATCTTCTAAAAACCATATCTGGTCATCGGTTACCTTGTATCCTGAAGAAATTAGAAAGAGACGTTCCAACTGGTTTTTTGATTTTTTGAAAGACAAAGAGGAAATCTCTGCTGCGGATATGTTAGATTTTCATCGAAACACTCAAAATGATGATTCTGAAAACGGTTTGGTCATTAACAGAGAAAATGTTCTGAAAACGCTGAGTGTAACTCAGGTTGTAATTAAGCAGAACAAAGGTGCTATGAGGTATTATGATTTAATTAGAGCAGAAGACTTTTCGACTTCTTTTATAAGTATTTAAACCAGTAAAGATGAAATTATTTTTTCATAGAATAAGCAATTGGGAATATTGGCCTTTTAAGGTGCTTTACGTTCCTATTTATTTTCTTTGGGCCTATTATGCTTTCAAAGCCAGATCGGTATTTTTCTTTAATGCGTCCAATCCGAAGATAAAAAACGGTGGGTTTATAATGGAAAGTAAAAAACAAATATATGATCTGCTTCCTAAAGAATGTTATCCCAATACTATTTTGATCAGGGAGAGCACTGCTTTAGAAAAGATTGTCGATGCGATAATAGAAGGAAGAATGTATTTTCCATTAATCGCTAAACCTGATATTGGCTTGCGTGGCTCCGGTGTGAAAAAAATCAAGAATGTTTTTGAGTTGAGTGAATATGCCCGAAAAGCAAATTTTGACTTTTTATTGCAGGATCTCATTCCGTTTAAAAACGAAGTCGGGATTTTTTATGTACGTCATCCGCATCAAAAAGAGGGGAGAATTACAGGAATCGTTTCGAAAGAATTTTTAATTGTTACCGGTGACGGCGTTTCGACTATCGAAGATTTGATATGTAAAACACCAAGATTTCAATTGCAGCTTGAAGTTTTAAAGGAGGAATATGGCAAACAATTGCAGAAGATTTTACCACAGGGTGAAAGTATAAATTTAGTGCCTTTTGGAAATCACGCACGAGGGGCAAAATTCCTGGACGGAAGCGATTGGATTACACCACAACTGACGACGACGATTGATAAAATTGCTAAAAAGGTTCCCGAGTTTTATTTCGGACGTTTTGATATCATGTACAATACTTTTGAAGAACTAGAGCGCGGAGAGCAATTTCAGGTCGTAGAACTAAACGGAGCGGCAAGTGAGCCCACACACATTTACGATCCGAAACATTCGGTTTGGTTTGCCTGGAAAGAACTGGCGAGACACATTACGTATATGTACGAAATCAGTGCCGAGAACCATAAAAAAGGAGTTCCATATCTCGATTATAAAGTGGGCATTCGCGAATACAGACTGCATTTGGCGCAAAACAGTAAGATCGTAAATTTTTAAAAATGAAAAGAGTAAAAAATATCGCAATAGGGTTTTTGGTGAGTTTCATCGGATCAATTCCATTGGGGTATTTGAATGTAGTAGGTTTGGAGATTTACTCAAAATCGGGGCTCAATAATCTGGTTCTTTTTTTGTTTGGAGTCATTTTTGTCGAGACTTTTGTGATTTATTTCACTCTAATTTTTGCCAGACAACTCATTCGCAATAAAAAATTGATGAAGATGATTGATTTTTTTGCGATTGGATTTATGTTTGTCCTCGCTTTTCTATTCTATTCCGGTTTTCATAATCAGACCGCAGAATCTAATGATGTTTTACAGGAGTATTTAATGTACTCGCCATTTGTGATTGGAGTTGTTTTAAATTGTTTTAATTTTTTACAGCTGCCTTTCTGGACCAGTTGGAATCTATATTTGCTTAACGGGGAGTACATTACAATAGAAAGAAAGTTAAAATATTATTATATTGCAGGAACTTTGATTGGTATTTTTTTCGGGATGTTGAGTCTGATTGTAATTTTACAGGCTTTTTTTGTAAAAAACAATCCATTGTCAAAGTATGTAATGCCTGTATTTATTCCTTTTTTTTTCATAGTGTTGGGAAGTGTTCAGGTGTTTAAAGTGTATAAAAAATATTTTAAATCAACTGTTTTAGAAGTTTAATTGCTAAAGCACATTTAAATCATCCTTTATGAAAAAACGTTACTTTCTGCTGCTTCCGTTTGTTTTTTTAGCCTGTAAATCGAATCCTTCCGTAGCTACTACTGCTCCGGCAACCGATTCAAAACCTATTGAAGTTACTTATAAAGTCAAGGAATCTGAGGTTTCTGATTTCCTGAAAAAACTGTCTTCAGATGAGATGGAGGGCCGTGAAACCGGAACAAAAGGAATCGAGAAAGCAGCCGTTTTTTTAGAAGACTTCTTCAAACAAAACAAAGTGAAACCTTATTTTGTTTCCTACAGAGATACCCTCACCAATTTTAAAACACCGGCCTATAATATTGTTGGCGTTATAGAAGGAACAGATCCGGTGCTGAAAAAAGAATTCGTGGTTTTAAGTGCGCATTACGATCATATCGGACTGGAGAAAAAACAACAGCCGGATGTCGTTTTTAATGGTGCTAATGATGATGCGTCGGGAGTAACGGCAGTTGCAGAGTTGGCGAAGTATTTTAGCGAAACAAAATCGAACAAACGCAGTATTCTTTTTGTGTTTTTTGCAGGAGAAGAAAAAGGATTGTTAGGGTCTAAAAGTTTGGTGCAAAAACTTAAAAAGCAAAATTTTAATTTGTATACCCAATTGAATATCGAAATGATTGGTGTGCCAATGAAACGGGATTATCTGGCCTATATTACCGGTTTTGATAAAAGTAATATGGCCCAAAAAATAAACGAATATGCCGGTAAAAAAACAATCGGGTTCTTGCCTAAAGAAGCCGAATATAAATTGTTTTACAGATCGGATAACTTTTCTTTTTATGAGGCATTTAAAAAACCATGTCAGTCCATAAGTACTTTTGATTTTGAAAATTTTGACTTTTATCACCATGTTTCAGATGAATTTAAGGTAATGGATATTCCGCATATGACTTCTTTTATTCAGGAATTTTTGCCGGCAGTTACTAAAATTACCATTACACCAACGGAAGAAATTACAATGAATAATTAATCTGTCGTTTTATTCGATTTGCTTATTTTTGCTTTATGAAAAATATTATTGTTACCGGAACCAGTCGTGGAATTGGTTACGAATTAGCATTGCAGTTTGCCAATGCAGGTCATCAGGTTCTGGCGATTTCCAGAAAAATACCTACTACACTTTTAGAACATCAAAATATTAGCTGTCTGTCTGTTGATTTGGCAGATGAAACGGCTTTGGCAGAAGTAGATCAGTTTCTTTCTTCTTCCTGGAAAAGGGTCGATGCAGTGGTACATAATGCCGGTGCGTTGTTGTTAAAACCTTTTGCCGAAACCACCCAGGCTGATTTTGAAAGTATTTACAAAGTGAATGTTTTTGCTGTTGCTAACTTAACGCGTATTTGTCTTCCTTATCTTCAAAGCGGTAGCCATGTGGTAACCATTAGTTCTATTGGAGGGGTAAGAGGAAGTCTGAAATTTGCAGGTCTGGCAGCTTATAGTTCCAGTAAAGGAGCTGTAATTACTTTGACTGAATTATTGGCGGAAGAATACAAAGAAAGAGGGATTTCATTTAATGTACTGGCTCTGGGTTCTGTTCAGACAGAAATGTTAAACGAAGCTTTCCCGGGTTATCAGGCGCCAATTTCTGCCGAAGGAATGGCAACCTACATCAATGATTTTACACTCAACGGAAATAAATATTTCAACGGGAAGGTACTGGAAGTTTCATCGACCAATCCGTAATTTTAAATTCCAAATTAAAGAAAACTTCTAACTTTTTACAAATAACATTTAACTTAAAGTGAGCGAAACTTTAGCTAAATACATACCGGAGCATGCCGTAAAGCCTGTTTTTGATTTGATTGTTGCCAATCAGGTTCATCTGAAAATCGTCAATGAGCGTCAGACGCGTCATGGTGATTACAGAAGAGGGCCAAGCGGTAAGCATGAAATTACGGTGAATGCGAGTTTGAACAAATATCGCTTTTTGATTACGCTCATTCATGAGATTTCGCATTTGGTTGCCTTTGAGAAATTTGGAAGAAATATAAAACCGCATGGGAATGAATGGAAGTTCACTTTTCAAAGGATGATGGTTCCTTTTATTCGTCCCGAAATTTTCCCGGGTTCATTATTGCCTCTGTTAGCAAGGCATTTTAAAAACCCTTCGGCAAGTAGTGATACCGATACCACTTTGTCTTTGGCCTTAAAACAATACGATGCCGCTAACGATAAGAGCTATATTTTCGAAATTCCCTACGGAAGTGTATTCAGGATTAAAAACGGTAAAGTATTCAAGAAATTGGCCGTTAGAACCAAGCGTTTTGAATGTATTGAAATTAGCTCGGGAAAAACCTATCTGTTTAATCCAAATGCAGAAGTGGAGTTAATGCATTAAAAAGGAAATTCCAAATTTCAAATTCCAAACTCCAATTTCTCTGGGAAACTCGATAAAAAAATTCCAAATTCCAACTGCATCAGTATTGGAATTTGGAATTTATTTTTTTTGGAATTTTAAAGTCTTATCCTTTCAAATAAGCCTCTCTTACTTTTTTAAACAGATTTGAAGAGTAAACAAATTTTACAATCGCTTCGTTATCGGTTCTGAAGATTTCTTCTTTGGTCCCTTGCCAGGCTTTTAAGCCCTTTTTTAGGAATACGATATTTTCACCAATTTCCATTACCGAGTTCATATCGTGGGTGTTGATTACCGTAGTAATGTTGTATTCTTCGGTGATTTCTTTAATCAGATTATCAATCAGAGTAGAGGTATTCGGATCTAAACCTGAATTGGGTTCGTCACAAAATAAATACTTTGGATTGTTTACAATCGCGCGGGCAATTGCCACACGCTTTTGCATTCCTCCCGAAATTTCAGAAGGTAATTTTTTATGCGCATCAATTAAGTTTACTCTTTCCAGTACAAAATCAACACGTTCTTTGATTTTAGCCTTATTGTCGTTGGTAAACATTTTTAACGGGAACGCAACATTCTCTTCAACGGTCATCGAATCAAACAAAGCACTTCCCTGAAAAACCATTCCGATTTCCGTTCTTAACTCTCTTTTTTCATCCGGATCCAGTTCTGAATACACACGGCCATCAAAGGAAATAGTTCCTTTATCGGGAGTGTGAATTCCTAACAGACTTTTTAATAAAACGGTCTTTCCGGATCCACTTTGCCCAATAATCAGGTTGGTTTTTCCAGTTTCAAAAACTGTCGAAACACCTTTCAGAACCTTGCTGTCGCCAAATGATTTTTCTAAATTTTTTACTTCTATCATGATCCTAGTAACAATTGTGTTAGTATATAATTAAAAAGAATGATTGAAACCGAAGTCCAAACAAACGATACTGTACTGGCTTTACCTACTTCAAGAGCCCCGCCTTTCATGTAATAACCGTGAAAAGAAGGTATGGTAGCCAACAGCATGGCAAATATTAAAGTTTTAATAAATGCATAAGTGATGTGAAAAGGAATGAATTCCATTTGCGCACCAATGATAAAGTCATTACTGGTGGTAAAACCTCCGTAAACACCTGCAAGCCATCCTCCAAAAATTCCTAAAAACATACTGATTCCAATAACAAAAGGATACAATAGTAAAGCAATAATTTTAGGGAAAACCAGATAGTTAAGAGAGTTTACACCCATAACTTCCAGCGCATCGATTTGTTCTGTAACACGCATAGTACCGATACTTGAGGTAATAAACGATCCCATTTTTCCAGCCATAATTACCGAAATAAAAGTAGGAGCAAACTCCAGAATCACGGATTGACGTGTAGCAAAACCAATTAAATATTTTGGGATTAACGGATTAGTTAAGTTTAAAGCGGTTTGAATCGCGACAACACCTCCAACAAAGAAAGAGATAAAGCAAACGATACCTAAAGAGTCAATAATTAAATCATCAATTTCTTTAAAAATTAATTGTCGCATAACAGGCCATTTGGTCTGTTTATTGAAAATCTCTTTCAGCATTAAAAAATATCTCCCAATTTGGGATAAGTAACGAATTAGCATCATAGTTTTACAAATATTGGCTAAGGTAAAAAGAAGTTATGAGTTTTGGGGTATGAGTTAAGTCTTTTCGGTTGTTTTCCGGATCAAATTAACTTTTCTTTCATTTTTTGAAAGCGATAATTTCTAATAAATTTAGCTTGTTCAGGGGTAACCAGTAGTGGCGTTTTGGCTTTTTTTGCTTTCCAGAATCCTCGGATATAATCGAAAAAGAGGAACGGTTTTTTCTTCATCAGGGCCAGTTTAGCCGATGCAATTGCCGTAATCCAAAAGCCGTATCCTAAAGTAAAAAAAGCTTCACCTTGTTTGTATCGGGCAGTTTTGTTGTAATTTGCTCCGGTTGGTTTAAGATGTTTTACATGTAAAGAAGCGTCGGTAACAATCTTCCATCCGTAATATTTACAAAGTAATTCGTCTACAGTATCCCAGCCCATAGCAGGTTTTAGACCTCCAATTTGCTCAAAAGCAGCTTTGCGATACGCCTTTAATGCGCCGCGAATATGATCTTTGTCGGTAAGATTTTCGAGAACCCAGTCACCATTTTTTTCAATGTAACAAAAACCTCCTGCCATTCCAATTTTTGAATCCGATTGAAAATGGGCGATAATTGTTTCGAAGTAATTGACAGGAAAAATGAGATCACCATCTATTTTTACCATAATATCATATTCGGAATCCAAAGTTTCAAAACCCTTTTGAAAAGCCTGAATCACTTTGCTTCCGGGCATATGAATCGCATCTGACGTTTTATTTACAATAGAAATAAAAGGATGGTCTTTTGCAAAACCCAATACAATTTCTTCTGTCCTATCCGTTGAGTTGTCATTTACCACTACAATTTTTGAAGGTAAAACAGTTTGTGAAACCAAAGACTGTAAGGTCAGGCCAATTAAATCTTGTTCGTTGTGAGCCGGAATGACGATATAATACTTCATAATTTTCAATTTAAATTCCAAATTCCAATCAAAACTGTTTAATTGGAATTTGGAATTTTTTTATTGGAATTTGACTTTAGGCTTTTATTTTTTCCGCTACAACAATATAATATCTTGGCGTAAAATATCTTAGTAAAGGTCTGAATCCAAACTTTTTTACCGGATGTGTAAATTTTTGACGGTCGGTTATTTTCCAGCCTGTTTTTTCTAAAAGCCAGTCCAGTTGCCAGTCTTCAAATTCATGGTAATGTCTGTCCCACATATCGGTCTTAGAACGATATGCCGATGAAAACCATAAACGCAACGGGATTGATATTAACAACTTGTCACATTTTACGTTTTGTAAAATCGTGTAAGGATTTAGTAAGTGTTCGAAGATTTCAAATGCGGTAAAAACAGAATATTCTTCCGTTTGTAAAGCCGTTTGATCGTTGTCTAAATCTTCGCCTTTTGTATTTTTTACAGTATAACCATTTTCTTCCATTATCTTAGAGAATGGATTTGATACACCAAAATCAAAAATGGTTTCTGATGTTTTAACGTGTTTTTGTAAAAACTCTAAAGTAAGTTTGAATCTTTTATTCGGAAACGTTTTTTCGTACATAGTCGCTGCGAGGAACGAAACAATCTCTCGTTCTTGATTTATAATTAGGGCACAAATATACTAAAAAAGTCCGCATCTTATAATGCGGACTTTTTTAGTATGCAGTCTCAGTCTCAGTATTCGGTCTCAGTGTTCAGTTGACTGTGAACTGCGACTAATATCTAATATCTAATATCTGTAAACAAATGCATTGATGTTCATTCCTGCTCCGACAGAGGCAAAAATAACAACATCTCCTTTGTTTATTTCATGGTTTTCCAGTTTACCCTGAATCAATAAGTCGTAAAGGGTCGGTACTGTAGCAACACTGGAGTTTCCTAAGTCATGAATGCACATTGGCATAACGTTTTCAGGAGGTGTTTTGTCGTATAGTTTATAGAATCGGGCAATAATGGCCTCGTCCATTTTTTCATTGGCCTGGTGAATCAGGATTTTTTTGACTTCGTCAATAGCGATTCCGCTTTTGTCTAAACAGCTTTTCATAGCGCATGGCACCTGACTTAAAGCGAATTCGTAAATTTTACGCCCGTACATTTTGATGTATTTAATGTCCGGATCTAAATCTGGGTTGTATGATTTTCCAAAGTACAGATAGTTGGCTTCATCATTGGCAAAAGTGGCACTCTCGTACGATAGTAACCCGGCTTCATCCTCAGAAGCTTCTAAAATTGAAGCACCTGCACCATCAGAGTAAATCATCGAGTCGCGATCGTGATCGTCAACCACTCTCGAAAGGGTTTCGGCACCAATGACTAAAACTCTTTTTGCCATACCCGATTTTATAAAAGCGTTTGCCTGCAGCACACCTTCAATCCATCCCGGGCACCCAAAAAGAATATCGTAGGCTACACATTTCGGGTTTTTAATGCCTAATTTGTTTTTGACACGTGTCGCTAAACTCGGTAAAATATCCGTTTGGTGTGTTCCAGATTTTACATCACCAAAGTTATGCGCAAAAATAATGTAATCTAAAGTTTCACGATCGATCTTAGCATTTTCAAGCGCTCTTTCGGCAGCAAAAAAAGCAAGATCTGATGAGGTATGATGGTCTTCGGCGTAGCGGCGATTTTCGATTCCGGTAATGCCTTTAAATTTTTTTATTACAACTTCGTTAGGGTAACCAAAAGGAGTTCCGTCTTCATTTAAAAAAACATGATCGCCAAAGTCAGTATTGCTTACTTCTTTATTAGGAATGTAACTTCCTATACCTATTATTTTTATTTTCATTATTCCTTTATTGTCCGGTAAATTTATTGCTAAAGTATAAATAAAATCATGATAACTATCATAAAAAATACTATGCACGCATATAATTGTGGAATAATAATTTTTTGTGACATATATTGTTTATTTTCTAATGATTATTTAATTTTTCCGAGATTTCAAACGATTGAAATAAAAGCAGGGAAAAAGTTTTTTTAGTTTCAGGTTTCAAGTTTTCGTTGGGATGTAAGACTTTAAATATGAAACCAAAATAAAACCCGACAGGTTCTTAAAACCTGTCGGGCTTGAATATTTAAAAGAAAACTTAATTTTTAGTTTTCCATGTATGCTTCAATAGGAGCACAGCTACACACTAAGTTTCTGTCACCGTATGCATCGTCTACACGACGAACTGATGGCCAGAATTTATTGTCAGCGATATATTCTAATGGGTAAGCTGCTTTTTCTCTTGAATAAGGGAAATCCCAAGCGTCATTAGTTAACATTGCTAATGTATGAGGTGCATTTTTTAATACATTGTTTTTGTCCTCTGCTGTTGAAGCTTCGATCTCTTTTCTGATTGAGATAAGCGCATCACAAAAACGATCTAACTCTGCTAAATCTTCAGATTCTGTAGGCTCAATCATTAAAGTTCCGGCAACCGGGAAAGAAACGGTAGGAGCGTGGAAACCATAATCCATTAAACGCTTCGCGATATCACCTACTTCAATTCCGTTTTCTTTAAACGAACGGCAATCTAAGATCATTTCGTGAGCAGCTCTTCCGCATTCTCCTGTATAAAGAATTGGGTAGTGTCCTTCGAAACGTGTTTTCATGTAGTTCGCGTTCAGAATAGCATGCTCTGTAGCACTTTTTAATCCTTCAGCCCCCATCATTGTGATGTAACCGTAAGAAATTAAACATACTAAAGCTGATCCGTAAGGTGCAGATGAAATGGCTGTAATAGCTTGTTCACCACCTACTTTAAGGATTGGGTTTGTTGGTAAAAATGGAACTAGTTTTTCGTTCACACAAATTGGTCCAACTCCAGGTCCACCACCACCGTGAGGAATAGCGAATGTTTTGTGTAAGTTTAAGTGACAAACGTCAGCACCAATTGTAGCCGGGTTAGTTAAACCTACCTGAGCATTCATATTAGCACCATCCATATATACTAATCCGCCATTGTCGTGGATTAATTTAGTAATTTCAATGATTGAAGATTCGAAAACTCCGTGAGTAGAAGGATACGTTACCATTAAACAAGAAAGATCATCTTTGTGCTCAATCGCTTTTTCTCTTAAATCTTCTACATCAATATTTCCTTCCGGAGTAGTTTTGGTCACAATGATTTTCATTCCGGCCATAGCTGCAGAAGCAGGATTGGTTCCGTGAGCTGATGAAGGAATCAAACATACATTACGGTGACTATCACCTCTTGATAAATGGTAAGCACGGATAGCCATTAAACCGGCATATTCTCCCTGAGCTCCTGAATTAGGCTGCAATGTTGTTCCGGCAAATCCGGTAATTACATTTAATTGCTGCTCTAATTTTTTAAGCATGGTGATATAACCTTCCGCTTGTTCTACTGGTGCAAAAGGGTGGATGCTGTTCCAGTTTGGCATTGACAACGGTAACATTTCTGAAGCAGCGTTTAATTTCATGGTACAAGAACCTAATGAAATCATAGAATGATTTAAGGATAAATCTTTACGCTCTAACTTTTTGATGTAACGCATTAACTGACTTTCTGAATGATGATTGTTGAATACATCATGTGTTAAGAAAGGTGATGTTCTTTCTAATGAAGCCGGTAATTGACTAGCTTCAGTTAATTCAGAAACAGTAAAAGTTTCTTTTCCTAAAGCTTCAGCAAAAATGGCAATAATTTGGTTGATGTCAGCAATTGAAGTTGTTTCGTTTAACGAAATAGAAATCGTGTCGGCATCAACATAGAAGAAGTTTACTTCGTTTTTCTCCGCTACAGCTTTTACTTTTTGAGCGTCGGCTTTTACCGAAATCGTATCAAAGTAAGCGGTGTTGGTTTGGAAAACTCCTAATTTATTTAAAGCTTCAGCAGTAGTAACCGCCGATGCGTGAACTTTGTTTGCAATGTATTGTAATCCTTTTGGTCCGTGGTAAACAGCATACATTCCGGCCATAACTGCTAATAAAACCTGAGCGGTACAAATATTAGAAGTCGCTTTTTCACGTTTAATGTGCTGCTCGCGAGTTCCTAAAGCCATACGCAAAGCACGGTTTCCGTTTACATCAATAGATACTCCGATGATACGACCCGGCATAGATCGTTTGTATTCTTCTTTAGTTGCGAAAAAAGCAGCGTGAGGACCACCATAACCCATTGGTACACCAAAACGTTGTGAAGTTCCAACTACTACAGCTGCACCCATTTCTCCCGGAGAAGTAAGGGCTGCTAATGATAAAATATCAGCAGCAAAGGCCACTTTGATTTCGTTTTCTTTTGCTTTAGCAACAAAAGCACTGTAGTCGTTTACCTGACCATATTTTCCAGGGTATTGTAAAATAGCTCCGAAGAATTCATTTGAGAAATCAAATGTTTCGTGGTTTCCAACTACTAATTCAATTCCGATAGGAGTTGAACGCGTTTGCAGGATAGATAAAGTTTGTGGTAAAATTTCTTCAGAAACGAAGAATTTGTTTGTATTGTTTTTCTTCTGGTCGCGTGTACGAACGTCAAATAATAACGCCATAGCTTCTGCGGCAGCAGTTCCTTCGTCTAATAAAGAAGCATTTGCGATTTCCATTCCGGTTAATTCAATAACGGTAGTCTGGAAATTTAAAATGGCTTCTAAACGGCCCTGAGCAATCTCAGCCTGATAAGGAGTATAAGCAGTGTACCATCCTGGATTCTCAAAAATATTTCTTTGAATTGGAGCCGGAACGATAGTTGGGTGATAACCCAAACCGATATAAGATTTGAATACCTTATTTTTCTTTCCTAATTGCTGAATATGGTTTGCGAATTCGTACTCCGTCATCGCAGGATCTAAGTTTAAGGGTGCTTTTAGACGAATGTCATCCGGAAGGGTTTCATAAACAAGTTGTTCGATCGATTCAACTCCAATAGTCTGTAACATGTGTTGAAGATCTGTTTCTCTTGGACCAATGTGTCTTAAAGCAAAAGCATCTGTTTTCATATAGTAGTAAAAGTGTTGTTTTTTAGTCGCGCAAAATTAAGTATTAATAATAATTTATTGCACATTTTTAACTTCATTTTTTATGAAATTTTCAACCAAAGAGTTGATTTGTTAATAAATGATTAGATTTGAAGTATGAAATTTTTGAAACTCATATTAGATTTCTACCTGAACAGCAGTATTCATGTGGCTTTGTCGTGTTATGCGCTGGTACAAATCACGTTTCATGTGTTTCATATTCAGTACGATAACGCAATGGCAATGTTTGCTTTTTTTGGAACAATTGTGGGATATAATTTTGTTAAATACGACGCATTGGTTCGTGTTAAAAGAAAATTGATCGGGAATCAACTGAAAATTATTGCTGTTTTGAGTTTTATTTCACTGTTTTTAGTGGGCTATTATTTTTTTCATCTGAAACGAATTACTCAAATTGTTTCGGTAGTGATTTTTTTTATTACAGCGCTTTATACACTTCCGTTTTTTCCGAATCGAAGAAATGCGCGAAACTGGGCAGGAGTTAAAATTTATATAGTAGCAATTTGCTGGGTAGGTACCACATTGGTTTTGCCTTTAATAAATGCCGGGATTCCTTTTAGCAGTGATTTTTTTATAAAATGCATTCAGCGGTTTGTTTTGGTTTTTGTTCTGGTACTGGTTTTTGAAATTATTGATTTAGCCAATGACGATCCGCATTTACAGACTGTTCCGCAAACGATCGGGGTAAAGCGAACCAAAGTTTTAGGACTTTTATTACTGATTCCGTTTTGGGTTCTGGAAGTTTTTGTTTCTACTTTTAATTATCATGATGTTTTAATCAATCTGATCATGGTGCTCATGCTCATGTTGTTTATTGCGTTTGCAAATCCGACGCGCTCTAAATATTATACTTCTTTTTGGGTCGAAAGCGTTCCGGTTTTTTGGTGGCTGATGATACTGTTGTTTTAAAAGTAGTTTCTTATAAAATAAAAAAACCGATGCGTAAACATCAGTTTCTTTAGAAGCGAAATAAAATATTACTTCGTTTTTTGTTCTGCGAGGGCCTTATTTAAGTCGGCTTTGGCTTCGGCTAGTTTCTTTCTTTTTTTCTCAATTTTTTCTTTGCTTTCCTGCTCTTTTATGGCTTTGTTGAGGTCTTCAGTTCTTTCTTTTACCTTTTGCTGCTTTTCTTTGACTTTTTTGTCAAGGTCATTGTTGACTGTTTTTACCGTGCAGTTTTTTTTGGTTTTAGAGATGGCATCTTCAATTCCCTTTATTTGATTTTGATTGCCGGCTTTTTTGGCAGCAACTAATTTTGTGTTTAATTCACATAGTTTTCGCTCACAGCCTTTTAATGTTGTACAATTACTTTGTGAAAATCCAATGAAAGAAATAGCAAAAAAAGCGACGGATAGTATTTTTGTTTTTAAAGTCATACGTTTAGTTTTAGATTGTTTACGGATTTTAGAAAATCGTGTTAGACTATAAAAGTAAGAAATTTAAAGTTGTTTTTCAGAAACTATTTTCAGCGTTTTATTTCTTTCCAATAGGAAATTGGTAAGATGTTTTTTCAAAAAGAAATAATCAAACAGTTTTCCGAACAGTCCAAAAGGAGTTTCATATTGTAGTTTATCTGTCATAATGGTGAAGTCATTTTCTTTTTCAAAAAGATGTTCGTGTTTGAAAGATTTAAACTTTCCTTCCTCCATTTCATCAACAAAGTAATCGTAGAATTGCATCTCAGTTATTCTGCTTTTATGGGTAAGGTAAAAACCAAAATGTTTGCCACGCCAGGTAACCGTTTCGTTTAAATTGATTAATCCGGTGGTAACGCCGGCAATTGCTTTTTCTTTTGATGGACTTGCAGACTGTTGATGGATATCAATATTTCGTGCAGCATCAAAAACTGTTTTTTGTGGTGCTTTTATTCGGGTTGTAAGGTTTAGGGTTGTCATTTGTTGTATCAATTGTTTAGTCCCTACGGGACATTTTTTTGGTCGGATATGGTAAGTTACCGATATGTAATCTCTCCGAGATTAGCTGATTCGTAAAGTCTCTGCGAGACTTTTTTTAGGTTGCTACACTGTGTCAGCACTATATTGCTCCTAAAAAAGTAGCTTCACGGATTTAAGTTTGACGATTAGTTTCCCTTTTTTTAGAATGTAATTGTATGAGCTAATTAATCTCGGAGAGATTACATATTGGTAAAAAGATGTCTACCTCGTAGGAGTGTCCCGTAGGGACTATACCTTTAACATAAAGTGTTTGTCATAGCTTTTCCCGGTTTCGGCATGTGAATATTTACGATAAAAGATTTTGAAAAGCGGTATCAATATTTTCAAACTTAAACGTAAAACCTTTTTCTAAAAGTCGTTTCGGGACTACATTTCGGCTCTTTAAAACCAATTCGGTTTCTGTTCGAATAATAAACGATCCAATTTCCAGAAAGAAGGTATTGAGTGGAATTCCAAAAGGAAAACCAACTGCTTTTTGTAGCTTCTTCATAAAATCAATATTGGGTATAGGACTTGGCGATACAATATTTATGACGCCGGCTATTTCTTTTTCAATTATGAAATCAATTGCATTCGCAAAATCATCTTCGTGAATCCAGCTTACAAATTGGTTTCCTTTTCCTTGTTTTCCTCCAAAACCAATTTTCGCCAAAGCTTTTAGCGGAATAAAAGCACCGCCTTTTTTGCCTAGAACGATTGACGTTCTTAAAGCTGTTTTTATCGTATTTGGAGTTTCAGTTTTAAAAAAGGCTTTCTCCCAGGAAAGAGCGACATTTATCGAAAAATTATTTCCTATTTCGCCCTCTTCTTCGTCCATTTGTTTGTCCAGAGAAAATCGGTAAATGGTCGCAGTAGAGGAGTTCAGCCAGTGTTTCGGAGGATTTTTGCATTTTAAAACAGCTTCGTTTAAAATTCTGGTGCTTTCGATTCGGGATAGTAAAATCTCTTTTTTATTTTTTTGAGTATAACGACAATCAACAGATTTTCCGGCAAGATTGATTAATACCGTTGCCTGTTCCAGTTCATTTTCCCAGCCCGAAAAAGTTTTGGCATCCCAGTTTACATATTTGATTCCATCGATGATTTGAGATTTTCCGCGGGTTAGGATAACGATTTCTTCAAATTTGTTTTTGAAATGACGGACTAAAACCTGACCCAGAAATCCTGTTCCGGCTGCAATTATGAGTTTATTCATGGTTTTGTTTTTTTAGTGGCGAACTACACGAATTATTCTTTGCGAAAAGAATCAGCTGAAAAACAATTCGTAAAAATTCAGGAAACGTACAGATTAGTTCAAAATTAATAATAAGGCAATTATTCGATACAATATCCAGGTGAGGCAGAGATATTTTGGAAGTTTTAAAATTTTAATTCTTCTGAAATGCTCTTTAAACATGATAAAAACGGTTATGCCAAACCAAGCCATTACGATAAGCTCAGGAACATTTATAAACTGATTTGCAATTAAAATGGGTAACAAAATGAGAGACCCCATTAAAGAAACGGTCATTAAATTGCCTGCATAATTGAGCATCGTCTTTTGGTCTGATTTTAGCATAAAGATACTTTGAAATACAATTTGTCCGAAGGCTAAAACGAACTCTCTCCAGATAGAGGTTTGCGGCAGAACTGAAATCAAACTGGAATAACTAAACAATACGAATGTTGTTACGGTTAAGGCAAATCCGATAAAGAGAAAACGATATTTGTAATTGTAATCGGGGGTGCATTGTAATTTGTTTTCTTCCTTTATTTCTCCCGGAATTATCACTTTTCTGTTGTAGGAAACAAAAGAATAGAGTTTTCTCAGTATGAAATGAACAGGTTTTGTTTTTCCTATTTTTTCAATCCACGGAAATGAATATCCTATAACCTTCAGTAAACTGTCGACACCGTAAAGTACTGTTTTGGTTGTATTATCAATTAACGCAATTTCATTTGGTGCACGTTCGAGATCTACAAAATTTTGTTCTTCTTCCGATAACTGACAATATGATTTTCTTCCGTTTTGATCTAACATACCGCTTTTTACAAAGCCGGTAGTATACAAGCTGCAAAGGGGACAATCTTCGTCGTAAAGCAGGGTTTGGTTTTCCAGCGTTTTCATAATTATAGTTTGTTTTAAACTTTCAGAAAAAAATGAAAGTTTTGATTAAATTTTTTTGTTTGAAGGTTACTTCATAATTTTTAGGACTAGTCGCCCTAACCAGTTTTCATTGAATTCCGTCATTTTGTCTAACATATTATCTGCTTTTAAAACAAAATCATACAACTTAGTGGTTTGATCTACAAAGTGTTTTTCTTCTGCAGACTCATTTGCATCGATTGTCGAAACTTCTTTTAAAATTTTAAGAGCAGGTTTGATTTCTCTTTTGCTTCTTTCTCTCGAAATTTTAACGGCTAGTTCGTCCAGATCTTTTTCTGCAGTAAAAAATTCTCTTCTTTCTCCGGCTTTGTATTCTTTGTAAACAATTCCCCAATCCATTAAAGCTCTTAGGTTCATGCTTGCATTTCCTCGTGAAATTTGCAATTCGTCCATGATGTCTTCCATAGAAACAGCTTCGTTCGAAACCATTAATAAAGCATGGATTTGTGCCATGGTTTTATTAATTCCCCATTGAGAGCCTAATGCTCCCCAGGTTTGTACAAACTTATTTTTTGCTTCTTTGAATTCCATGAAACAAATGTAAGTAAAAGTTTTTAAACTTTCAAAAATAAATGAAAGTTTGTTTGATGAGGTTTTTTTAAGAATAATCTTATGTCTGATTTTTTGGTGTTTTATGACAGAGAATTCTCATTTTATAACATTTTTTCGCTCCCATCTTCATATCTAAAATAGATTTGATATAGAAAATTAATGAAAAAATATTTTCTAAGTCATTCATTATCAGCTGATGAATTGAATTTGTAACGGTGGAGCAGAACCCACTTAAAAAACGAACTGTTTCGCACAGTTAAAACGCGAAGGCGGATCTGAAAAGCCTTATGAGTAGGACAAAAACTATTATTATGCAAGCAATACCTGTAAAAGTAAAAAATGTGAAAGTCTACCCTTACATTGATTGGAATGGTGGAGGGATTGGACCTGTTATTCTTCCTGTTATCGAAGGAGCCAGCGGAACTTACGCGGTTGGAACACTTGGAAGATCTGTATTCTACAATCTTGATTTAGCCCCTGAAAAATCTAGTATTGGTATACATCAGAGATATTTAGCAACTGGAGAGACTGAAGATGGTACTCCATTTACAACTCCATGGATGTATAGCACAAGCACAACTGGTGACATAGAGTTCGGAAGAACAATAACAATAGGGGTAAGAGAATCTGAAGCTATTAACGTTGGAAGTATACCTCCTTATATTGTATTAGGACCACTTACAAACATTACAGTAACTCAGATACTTCCTTCTCCAGCAATTGGAGAGAGAATATTAATTGAAAATGGTTCAGGTAATATTATTGCGACCAGAACTGGTACTCCACATGAAATGGGAGTTGATGTAATCGAAGGTAACCGTTTAGGAAGATTAAGAGCAGGATTGAAAAACATCATGATTACCGGAAAAAACAAAGATGGTCAAACCGTGACTATTGGACATCTGACTTGTTTGGATCCAAATGAACCGGCTCTTTTTTTACAACAATTTGGACCTAGTGAGCATTAAAAAAAATTAATCCTCAAACGAAACAAATAACAACTAAAAAACAACAGCTATGGGAGTAATCATGCCTTACGGTGTCGCCATTAGAGAAGCTTTAGTCTCTAATGATCTGGCCAAGATGGAAGCTATTGCCAAACAAGCGAAGCAAACAATAAAAGATCAGGGTGATCTGACTGTTGCTTTACTGGACTTGTTAGACGCGATAGATTCTTTAAAGAAGAAGAAATAACCTGACTTGTACAGAAAAACAAGGGTGGAGCTGAAAAACCTAAAGAGTAGGAACAACTATAAAACAAAATATTATGGCAACAGTACTTTACGGAGTAGGAATCAGAGAAGCGATTGCTTCGAATGATTTGGAAAAAATGGTTGCGGTAGCTGAACAAGCTAAGAAAACCATAAGAGACCAAAAAGATTTACATGTAGCATTGGTAGAATTGCTTGATGCAATTGATGCTCTGAAAAAGAAAAGGTAATCTAAAAAAGACGGTTTATCAAGTTTTACTTCTTAAACCGTCTTTTTAAATAATTGTTAAACTGTAAATAAAACTAATACCGATTGTATATTCAATATAGTCCAATTGCATTGCACTATTTTCATATTACATCGGCATTATATCAGAAAGCATTGAACTAAAAATATAAGTAAAATTGATATAAGATGGATACGATTAAGACTTCAACACGATACAGAGTAAGAGATGATTATGAAACAGCTACTCCGGTTCATGTAGTATGGGAAATTACTTTAGCATGTAATTTGAAATGCTCGCATTGCGGATCAAGAGCTGGAAAAGTAAGACCGGGCGAATTAACTACGGAACAATGTTTTGGTGTTATTGATAGTCTTAAACGTCTTGGTACAAGAGAAATTTCCATTATAGGCGGGGAAGCTTTTTTAAGAAAAGACTGGATTGAGATCATCGAAAGAATCCATCAAAGCGGAATCGAGTGTTCGATGCAGTCGGGCGCCTATAACCTAAACGAAGAAAGAATCATTAGTGCTAAAAAAGCAGGAATAAATAATATTGGTGTTTCCATTGATGGAATGCCGGATACTCATAATAAAATAAGAGGAAGAAGAGATTCTTTTGAACATGCCGTTAATTGCCTGGCACTCCTTAAAAAACACAATATCACTTCGAGTGTCAATACCGTAATTACAAAGAGAAGCAAAAATGAGATGAATGAGCTTTTGGATGTTTTGATTGAAAATAATGTAAAAAACTGGCAGATCCAACTTGCTGTTGCTATGGGGAATGCCGTAGATCATTCAGAAGAATTGATTGTTCAGCCTTATGAATTAATTGATTTTTACGACGACCTCATCGTCATCTACAGAAAAGCCTTGGCACATAATATTTTAATACAGGCCGGAAATAACATTGGTTATTTTGGACCGTATGAACACATCTGGAGACAGGGCAATGAAAAATATTATACAGGATGTTCGGCTGGACATACAGGAATAGGGATTGAGGCAGACGGTAAAATAAAAGGCTGCCCATCATTACCAACAAGTGCCTATACGGGAGGAAATGTAAAAGATATGGCGCTGGAAGACATCTGGAAATATAGCGAAGAAATGGTTTTCTCCAGATATAGAAATAAAGAAGAATTATGGGGTGGCTGTAAAGGCTGCTATTATGAATCTTCCTGTCTGGCAGGCTGCACCTGGACAAGCCATGTACTGTTTGGCAAGAGAGGAAACAATCCTTTTTGCCATCATCGTGCTTTAGAATTAAAGAAGAAAGGCCTTAAAGAACGAATAAGAAAAATACAGGAAGCACCAGGCGAATCTTTCGATATGGGACTTTTTGAAATTATAGTGGAAGACGAAAACGGAGTAATCGTAGAAATACAATCCCCAACTAGTGAAGCTCCGATTCAGGTAACTGGTCCTATTGCCAGAGTACCAAGAATTCCGAAAGCACTGAAATTATGCAATGGATGTGATAATTATGTTTATGAAGAAGAAGAGGTATGCAGTTTTTGCAATAGTGATGTGAAAAAAGTAAACGAGGAATATGCCGCCAAAATGGAAGCCGCAAAACGCTCGCTGGAAAAACTGGAATTCCTAATGATGAAATAAAATGGAACAGTTAAAAAATATTCAATCCGAAATTGAGCAGTACTCGTATCCTATTGAAGAAGGTTTAAGTCTGTCGGAAATTACCATTAAGTACGGTTTTAATTCGTACCGGTACGGATCATCCAGTTTTTTAGAGGACCTTTTTGATCCCATCTCCATCACAGACAAAACCGTATTTTATGATTTAGGTTCTGGTTACGGGAATATTATTTTATACGGTGCGATACAATATCCAAATGTTCAATTTAAAGGAATAGAAATTCTTGAAGAGCGAAATAAAGTTTGTGTTGATTTAATCAAAAAAGAAGGAATCACCAATGCTACGGCCATTTCCGGCGATCTCTTAAAGGCTGATATTTCTGATGGGAATGTTTTTTATCTGTACAATCCTCTTCATGATTTTCAATACGCCGAATTATTAGACAAACTCTATCAGATTTCTTTGAAGAAAGACATTGTCGTAATTGCAGAATCCCATTGTAGATCTTTTGACGAAGCCGATTGGCTGGAACAATATCACCTTAAAGATATTGATGTCATCAGAAAAATTAAATATTACCGCTCTAAACCTGCTTATTAAAACCCACCAAACTATAATAGAAATCAAATCAATTACTAATTTAAATCAAAAGTGTTATGGCTAGTTTAAGTTCAATTATTCTTCCGGTTCTTGAAGGGATGGAGGAATCACATTTAAAAGATCAATTATTAAAATTTCTGCCAAATCAGGAGGAATCATTTTCAAAAATTGAAAAAAGTTTTAATCAGCTGACTTCAAAAGTTCAGGATAAAGATCGTTTACAGCGTTTTTTTCACAGCTGGAGCCAAACCAATAACAGCGCAATGACCGTTGCCGGAATTAGCAACCGTATGACCATGCTGGTTCATAAAAATCAACCTATTGGAGACGAAAAAGCATTATTGCAGTCGATCACCAGTTTAAACCGAATTGTTGATGAAGACCTGGCCGTTGTGGGCAGAATTTTGCATTCGCAAATGTTTTACACCATGGCCACTACAATTTGTACTGATGATGACTGGCTTTCACGCCGTTATTTAAATGAAAGTGCCAGTGATTTTAAAAAATGGAAAGATCAAAACTCCTTGCGAAACAAAGACATCATGATTGCTTTGCTGACTACTTTGATCCATGAAATTTATACACACGGAGAAGTAGAATTGATCTTGCCAAAATTCCAATCCTGGCTGATTAATGATTACGGATACACCGAAGAAGAATGCGATAAAACACTGGCATGGATAAGTGTACATTGCGGACCAACGGAGAAAAATCATTTCTTTTTTGCGGTTAGTTCTATTTTTTACTACGCCAAAGCAATGAACATTAATCTGGAATCGTATGATCTCGAAACAATTTTTAACGACTATTTAGCTAAAAAGTCGGCAGTGATGGAAGATCTGATGGAAGTTGAAGAATTGAGTTTTTAAAAATCCACGTCCCAATACTACTTATTACAAAAAAATAAACTTCAACGCCGTATGTCAAAAATTAAGCTGCAACAAAATCAGGCTGATAAACAGGAAAAATGGAATCAGTTGTTTTTTGAATATTTTCAAAAAGGGAACATTTTACACAGAGATTCATTTGCCAATTCCTCGGTAGTCCTTCATCCGGAATACAATGGAGAAATGGATCGCTTGTGTGCTGTTTTAAGCAAAGCCTCTAAAGCAATTGTTTTAAATTATTTTGAAGACAGCCGAGTTCGGAATTATTATCAACTGGATAATGACCTTGAAGGGATATTGAAAAAAAGTAATAGCCAGACCTATAATCAGGGCTTTTATCGCCCTGATTTTTTATATGATACAAACGATCAGCCTAAGATTTGTGAAATAGGGGCGCGGTATCCGCTAAACGGCTGGATGATTAGTTATTATTCGCAATTGATACACAATCGTACCAATTCGCATCATGAAAAAGCACATACCAGCGGTACCGATTTAGAAAATCTTATCGACGATCTTTCCCAGCAGTTTGCTCCCCATCGAAAAGTAGCGCTCATTCACGATGATGAAAAAGGCAGTGATATTTTTAATGCCCAAAGAGAATTAGCGAAATTGGACATTGAACTAATTTCTGCAAAACCTCAGGACCTCATCATTTCAAACAATTCAATAACGGTAAACGGAGTAGCAGTTTCACAATTTATACTGGAAATGGATCGGGAAGAACTAAAAAAAATCAGTCCCGACGTACTGGATAAATTAATCGAAGAAAACAGTTATTTCAACGACATTCGAACTTTAATTCTAATTCATGACAAAAGAGTTCTGGCCGTAATGTACGATGCCCAGATCATGCAGGATTATTTGAGTGAGGAAGACTACAGCTTTTTGAAAAATTACCTCATCCCGAGTTTTGTGATTACAGATCCTGCCGGCTGTGATGCCTTTACAGACACAGAGCAAAACCTGATTTTAAAACTAAATAGCGGAGGAAGAGGAATTGGAGCTTATGTGAAAAGCGACTGTACCCACGAAAACTGGAATACAATTGTTCGCGAAAATTGGGACAAATACCTGATTCAGCATTTTGTAGATCAGAAAGAATTTAACGATACCGAAAACAATCGCCAGATCTATTTAGTAGGGATGTTGTTGTGTAAAGACGACAAAACTTACGGGTCCGGCATTTTTAGAGGATCTGATGAATCGGTTGTGAATGTACATCAGGGAAGAGCCTTAATTTATCCAATCGCTCAGTAGTAAAAGTATGAAACATACAGTTGTTATACCGCTTTACAATAAAGAGGCGTATGTCTATGATACGATTCGCTCTCTGGCTTTTCAGGATAAAAAAGCAGCGCAGGTTATCATAGTCGATGATTTTAGTACCGACCAGAGTCTTGTTAATCTCAAAGAAGCACTCTCCTTTTTTGCACCACAATTTTTGCAGACAAAGGTTCAGATCATTGAATTAAAAGAGAACAAAGGTCCCGGAAACGCAAGAAATATGGGAATCGAACTGGCAACAGGAGACCTGATTAGTTTTTTGGATGCCGATGATTGTTATGTTTCTTCCTGTTTAAGCGATGTCAGTGCGATTATGGAGAAGGAGAATATAGATGTTTTGGTTCTTGGAATTTTACTTGTTCCTTCTAATTATTATATGCCAAACATTAAATCCTTTGAAAAAGAATTGATTTCCCTTTCGAATGATTTGTTTGTAATGCCTGATCCCTTGCATACCGTGAGTTCTCCTGACTTTATTATGGGTGTGGGCAGCAACGTAGTAGTTCGAAAAAAACGGCTGACGAACATCCGTTACGAGGTTGATGTTTCTTTAAATGAAGGAATCGATTTTTGGTATCGCGTTTTAAAAAATACGCCTGCAGCTTCACGTGTTGGTTTATTGAATAAAACCTGTATCGAAGTACGAGAGGTCGACGGCAGTTTGTCCAGGATTAGTTATTTGACCTGGAAAGAATTAGAGATTCCCGTTTCAATACGACGGTTTCGGGAAAGTACCAATCGATACGATCAGCAATTAATGGGAATGCTGTCACAGCGCTGGTTGTCACATGCCATGAAACGGTTACCCTCCTGGAAAGAAAAAGGCTTGTTTCTCTTTCATCACGGCAGACTTCTGATAAAGAACAGCTATTATTTAAAAAAACGAACTAAATAAAAATGCCTCATGATGTCCCCAGTTTGTATTCCTGCCCAAATTGACCATGCTGTATTTCAAAATTATTTTGAATTGGCCAAACAGAATCCTTTATATATTGAATTCTATAAAGGAAACGACTTTGCAGCGGGAGCTCCCCTGTTAAGTAAAAAAGAGTTAATGCCGATTTTGAATACCAAATTTAATTTACAGGATGAAAAAACAGGCGTATATCTTGTTCGTTCAGGCGGAAGTACTCAAAAGCCTTTGGTTTTTCCGGTGGATATACAGGAAAATCACAATCAGCGTCTTGCATTGGCAGCAGCACTCACCAAAAACAACTTTTTTACGGCTGAAACAATTGCCCTGAACATTTTTGGTTATTCCGACATGTACCGCACCGCCGCTATTATGGACGATATTTTAGAGAAATGTCAGGCAACCACTTTAGCCTTAAGTGCACACGCCAGTTACGAAGACATGGAACAGGCGGCGCATCATTTTAAACCAAATTTTATATTTGGAACCCCTTCAAAACTATTGTGTTTTGCTCAGTTTTTACAGGAGAACAACAGAAAAATAGAAATCGAAAACTTATTTTATGCGGGGGAGTTTTTAAGACCTAACACACAAAAGTTTTTACAGGAGCAACTCGGATTTCAACAAGTTTATTCGATGTATGGCTCTGCCGAAACCGGAATTTGGGCCTGGTCGCATTGTACCAAAACTCCCTCTTTATTTTCGGTTATTAAAGGTATAATAGTTGAAATTATAAATCCCGATGAAAACGGATACGGCACACTTGCGATTACCAATACTTTCCGCAAAAGATTTCCGGTTTTCCGATATGCAATTGGCGACTTAGGCCGATGGGTGGAGCTGAAGGGAAAATCTTTTCTCGAACTGAAATCCAGAGAGGCCAAATCATTTATAGTTTGTGAGCAGCATTACGATTTAGACGAATTTCTTTTATTGACAACGGAGACGGATGCTTTTCAAATTCAACTGTCAACGAATGCCTTTTTTAAGGAAGTAGTTCGGATGTTAATCGTGCAAAATGTCTCGGAAGATAACAGACAGAATTTTGTCAGTGAAAAATGTGCCGCATTAAAAAAACTACTCAATTATGAGGAATCTTATATGGAAGTTGAAGTTCTACTGGTTACTGCAGCAGATTTGTACATCGATCCCAATACAACTAAAACACCTGTACTCTTAGATTTGAGATAATTTTTTAGGAATCACTTTCTTTCATTGGCTTCTAAAAAACAGTTCTATTCCATTGATTACGTGCTTTATGGATAAAAAAACCAGTCTCATGACATTTTTTTATTTAAGACTTGATAAGCATTGTAATTTTATTCGGCAAAATAAAAAAGGATGATTTTAGGAAGCTATTTACAACACAATCAGTAAGATACAATCGCTTTTGAAAAATCGGACTAAAGCAAAGAATAAAACAACAACAACCCCAAAAACTAATTACCATGAAAGATTTATCCTCTTCCACGTCAACCTGCGTGGACCCGATCCCAGATTCGAGATACCCGGTTTTGGAGCCTTTTTCAGGCCAGAAACCCAGACTTCCACAATTTTGGAAATGTACCTGTGTACTTCACCCTTTTAGCCCCATACAAAGTAACAGCACCCCTGCGGACCAAGCGAGTCCATTTTTTGAAATTTGTACAGCCACTGTTTATTACGCAGAAGGCCTTGGATTAAATGCTTTGCTGGTAGGCAGTTCCGGAAGAAGATGGTGGTACAGAGTTACCCCAACTCAAACGGAAGTATCTACAGACGGAGTTCGTTATAGTCCTATAAATCTGGGTTGGAGAATTCCAACTACAGATTGGTTTGGAAATGCAACCGATAAAGCTAAATGTTCAGGAACCAGCTACCTGAACTGGATGAAAGCACAGAAAGTAGACTGGTGGAAAATTCCGGTGGGCAATAGTAATCCGTCTCCTGCTACCTGGATGTGGTTTGACCATGGCACCAATTTACCGGTACGTCTTATGTTTGGACAAGGACCTGTTGCAAGGCCTGGTCTGGGAGATGTTAATCAACTGGCACTTTTTCAAATGTTTTCATTCACCTACTTTTCCAATTTTGACCGCTTACCAAGCAATCCGTTAAACAACCCTTTGGTACTTCCGGCGGTAGAAGGTTTTGCTTTTGGTAATCCGAACCGATACAACCTGTTTACCTGGAATACCAATTTTGGAATGAGCGTTTTTATGACACCAGTCAACTCAGCATTCAATCCGCTGCCTACAAGAGTTTTATACAATTGGAGAGATGCGGCACAATATAAGGTTTCATCCGACAGAAGTCAGAGTACATTGATGAAATATACGTACAATACTACCAACCCATTTACTGCCCAGCAAGCCCTTCTTACAGGACCTACCCCAGCTGGAATAACACCACCGCCAAACAGTGGTAACGGTTTTTTGATTAATTATGTTGGAAACAAAATAACAGAAGCTATTGGTTTTGCAAGATTTCCATTTCCGCAACAGCCGCCAAACTGGGTTCAGATTCCGGCAGTAAAAGGTAGCATTCAGGCGACTATTACTAGTAATCCTGTACTTTGTCCAAATAATAGAGTGACGGTTGTAGGAGTATTATTTCCGCCTTCAGGAAATAACTACCCAGATTCTACCTATCTGTGGACCTGGTACAGCCCCTTAGATTCAACCGGAAACAGCAGCCGTCCGATAACCTTTATGCAATCACAATCAGGTGTGGGTTTAGGAACCAGTCTTGCTCTGGCAGATTACTTTGATTATGAGGAATTTAAAACACCAATTCCGCCTTGCAATTTTGCAGTGCCGCCAGTCGATTTTACAGTAAAAGCAAAACCTGTTTCAGGTACAGACTCTTATCCGTGGCTTAACACAGGTGTTCGACTGAATGAGAAGAGAGTGGCAACTATCAAGTATGTGGATGGTCTGTGGACGGCAAATCCAAATATCAACAACGGTCAGTTATACAATTCAGCTGGAAACCCAACTTTTATTGAGGCCAAACCCGGGTATGCGCTTCCAGGTAAAAACGAAGGTGCTCTTGTAGGTAAAGTAGGAGATACCGTTTTCTTAATCGGACTGGGAGCAAGCACGCCACCCGGAGTTGTTGGAACATTGGAATTGTGCATCAACGATGATTTAAAAGGACTGTATGGCGCTGGTCTGACAGACAATAAAGGAGAGGTAAATGTGAAAATAAGCGTTGAAGCTCCGGGAACAAAAATAAAGTTGAATAAAAGTGGAGCAGAACCCACTAAAAAAAACGAGGCGGTCTCTGAAAAGCCATAAGAGTAAGAAAAATCTAAATCAAAAAGTTATGTCAAATTTATTAGCAGGTGCTTATTTAGCAAAAGGCACAATCGGAAATGTTGGAACACCAGGTGCTCCAGTTGCATCATTTAGTTTAGTTGTTGTACCGTCACAACATTCAGTTACAGGTACAGTAGTAATTACTCAGGCGGTAGCCGGTCCTGACAGCCATATCGTGGTTCAGGTAAAAGGTAAAATTTACCCAACAGGATTTGGTGAAGTGACTCAGGTAGTGAGTTTACAAGGACAATATGTTCAGTCTTTCCCTCCTCCGGCAATTGGAGCTTTTTTAGCTGATTTTGATGCTCATTTAGCTATAGATAATGCATGGAACGGAACAGGTGGATTCTCTTACTACGAGCACACTGTTACAAAAGCTCCGGTAAAAGCAGCAAAGAATCTGAAAGAGGAATTGGCTTAGGAATAAAATTTTCCCCAAACAATTCTATACAGGAATATTGAAAATCTGCAAAAAAAATTCCTGTCCTAACTAGATATAAGAGATCGCCTGCCTTAGGCGATCTTTTTTATTCCTTCAAAAGAGCTGCTTTTTTGAATAACCATACAAACCAAAAACAAAACAAAACAATGAAAAAAAAACAGATTATTATTGCCCTGCTGCTTGTTGCAATTGCAGCCAGTCTTGGGTTGTTTTTCTACTACAAGAACAACGACAAAGCGATGGATGGAGTTTATTCTACTAATGCAGCGCCTGATTCTTGTGAGTGTGAGACCAGCTGGTTTCCTCACGAGCAAACTCCTGCGCCAAAAGAAGGTGACGGCAGTCCATTTGATTCAGACAATACTACCAATTGTGATTTTCACCAATGGTCCTGGCAGAAATTTTTGTGGCTAACCAAGCCGTTGCCAAGCGGGAATCCTTTTTTCATAGATTCATTGGATATTGTAAGTCCGTTTATGGAGGATGTTGCACCAGAGCTGGGAATAAAACTAACCTTGAGTTCCATTAATCAGGCAGGTTTCAAAGGGGTACTGCTTTCCAATCCTAAATTTAATAAAGTTGCTGATACGGTATATTATTCGATTCACGTGAATAAACTGCTTAAAGACAAAATAATTTCGGCAGCCTCTTTAATCAACAATGGAAAATTGCCAGTTTCAAATTCAGAGACCTTTCCGGTTGGGGCTTTAGAACTAAAAGTTTCCTGGATCAGTATCGATGCCATTGTAAAAGAACAGCAAAAAGATTATTTTACAACTACTGCCGCCGTTAAAAACAGCAAAGGACAATACGTTAAAAAAACGATGGCCTTGTTAGGGATGCATGTGGTTGGTATTGTAAAAAATCATCCTGAATTTATTTGGGCCACTTTCGAACATAAGGATATGGCTCCTGTTTACGATAAGAAAAACAATTCGGTAACCTCAGCAACTGAAAAGTTATTTTATGAAAAAGGTACAGAAAAAGATATCAACGGCATCCGATGGTTACGAGGGGCCACTTCGCCGGTTCTTCCTAACAAAGCATTTATTCTTTATGAATATGGAGTGCCTAAGGATTTAAACACAGGCGACTTTATGGCAACAAGTCAAAAGGAGCCTGCTAATTTTAATAATATCGAGAATATCAATAAATGTGTGGACTCTAAATTGAAAGATGTTTTTAGAAATTATTTTTACAATGGTTCTATATGGCTTGATTTTGACGGAGTTTCTCCTGAAGATCAGGTAAAAATACTTGTAACAAAAAACATTTCAACCGCAACTCCGGGTGCATTAGCCAGAGGTTCTGTAAATCTGGCCAACATTACGATGGAAACGTATACGCAGACTTTTCAGGATGACATACATAAGATTAATAACAGTAATGTAATAAGCTGTTTTTATTGTCATCAGGCTGTCATTACCAAAATACGACCGGGCAAATCACCTTTGTTTTTAAGTCATTTGTTTCTAGATTATTTAGAAATTACAAAACCTACAGGTACTGCTAAGAATGCAAATGTTCTGGGTATCTCACGTGAGAGACGTATTCAGGAGATCGATGCAGCAAAAATGGATCAGCTTGAAGAATTTATTAAAGCTACGAAGTAATAGCTGATTTTATAGTAAAAAAAAGAGGAGGTTTCACCATTGTGAAATTTCCTCTTTTTGCTTTTAAGGAATAAAATAATAAACAGTGACTGAACCATACGAAAAGGAATGTTTTACTTTTCATAGAGATTGTTTGGTGTTAGTAGTGTAAAAAGTAATTCAAAAGTGTTTCTGCAAAGCAGCCTTAATTTTTTGTGGCAGAAAAAATCTCCTTTTTAGACAGTGAGTATTACGGTATGTGTATTTTTTGTTACACGAAACGACCATTTATTACATTTTAAAAGATGATTGTGTTAGTTGATTGTAATTTTGTCAAAAAAAAGTATGAAACGACACTACGATTTGCTGCTTTTTGCGGTCCTATTTCCAATCTTATTATTTTCCCAGCCCAATCATAACAAAAAAATAGTGGGCTATTATGCACAATGGGCTATTTATGGCAGAGATTTCAATGTCTCTAAGATAGACGCGAGTAAGTTGACCCATTTAAACTATTCTTTTTATGGTACAAGTTATGATCCTGCCCACCCGGAGAATACCAAATTGCAATGTTTGGATACCTATGCTGATTTTGAGCATATGGAAGGTGGAATTCCGTGGGATGCCCCGGTAAAAGGGAACTTTTATGACTTGAAGAAGTTAAAAGAAAAGTATCCTCATTTGAAAATTTTAATCTCTGTGGGAGGATGGACCAAAGGTCAGGATCTTTCTCCAATTGCAGCAAGTCCTGTGGCAAGAGCTGCTTTGGCTGCCGATATGGTAAAATTTATGACCACTTATCCGTTTATTGATGGATTTGATATTGACTGGGAATATCCGCTTTCCGGTGGTACAGATGGTACCGAGATTTTGAATGGTGCCACGGTTCCTCCTCAAAAATACCATCCTGACGACAACAAAAATTTAGTTTATTTATTAAAGGCAATGCGTCAGGCGATGCCCAATAAATTAATTACAATTGCGGCCGGGAACAACGTTCGAAATGTATCTAAACAATATCTTGGACCAAATAACAGAGCGCAATACGGAATGACAGAAGACATTTCGACCTATTGCGATTATATCACTTTTTTTGGTTATGATTTTGGAGGAAACTGGTTTGATAAAACCTGTTACAATGCGCCATTGTATGCTAGTGGCAACACAAACGATCCGCTTTATGGTGCAACACAGTCAGAATCATTAGATGAATTAACCACGCAATATTTGAACGTAGTTGGTATTCCTGCCAATAAATTAATCATGGGAATACCTTTTTACGGAAAAAAATTTGATCATGTAGCCAATGACGGAACCAATCCTAATTTACCCGGATTATTCGTTGACGCACCAAGAGATGTGCTTTCCGCCTGTAAAAATGCACAGCCTCCCCTCGGAACCTGGGATACAGGTGCACCATGTGAAAATTCAGGAAGTATTGAAATCTGCGATTTGGTAGGGAATGCCGTAACCACTCCGCATCCTTATCTTGATCCTAATACCATGATGGTTACGCCTACTGCAGCAGCTGCGGGCTGGGTGCGCTATTTTGATAACACCACCAAAGTTCCTTATTTATACAACTCAAAACTAAAACAGTTTATCTCTTATGAAGACAAACAGTCGATCGATTTGAAAGCCAAATATATCGCGTCTAAAAATTTAGCAGGAGGTATGGTTTGGGAATTGTCTCAGGATACCAGAGGAGCTGTTCCTAATGCATTACTGAGTCAGATAAATAATTCGTTTAATGTTGCTGTTGAAGGAACTCTGACCCTTAGTGGAGCTATAAAAATGGGTACAATTTTGGTTTCGGATGTCACCGTTCAGCTAAAAGATGATAATGATGCCGTTATTCAAACCGTTAAATCTTCCGATGGAAATTTTACTTTTAACAAAGTAGTTTCGGGAGCCAATTATTCGGTTACCGCTTTAAAAGTTTCCTATACTTTTACGCCGGTAAAACTAACAAATGTTATTGCAAACCAAACAGGTATTGTAGTACAAGGTACACAACCTCTTTATACTATTACCGGAACGGTACTAAATGGTACTACGGCAGTTTCCGGAGTAACCGTTACTGCAGCTTCGGCAACAGCTAATGTTACTGCGGTTTCAGATTCAAAAGGAGCTTATAGCATAAACAGTTTAACAGCAGGAGCAGATTATACCATTACGGCTGCCAAAACCGGAATGACATTTTCACCGGCTTCTACTTTATACAGTGTGTTAAGTGAAAATAAAGTTTTAAACTTTACTCAAAATGCCACTCCAACTAATAAAATATGCGGAACGGTTAAAAATGGTTCCGTGCCGGTTGCCGGCGCAAAAATTGAACTAAGTCTTCCCTGGACAGATAGTACACATCCTTATGCTACTTTTGTTGCTGTAACAGATGCCTCCGGGAAATATAGTTTTGATAATGCCATATTTTCGGGTTATACAACCATTGTAAGTTTAAAAATGAATGCCTGGGATAACAACTCCGTTGTTTATTACCCTACAGATCTGGCCAATTTGCCAATTCCGGCTTCGTCAAAAGAATATCACTTTAATTCAAGTGGTGTTGCTCCACAAGTGACCATTACGAGCCCTACTGCTGCAAATCTTGCAATAGTTCCGGGAGCAGCTGTGCAGCTTAAGGCCAATGCGAGTATGACTTTTGAGGATGGAAAAACTACATTGTCAACGGTTGTATTTAATGTAAATGGTATAAATATTACAGGAACGCCAACAACAGGTACAGAGTATGCGGCAACGTGGACACCGGCAACAGCTGATTTTAATAAAAATTACACTCTAAAAGCTACAGCTACAGCCTCTAATAGTACCACAGCCGAGAATAGTTTTCCGTTTTATTTGCAATGTTCAGGTACAGTATGTCCAAATGTATTGCCGGAAATTACCTGGATCACACCTGCATCTAATACCATCAATCAGGCTTCCGGTTTTCAGCCTGTTTTAATAAGTGTAAATGTTACCGATAGAGATGGAACAATTTCAAGTGTTGCCGTAAATGTAAACGGAACTTATTTTCCTATGATAAAAGGTTCCGGAGATACTTACAGCTATACTTTTACTCCTAACAGCTATAAAGAATATCCAATAATTATAAAAGCAGTTGACAATAAAGGCGACGAAAAATTATTGAATCAGTCTATTACTATTGTGAATTCAAAGTTTAATCCGCTGCCATCCAAAGTTATTTTAGGTTATGCGCAGGAGTGGGAAAATACAAGTGCACCATTTTTGTATTTTAGACAAATGGTAGACAAGAAGTATAATGTTGTTGTTTATTCGTTTATAGAAACGGTTAACAGAGATGGATATACTCCGTTTTTCGTCGTAAATGAACCTCGATATTATACAAACGGAGTATTTGATCCGCAATTGTTAAAAAATGATATCAAAACCCTGAGAGATAAAGGTATTCCGGTAATCGTTTCAATTGGCGGACAAAATGGTCATGTTGAACTAAAAACCGTTGCTCAGAAAAATATATTTGTAAATGGTATAAAAGCGATTATCGATCAATATAATTTTGATGGAGTGGATATCGATTTTGAAGGCGGCTCTATGAATTTTGGAGCAGGAGCACTAAAGGATTTTTCTTATTCTGCCATTTCGGCCTACCCAAAACTTAAAAACGTAATTGATGCTTTCAAGGAATTAAAGGCCTATTATGGAACAGGTTTTATTTTAACTGCTGCTCCGGAAACCTATTATGTACAGGTTGGATATTCGGTTTATGGAGATGGAGCCGGTTCTTTCTTACCTGTAATTCATAATCTGCGTGATGAATTAGATCTTTTAATGGTACAATTGTACAACACCGGATCTGTAAATGCTTTAGATGGTAAAGCATATTCTCAGGCTACTCCAGATTTTTTGGTGGCGATGTCTGACATGATGATGAAAGGATTTAATGTAGCGGCTACAGGATTTTATTTCCCACCATTACCAGCTTCTAAAATAGTTATTGCAATTCCGAGCTGCCCTGATGCTGCGCCGGCCGGAGGATATTTAACACCCGAAAAAGGCATTAATGCTTTTGACTATATACGATTTGGAACTACATTTTCCGGAAGAAATTATACCATGAAATCTGCTTTGCAGCCCGGAATAAGAGGTGTCATGACCTGGTCTATCAATTGGGATGCCAGTTGTGGCAGTGGATACGAGTTTTCTAATAAGTACCATAACTACTTTAATAAATCGCTTTCAGTTGATGCATTCGATAAAACAACTGCTAACAATATAATTGCTTATTTTAAAAATAACGCATTGGCAATAGCGATACATAATCAAGCAATAGACATTGACCATGTTGAGGTATACAATGCTCTTGGGCAAGCTGTACTAAAGTATAAGAATGTTCAAAACAACAGAGAGTTATTGCTGGAGGATAGAAGTTTTAGTGCAAAGCAATTGTTTATTGTGGTTGTGACTGATAATCAGGGACATCGAAAATCATTTAAATTAATTAATCATTAAACGTAATACAATTGAGATCTTATAATTCCTTTTTTCTTTTTTAGAAAAAAGGAATTATGAAGTAGTTTTTGGTACAAGAAAATTAGCTAAAGCAAAAAATCGATCAGGAAGAAGAAATAGATTATTTGGCTTTTTTTCAACACAAATAAACAATTATGAATTATTACAAAATACAAGTTTTCTTCATTATATGTTTTTTATTTGTTGGCCATGTTTATTCTCAGGTAACTTACGAGTTTTGCATGACTGGTAAGTATGGAAAAACAATTGTTTTGGATTTTAAAGTGCATAACAATACCACAAAAGCAATACCGGATTATACTTTTGTTTTCAATTGGCCGGGAATTTCTAATGCTGTAATGTGGTCCGGAATGGATGTGATTCAGAATGGGGATAAGGGGATTGTCGAACTTAAAAAAAACACCTGGGGCGGTGACCTTCCGGTTGGGACAACTACGTTCAGTATTAATATGACGTATGAACCGGGAATGTTCCCTCCTGATGCAGGTACTTTGAACGGTTCTACGATTAAAGGCATCACCTGTTATACACCTCCGGCTTACGAGAATTTTAAGTGTATGAAGAAATTAACAGACGGGTGTATGCTAAAGTCTGTTAGTAGCGGGGGACACGAAATAAAAATTGGTGAAGGAAGTGTTTTTGCCTGGGGTGTTCCGATGCAGGTATACATCCCTGAGAACAGAAAAGGCTGGGCAATCGGTATGGCGGTTTCACATTCCTTATTTACCAATTTAATGGGGTTTGATGCCATGAGCATTAACGAATACTTTGCAACTGCTATTCAGGAATCGAATGCAGGTTGTGAAGGAAGTAAATTGATAGCCCCCAGTTGGGTAACTACTAAATATCCGAGTCTTGACACAAAAGCTCCGATTTTTTGTTATGATCTTAGCGGAGGAGTTGCAGTAGGATATTTTCAGCAGGAAATGGGAGGGAGCTGGACAGAATTAGATGCCAATTATCCCTGTTTTATTCCTTTTGTAAAAAAAGATCAATTTACATCAACTCCCAGTGTAGGTTCCAGCTTTGAATTTCAATCGATTGTTAAAGCTTATCACGATTACCGAAATGTGGCGTATTGGCAGTACGTGAAGTGTTGGAATCCCATCGATTTTTTTAAAAACTCAAAAGATCCTTATGCTGCGGTCAAAATAATTGCTTTGGCTTATAATCAGGGGATGAACAGTGGTGCTTTTGAACCGGTTTTTGTTAAAAACCGTACGGCTGCTGTTGCTGCAACAAATTTGATGGATTACATTTCTCCGGCTTCACCTAGTGGTCTCGATCGTCTTTATGCCGAACAAATTAATAGAATAACAAAAGTACTGGATAATAAAGCTTCGGAAATTAACTGGAATGATGCTGCTGTTTTTGGGGTGACTGATAAAGGAGATCACAGTTTTAGGGATTTTTATGATGCTCAGTACAATTGGTCTGATGTAGAAGATTACATCAAAAAAATAGCGCCTTTTTACAAAGCTTTTGGAGTGGATGAAAATAATTTTCTGGCTGAAATTAAACCTGTTTTTGATAAGATTAATGGAGGGAAATCGATCTCTTTCAGATATCAAATGGGGGAAGTTATTGATGCAATAGTGCTTTATTTACCCGTTTTTGATCCCAAAAAAGGATTAGGGGAAATTTACGGTGCTGTAGGGGGAAATGGTTGTTTTGCTCCTACTGCCAGAATGGAAAGGGAAAATGGCACTTGTTTAAACGAAGCAAAGTTAAAAGTTTATTTTTCCGGAGAAGCACCCTATTCTTTTTCTTATAAAAGAACAGATGTATCTCCTGAAGTTGTATATCCGGAGATTACAACCTCAGTGAATCCTTATATAATAAAACCGGTGCCTGACGGAGTATATTCGCTTGTTTCCATCAGAGATAATACAAGTGTAGGAGAAGTAGTTTGTACGCCTGTAGAAATAAAGTCTAACAGTGCAATGGCTACTGCCAGGTTAGTGAAATATGGTGATACTTTTTGTTCGGGTGCAGGTGCAGGTATACAGGTTCAAATTACGAGTTCAGCTTCAGGACCATTTACAATAGAATATGAAATTGACGGAATACTTCAATCTCCCGTAACCCTAAATAATACAGGTTTACACACTTTAGTAACAGCTCCGGCAAAACAAGGAACTTATCGACTGACTAAAATTTCGACAGCAGGATGCGCTTCGACACTTGACGATACAATGGTTATTGATAAAGGAACTCCAGCATCAGCCAGTGCTAAACTAATTAAGTATGGGGGAGTTTCTTGCTCAGGCTTAGGTTCGGGTATACAAGTAAATGTGACAAGTACAAAATCAGGACCATTTATAATAGAATATGAAATTAACGGAATAGCTCAGTCTCCTGTAACGATAAGCAGTACAGGTTTACATACTTTGGTAACAGCTCCGGCAAAAGTAGGAACGTATCGATTAACAAAAATTTCAGTCGGAACTTGTAATTTTTCGCTTGACGAAACTTTGGTTATTTATGGAGGAGTGCCTCCTAAAGCCAGTGCGAGACTCATCAAATATGGAGGAAATTCCTGTTTGGGAGAAAATCCGGGAGTACAGGTAGAAATTACAAGTCCGGATCCGGGGCCTTTTAAAATTGAGTATGAAATTAACGGAATACTTCAATCTCCTGTAACCATAAATAATGCAGGTTTATATACTTTAATAGCGGCACCATCTAATGCCGGAAGCTATAGAATTGTAAAAATTTCAACCGGAGGATGTGATTTTTCATTAGATCATACGCTCGTGATTACCGATGATGAACCATTTACCACAAGTGCTAAATTAGCCCAATATGGCGATAACCTTTGTTCGGGTACAGGTTCAGGTGTACAAGTTCAAATTACGAGTTCAAATTCAGGACCATTTACCATAGCATATGAGCTAGATGGAATCGCTCAATCTCCTGTAACTGTCAATAATGCAGGTTTGCATACCTTAATAACGGCTCCGGCTAAGACAGGAACTTATCGACTGACTAAAATTACGGTTGGAGATTGTGATTTTTTACATGATGATACTTTAGTTATTAAGGAGGGAGTGCCTCCTAAAGCCAGTGCCAGACTAATCAAATACGGAGGGAATTCCTGTTTGGGAGAAAACTCAGGGGCGGAGGTAGAAATTACAAGTTCAGCTTCAGGCCCATTTATAATCGAGTATGAGTTCAATGGAATCGTTCAATCTCCTGTAACGATCAATGATGCAGGTTTGCATACTTTAATAGCGGCTCCGGCTAAGGCAGGAACCTATCGAATTATAAAGATGTCAACCGGGGGATGCAATTTTTCATTAGATGATACTCTTGTGATTAATAAGGAAGAACCATTTACCGCAACTGCTAAATTATTTAAATATGGAGAGAATTCAGGGGTACAGGTAGAAATTACAAGTATTGATCCGGGCCCATTTACAATAGATTATACCTTAAATGGAATAGCGCAATCTCCGGTGACTATTAATAGCGCAGGTTTGCATACGTTAGTAGAGACTCCGGCTAAAACCGGAACGTATCGATTGACGAAAATTTCAACGCGAAGTTGTAGTCTTTTAATGGATGATTTTCTTGTTATCGATGAGAACATCGTTTCTGATGAGGTTACAATCGAAGGAAAATTAATGATTTGCAAAGGAGAGAGTGCTACTTTAAGGGTAAATATTCGTTCACATGAGGAAATTGTCTCTTATCAATGGAGGGTCAATGGCAATGATATTTTTGGAGCAGATACGAATACCTATGTAGCCACTCAGGAAGGAAATTACACGGTTAGTGTTAGTACCAGTAAAGAATGTCATTTACTTTCGGCTGTAGCAAAAGTGATTTTTTTAAGCAATGAAGATTGTGCGTTAGAAAAACCGGGATTGGATTATCCTAAGTTTTTTACACCCAATGGCGATGGCTATAATGATACCTGGCATGTTATAAATTTGGAGAATGTCAATTATGTAGAGATTGATATTTTTGATCGATATGGGAAGTTTATCACCCATTTGACAGAAAACAGTCCGGGATGGGATGGTACTTATAAAAACAATCCTGTTTTGGCTTCAGATTACTGGTTTGTTCTAATTTATGAAGAAATGAATAATCCGGGGATTAAAAAACAAATTAGAAGTCATTTCTCTTTAAAAAGATAAGCTGTAGTTTTTATACCGATTCAGGATTTAGCCTGATAAAAAAGAAGTAGTGCTAGTCATGAATCAAAAGCGATCATGAGTTTAAATTAAAAAAAGGTGGTCCGTTTGATTTGAAAACGAGGACGCCTTAATTGTAAAAAAGTAGGGTCGATTTAACGGTTTTACTCTTATCTTTTATCTTCTTTAGAATAATTAGAAACTCCATTTATATCGATTGGATTTCCTAAAAAGCGAGGCTCCCGATTTCTTAAAACATCAAAAAAAGCTTTGAAAATAGAACCGTATTCTCTAAAAGTAACGTATTTATAGCCCAGATACTCTCCTTCGTTAGCAGAAAAACCAACTGATTTCACACCAAGTTTCTGACCAATATAAACAGCCCGGTTCAAATGGTATTCCTGCGAAACCAGAGTGGCACTTTTTACGTTGAAAATAGATTTCGCCCGAAACATAGTCGAGTACGTATCAAATCCTGCATAATCAACGTAGATTTTGGTAGTATCAACACCGTGTTGGTAACAATACTTTTTCATCACCGTTAGTTCATCGTGTTCGTCACGGCCATTATCACCCGAAAGCAGAATCTTGTCTATTTTGTGTGTTTGGTACAATAAAATTCCGGCATCCAGTCGGTCTTTTAAATATTTGCTGGGCTGATCGCCGTTGATTCCGGCCCCAAAAATAATTCCTACCTCATTTTTTGGAAGATTGTTTGCAGTAGGATAAATCAAATCACGGGTTGATGATTTTACATATAGATTTACAGAAACGATTATTATCAAGCCAAGGATAGCAAGGTAAAGTAGGTTTTTGAGATTTTTTTTCAATTTGAATTTTCAGGATTAGTCTTTAATATCAACGGCATTTATCGTCTGAATTTTTCCATCCGCATAAACAACAATTTTTCCATTGATTTTCTTTTTGTTTTCTATCATTTTTTTAGAAGAAACTTTAAGACCCTCAATAATCTTATTTTGTAGCTCTTTGATCTTATCTTTAGTCATGTTGTAAATTATTTATTTTATCAAATAAATTTTCATCAATAATTATAGCTTTTTCATTCATTTCCTTTTCTAAAACGAGCACAGGTGATTTGTTAGAATTGTCAAACAACATCACATTGTTGCATGTATTTAGGTAAATTTTGAAAAAATTTTTAATTCCTCTGGTGTACCTTCTTTCGATTACATCCTCTGGAATGTTATGTCCTCCTTCGCTTACTCTTATCGAAACTCGTTGTTTTGCCAGCTCTATTGAGTTTAACCAAAAGAAAACTAGTGTAACAAAATAACCTTGACTTTGAGCTTTTTTTATGATTGAAATATAGCTTTTTGCTGAAAGAGTTGTTTCAAAGGCAAAATCACTTTCTTTTTGCAATAATTCATTAATACGGTGAAGCATTATTCTACCAGCTTCAAAACCTACTTTTTCTGGCTGAAAAGGAGAAAGCCCTCTTGCTATTTCGTCAGCATTTACAAATTCTCTGCAATTTAAAATCTCGGGCAGAATTGTATAGGAGGCGGTTGTTTTTCCCGCCCCATTACATCCGGCAATTATATATAAGTTTTTCTCTTTCAATAGCTTTTAATAGTAACAAAGATATCAAATAATTAAACCAATCCAGCTCTTTTCAATAAAGCTTCCGGTTTTGGTTCCTGACCTCTAAAACGTTTGTACAAAGTCATAGGGTGTTCTGTTCCTCCTTTTGAAAGTACATTGTCTTTGAATTTTGTAGCGACCTCATGATTGAAAATGCCGTTTTCCTGAAAATATTCAAAAGCATCAGCATCCAAAACTTCTGCCCATTTGTAGCTGTAATAACCCGAAGAATATCCACCTTGAAAAATATGTGAAAAAGCAGTACTCATTGCGTTTTCTTTTACATCAGGATACAATTGTGTATTGGCAAATTGCTCCGTTTCGAAAGCTTTTAAATCGGTAATGTTAGTTGGGTCTTGTCCGTGCCATGCCATATCCAGTAATCCGAAACTTAGTTGGCGCAAAGTTGCAAGACCTTCCTGAAAACTGGCACTTTCTTTAATCTTCTGAACATATTCAATCGGGATAATTTCTCCGGTTTCATAATGATTGGCAAACAAAGCCAAAGCTTCCGGTTCGTAACACCAGTTTTCCATAATCTGACTTGGTAATTCAACAAAATCCCAAAACACCGAAGTACCGGATAAACTTGGATAAGTAGTGTTGGCTAACATTCCGTGTAAACCATGACCAAATTCGTGGAATAAAGTCGTTACTTCATTAAAAGTCAATAACGAAGGTTTGGTTTCTGTAGGTTTTGTAAAATTGCAAACATTCGAAATATGAGGTCTTTCGTTTACACCCTCTTTTATAGATTGTGATTTGAAGGAGGTCATCCAGGCTCCGTTACGTTTTCCTTTTCTTGGGAAGAAATCGGCGTAGAAAATCGAAACTAAATTATTCTCCGCATCGGTTACCTCGTAAGTGGTTACTTCTTCATGATATTTGTCGATATCAAAAACTTCGGTAAACGTTAGTCCGTATAATTTTTTAGCAACGATAAAAGCTCCGTTTAAAACTTTTTCTAATTGGAAATACGGTTTCAGTTTTTCATCGTCTAAGTTGAAAAGCTGTTGTTTTAATTTTTCTGAATAATAAGCGCCATCCCATTTTTCTAACTGTTCGATTCCGTCCAGCTCTTTGGCGAAAGCCGTTAATTCAGCAAATTCTTTTTGAGCTGCCGGTTTTGCTTTTGCCAGTAAATCGTTAAGGAAAGAGAAAACTTTTTCCGGACTCTCGGCCATTCTTTCTTCTAAAACAAAATGAGCATGGGTTTTATATCCTAACAAATTGGCTCTTTCAAAACGCAGTTTGGCAATTTTCAGGACATTTTCCTGATTGTCAAATTCGTTATTTTGGAAAGCTTTAGCTCCAAAGGCAATTGCCATTTTTTTACGCAATTCACGATTGTCGGCATACGTCAAAAACGGAATATAACTAGGATGATCTAAGGTGAAAATCCAGCCTTCTTTTTCCTGACTTTTGGCTAACAATCTTGCGGCTTCGATAGTTCCTTCCGGTAAACCTGCCAGATCTTTTTCAGCGGTTAAATGCAATTCGAAAGCATTGGTTTCGGCCAGAACATTTTCGCCAAACTGCAAACTTAGTCTTGACAATTCTTTGTCGATTTCGCGTAAACTTTCTTTTTTGTCCTCCGGCAAATTGGCTCCGTTTCTTGAAAAGCTTTTGTACTTTTTATCCAAAAGCGTAGTTTGCTCCGGATTTAAATTCAGCTTTTCTTTTTGGTCGTAAACGGTTTTAATTTTAGCAAATAATGCCGCATTTAAGGTAATGTCATTTCCAAATTCTGAAAGTAAAGGAGAAACTTCCTGTGCAATTTTTTGCATCTCATCATTTGTTTCTGCCGAATTCAGATTGAAGAAAATACTGGAAAGACGATCCAGAACATCACCCGTAAAATCCATTGCTACCACTGTGTTTTCAAAAGTGGGTGCTTCCGGATTGTTTACGATTGCATCAATTTCGGCTTTAGCCAAAGCAATTCCTTCGTTGAAAGCAGGAACGTAATCTTCGATTTTAATTTGCGAAAAAGGGGCTGTATTGTGTCTGGTATTGAAATGTTGTGTTAAGACGCTCATTTTTTTAGTTTTCAGTCTCCGTCTCAGTTTTCAGTGCAAACTAAGACTAAAGAGTTTATTTATTTGAGTATTCAGTTGCAGCTCAGTTTTCAGTCTCAGTTTTCAGTGCTCACTGTGACTGAGACTGAAAACTGAGACTGAGACTGCGAACTATTTAAGACTTTCAGCCGCTTTATTAACCGCAGCTTTTAATTCTTCTTTATAGGAAATAATAGTGTCAAGTACTTTTTTATCGTGGCTTCCAATGATTTGTGCCGCTAAAATTCCGGCGTTTTTGGCTCCGTTTAAAGCTACTGTTGCAACAGGAACTCCACCTGGCATTTGAAGAATCGATAAAACCGAATCCCAGCCGTCAATAGAATTACTGGACTTCACCGGAACTCCAATTACAGGAAGTGGTGACATGGAAGCAACCATTCCCGGTAAATGTGCAGCTCCTCCGGCTCCGGCAATAATTACCGAAATGCCACGAGTGTGTGCATTTTTACTGAAATCGAATAACTTTTCAGGCGTTCTGTGTGCCGAAACGATATCTACTTCAACTTCAATATTAAATTGTTTTAAGATGTCGATCGCATCCTGCATGACTGGCATGTCTGAGATACTTCCCATTATGATGGCTACTTTGCTCATTTTATTTTTTGTTTCAGGTTTTTTTTGTTTCAGGTTTCAGACTGTTGACTGCGACTAAACACTAATCACTCTAATCGTATTCTTAACCTCTTCAGCTATTCTTCTGGCTTCAGACATGTCTTCATTGACAATGGTTACATGACCCATTTTTCGGAAAGGACGTGTTTGTTTTTTACCATAAATATGTGGGGTAACACCATTCCATCCTAATATAGTTTCAATGTTTTCATAAACAACATCTCCTGAAAATCCTTCTGCTCCCACTAAATTAACCATAATTCCGGCAACTTTGCTATCGGTATTTCCTAGCGGAAGATCCAGAATCGCGCGCAGGTGGTTTTCGAACTGTGAGGTGTAGCTGGCTTCAATAGAGTAGTGTCCTGAATTGTGCGGACGTGGGGCAACTTCATTTACTAAAATTTCATCGTCGTTAGTTTGGAACATTTCGACAGCCAAAAGACCCACGTGATTGAATTTTTCCGAAACATTTAAAGCAATAGCTCTTGCTTTTTCGGCTACTTTCTCATCAATTCTGGCAGGACAGATTACATATTCTACCTGATTGGCTTCCGGATGAAATTCCATTTCAACAACCGGATACGTTTTTATTTCTCCTGATGGATTTTGACATACAATAACTGCCAGTTCGTTTTTGAACGGAATCATGGTTTCGGCAATACATTCTACATTTGGAAGATGGTCTAAGTCAGCAGCCTGACGGATTACTTTTACACCATTTCCATCGTAACCAAACTCCGTGCATTTCCACACGAATGGTAATTTCAATTCCTGGATTTTATCTTTTAGACTTTCTAAATTTTCAAATCGCTCAAATGGTGCTGTCGGGATATTGTGATCTGCGTAGAATTGTTTCTGAATTCCTTTGTTTTGAATTCCTTTTAAGGTTTTTGGAGAAGGATAGATTTTTAAACCTTCATTCTCTAATTGTGTCAGTGCTTCAAGATTGACTAGTTCGATTTCAAAAGTCAGAACATCAACTTGTTTTCCAAAATTATAAACCGTTTCATAATCCATTAAATCACCCTGAAAGAATTTATTGCAGGCAATTTTACTTGGAGCTTCATCGCTTGGATCGAGAACATAAGTCTGGATGTCAAATTTTCTGGTGTCGAACAAAAGCATTTTGCCTAATTGTCCGCCGCCTAATATTCCTAATTTAAAATCAGAAGAAAAATAATTCATTGTAGTTGTGTTTTTGCAAAGATACTTTTTAATCTTTTTTTTGCCACGAATTTTATGAATTTCATGAGATAGGGAGTGGGAATATTTTTTTTGTCACGAATTCCCCGAATTTCCCCGAATTAAAAGTTTTCAAAAGCAGTGCTTAAGAATTTGTGGCATGTGAAAAAAAATCTTTTTTAATCTGTGGCTAAAAACAATATACGCAAAGTGTACAATCCGAATAACTATCAGGATTCTAAAAGTTGCAACTGAAATTCTAGGATAAGATTATTTTTCTATTTTCTTCAAAACTTCTTTGGCTACGGCTTTGTAAGCTGCCGAATGATCACCATAATCTTTATTCAGAATAATTTGCAGTTCAGGGTGTATCCAGTCGTAATGATTGCCCAAAACATACAAAGTCCGGATCGAATATGCTTTTGTCGCCACTTTTACATCGTTGATAAGCCAGTCAAATGACGCTTCTATGCAATCTTGGAGATTTTCTTCAGAAAGTGAAATGCCGTTTTTGGCTTTTTTATAATGGTCTTTTACGAGCAACTGAATCACTTTTGCAACGGGACGTATAGCACTTTCGTCTTTTAAAAATTTAAGATTGGAACAGAAAAAATCAAGATGAGGCTGCAGCCAGATCAATTCTTCGTAAGAAACAAACTCCAGAATCCAACAGGCTTTATGATTGTTTTTGTCTGATGGCGAAAAACAAATCGTGACAAGTTCTTTAAATAAAGAGTGGTTTTCTAAAACCTCTTTGGCAACCTTAAGACGGTTTTCTCTATAAGCTTTTACGTAATCTAGTTTTGTTTGTAATTCAGAAGACATTTAGTTGGGTTTAATACAGGGTCTAAAATAAGTAATTTAAGGTTATGGTTTTAAAATCTGCCGATTTAATGAAATCAGGCTTGTTTTTAAGAAAAGAATTCTAAATAGTGAGGGATATTTAACATTCTTAAAAAAATATGTGCGCAGTATATTTTGATACTTACATTTTGGTTGTAATTCTGTATCTTTGCCCATTATTTTAAATGTAAAAATAATGATACAACTTCACGATAAACAATTTGTTCCGTTTATTTCGGCAAAAGAAATTGATTTTGCTTTAACAAAAATAGTGGCGCAGGTAGAAGATGATTTTGGAGACGATACCCCAATTTTTATTGGTGTTTTAAATGGGGCCTTTATGGTGGTTGCCGATTTTCTGAAAAAATATAAAAGCCTTTGCGAGGTTTCATTTATCAAAATGGCATCTTATGAAGGAATTGAAAGTACCAATAAGGTAAAAGAATTAATTGGAATCAATCAGGATTTGTCGGGTAGAACCGTTATTCTTATTGAAGACATTATTGATACAGGAAATACTGTCGAAGAATTAAAACACTTGTTCAAGCAGCAAAATGTAAAGCATTTTAAAATTGCAACCTTGTTTTTTAAACCGGAGGCTTATAAAAAAGACATCAAAATAGATTATATCGGAATCAGAATTCCAAATAAATTCATTGTAGGTTACGGATTGGACTACGATGGTTTAGGAAGAAATTTGCCCGAAGTTTATAAATTGGCAGAATAAATTTAAACACACACAACTATATATTCATTTAAAACTTCTTATAAAAATAGAAGTCACAACACTCACTCATATTATGATTAACATTGTTTTATTTGGAAAGCCGGGAGCAGGAAAAGGAACTCAGGCAGAATTTTTAAAAGAAAAATACAAATTAACGCACCTTTCAACAGGAGATATTTTTCGTTTTAATTTAAAAAATGACACAGATTTAGGTAAAAAAGCGAGGGTTTTTATGGATAATGGAGAACTAGTTCCTTGCGAAGTTACCACTGCAATGTTAATTGATGAAGTAAAAAAACATCCTGATACAGCCGGATTTTTGTTTGATGGTTATCCTCGAACTTTAGATCAGGCAGAAGCTTTGGATAAATTTTTACCAACGATTGGATCAAGTGTTACAGCGACTATTGCATTGGAAGCTGATGATGAAATTTTGGTAGCTCGTTTATTAGAAAGAGGAAAAACAAGCGGAAGAGCTGATGATCAGGACGAAGAAAAAATTCGTGTAAGATACCAGGAGTACAATGAAAAAACGGCTCCGCTAATTGGATATTATAAAGAACAAAATAAGTTTCACGCCGTAAACGGTATCGGAACTATCGAAGAAATTACAGAGCGATTAACGTCAGTTATAGATAATTTGTAGAAGCTTTTTCCAGCTGTCGTTTCATCCCGATTGCTATCGGGACTCCAAAAGAACTATTTTTCTTATCATAAAATATGCTTCCCCTGGTTGCTGTTTTCTGGCAAGAAAAATTAGTTTTTTTAAAGACATGGCTCTTTTGAGTGGTCTGGAGTACGAAATATTTAAGATTACAGATTGATAAGGACGATTATATAACGAATAAACCAAAAATTGGAAATACTAATAATATTTTTTCTAATACTATTGAATGGAGTTTTTTCCATGTCAGAAATTGCATTGATTTCGGCTCGGAAAAACAGACTTGAAACTGCCGCAAAAAAAGGAAATAACAGTGCTAAAATCGCGCTTGATCTGGCCAATTCTCCAAATAAATTTTTGTCAACCGTGCAAATCGGGATCACTTTAATCGGTATTTTGACCGGTATTTATAGTGGTGATAAAATAACAATGGATGTGGAGGTTTTTGTTAGCGGATTTGAATTTTTAAAGCCCTATGCCCATTCAGTTGCAGTGGGAATTGTTGTCGTGGTCCTGACATTTTTCTCTTTGGTTTTAGGAGAGTTATTACCAAAGCGAATTGGTTTAAATTATCCGGAGTCGATTGCAAAAATGGTAGCCCTTCCGATGAAGACCATCTCGATAATCACGGCACCATTTATTTGGCTGCTTACTTCTTCGACTGATTTTTTACTGAATGTTTTCCAAATCAAGCCAACCGCTGACGGTAAGGTAACCGAAGAAGAGATTAAAGCGATTATCAAAGAAGGAACAGAGGGTGGAGAAGTGCAGGAGATCGAGCAGGACATTGTAGAACGTGTTTTCCATATTGGTGATCGAAAAGTAAACTCACTGATGACACACCGAAAGTCAGTTGATATGTTGCCTTTCAATGCCGATAAAGCGAAGATTAAGGAATTGGTTTTGCAGGATTTGCACACCGTTTATCCGGTCTTTAGAGATAATTATGATGATATAGTGGGGGTTGTAACCCTAAAAAATATATTCGCAAACATCGAAAGCGAACAGTTTGATTTGGCGGGAATCATGATCGATGCGCCTTATTTAATGGAGCAGACAACGGCATACAAAGCGCTGGAGAATTTCAAAAAAACAGGAATTCATTATGCTTTAGTTTCTGATGAATATGGTGTTTTTCAGGGAATTATTACCCTAAATGATATTTTGGAAGCTTTAGTAGGAGATGCATCTGATTTTTATAAAGATGAATTCCAGTTAATTGAAAGAGAAGACGGTTCCTGGCTGGTTGACGGGCATTATTCGTTACACGATTTCTTAACTTATTTTGAGTTAGACGAATTGACAAACGATTATGAAGTAAACACAGTAAGCGGAATGATTATGACCGAGCTTTCGCATATTCCAAAAGAAGGCGAAAAATTAATTTGGCAAAAATTTGTACTGGAAGTAATCGATATGGATGGCGTAAAGATTGATAAAGTGTTGGTAAAAGCGCTTAAAGAATAAATAAAATAGTTTTCAGTCACAGTTTTCAGTCACAGTTTAGTACTGAAAAATGCGATTGCAACTGAAAGATAAATAAAATAGAATTTAGAAATAGAAGCTAGAGAAATCTAAAATCTAAAATCTAAAATCTGAAATTCAGAAAAATGACAGAAGGAAATTTTGTAGATTATGTTAAGATTTATGTTTCTTCCGGTAAGGGAGGAAAAGGATCTACGCATTTACATAGAGAGAAATTTATTGAAAAAGGAGGCCCTGACGGAGGAGATGGTGGTCGTGGAGGACATGTGTATTTGGTAGGAAATAAAGGACTTTGGACGTTGTTTCATCTAAAGTTTGCACGACATATTAAAGCAGGGCACGGTGGAGACGGTGGAGGAGACCGTAGTACAGGTGCTGACGGAGATGATAAATTTATCGAAGTGCCTTTAGGAACTGTTGTAAAAGACAAAGAAACCGGAGAAACTTTATTCGAAATCACCGAAGACGGTGAAAAAAGAATCCTTTCAAAAGGAGGTAAAGGTGGTTTAGGAAACTGGCACTTTAGAAGTTCTACCAATCAGACACCACGTTATGCTCAGCCAGGTTTACCGGGTGTAGAGATGGATGTAATTCTGGAACTTAAAGTATTGGCCGATGTTGGTTTAGTAGGTTTTCCAAATGCCGGAAAATCAACCTTGCTGTCTGTTTTGACTTCAGCGAAACCAAAAATCGCCGATTATCCTTTTACAACCTTAAAGCCGAACTTAGGAATTGTAGCGTACAGAGATTATCAATCGTTTGTAATTGCTGACATTCCGGGAATTATCGAAGGTGCTGCTGAAGGAAAAGGATTGGGTCATTACTTCTTGCGTCATATCGAGCGTAACTCAACTTTGTTGTTTTTAGTTCCGGTAGATACACCGGATATTAAAGCAGAGTACGATATTTTGGTGAACGAATTAACGAAATACAATCCTGAAATGTTAGACAAAGAACGTCTTTTAGTAATCTCGAAATGTGATATGCTGGACGACGAACTGAAAGCCGAATTGAAAACCGAATTAGATGTCGCTTTCAAAGATGTTCCTTACATGTTTATCTCATCTGTGGCCCAACAAGGTCTAACCGATTTAAAGGATAAGCTTTGGAAGATGCTTAACGACTAAAAAAAATACAATTTGTACAAAAGGTGTTCTGGAAACAGAGCGCCTTTTTTGTTTTATATAATGTTAAATTCGTAATGAAATGCTAAAAATTTGCTGAGATATTTAATTTCAGGATGGATTGCAATAATATAATTACGAAAATGAGTTATATTCGCATCACTTAAACAAAATAACATGAAAAAAATAGTTTTATTCTTGACCATGTGTCTGATGGCTTTTCCTGTAAGGGCTGACGAAGGAATGTGGTTTTTGATGTTTATCGAAAGATTGAACCATAGAGATATGGAAAAAATGGGCTTGCAATTGACAGCCGAAGAAATTTACAGTATCAACAATCATAGTTTAAAAGATGCTATTGTACAATTTAACGGAGGTTGTACTGCAGAAATCGTTTCTAAAGAGGGATTGGTTTTAACAAATCACCACTGTGGTTACAATGCAATTGCGGAACTTTCTTCAGCAGAACAAAATTATTTGAAAGACGGTTTTTGGGCAAAACAAAGAGGTGCCGAAATGAAACCGAAATCCTTATACGTTCGTTTCTTTGTACGTATGGACGATGTTTCTAAAAGAATTTTATCAAAAGTAAATGATAAAATGACTGAGACTGAAAGAAACAAAGCGATTCAGCAAGAAATTGCTTTGATCGAAAAGGAAAACAACGAAGGTGGAAAATATACCGTTTCAGTTCGCCCTTTCTTTCAGGGAAATGAATATTACTATTTCGTTTACCAGGATTATACAGACGTTCGTTTAGTAGGAACACCACTGAAAGTGTTGGTAAATTTGGTGGAGATACTGACAACTGGGAATGGCCTCGTCAAACAGGAGATTTCTCTATGTTCAGAGTTTACGCAGATAAAGACGGAAATCCGGCAGCTTACTCTAAAGACAATGTGCCTTTGAAACCGAAACATTACTTACCGGTAAGTATCAAAGGGGTTAAAGAGAATGATTTTGCAATGATTTTAGGATATCCTGGAAGAACAAACCGTTGGATGCCGGCTGGAGGAATTGAGCAAAATGTTAAGTTTGCTTATCCTGCATGGGTTGAAGGTGCTAAAACCGGAATGGATCAAATGAAAAAGTATATGGACAAAGATGCAACAGTTCGTTTGCAATACGCGTCTAAATATGCTTCTACAGCAAATTACTGGAAAAACCGTCAGGGTATGATCGATGCTTTAACAAAAGCGGGTACAGCAGAGATTAAAGCGGCACAAGAAGATAAATTCTATGAGTGGGCTACTAAACCTGCTAACAAAGAAAAGTACGAGAATGTAATTCCAACGATTAATGATTATTACAGAGCTACAAATCTAAAAGCCATCCACGATAATTACTTAACACAGCTTTTGCGTACTTCAAATTATGCTGGCGGGCCTGCTAATTTAGGTAATGCATTGATCGCTTACTACAACGAAAACGACGCTAAAAAAGCTGAAATGTTGCCAAAGATCAACGCATTGATCGAAAATATTTATGGTGAATTTTATGCACCTCTTGAAAAAGATGTCTTAACGGCACAGTTAAATTTATATGCTTCTAAAGCTGCTGAATATGGTTTAGCAACACAAATTGCTAAAATGAAATCAGAGAACAATGGTGATTTTACTGCTGATGTAGCAAAAGCAACTGAAATCAGTTATTTTACTTCTAAAGAAACAGTATTGGCATTTATGGCTAATCCTAAACCATTAGCGATTGTACACGATCCTTTGTATATTATCTCTAACGACTTATTGACAAAATTCCGTTCTAAAACTGACGATCAGTTAAAAGCCGATGATGGTTTTGCAAGTGCTTACCGCAAATTGGTAGAAGGGTTAAGAGAATCTAAATTGAATGCAATTCAATATCCAGATGCTAACTCTACTTTGAGATTAACTTACGGAAAAGTAAGAGCTTTGCCTGCTGATCCACGTAACGATGCTAAAATAAACAATTATACTACCATGGAAAGTATGGTGAAAAAGTATAAAGCAGGAGATCAGGAATTTGATTTACCAAAACGTTTATTAGAATTAAACAAAGCAAAAGACTTTGGACAGTATGCAGATAAAGCAGGTTATATGCCGGTAAACTTCTTAACAGATAACGATATTACAGGTGGAAATTCAGGTTCTCCGGTATTAAACGGAAAAGGAGAATTGATTGGAGTTGCTTTTGACGGAAACATCGAAGCTATGGCCGGAGACGTTATTTTTGATTCTAAATTGCAAAGAACCATTAACGTAGATATTCGTTATGTACTTTGGATTATTGACAAATACGCTGGAGCTAAAAACATTATCGACGAAATGACGATTATTAAATAATTCTGATTTCTTAATAAATAGTAAACCCGACAGGTTCTTAAAACTTGTCGGGTTTTTGATTTTTTTTCCGCCACGAATTCACGAATTTTATTTAATTAATTCGTGAATTCGTAGCGGAAATTTTTTACAGCATTCTTTTGGAATTGGGGATTTTATTTTTGGAATTTATAAAAGTTGTTAATTCACTTTTATTCTAATTCCGTCGGTATGACTTGTAAATTCTGGTGCATACATACTTTCAATTGTTGTAATTCCGTTAGAGAATTCTCCACTGTTGTTTACGCGAATATCGTATTCTATTACATAAGTTCCTTTATTGATTGCATCAAAGAAGAAATGAGTTGCTGCATCTTTCGTACTCATATAGTACCCCAAATAATCTTTATATTGATACTGAGAAAGCACATTTACAGGTTCAAAACAAGAAGCCCTCATGTCTTTTAAATGAATATATTCTGTGTCTTCTTTTGCAGTAATCATCAATCGTACTGTAACTAAATCTCCGGTTTTTAAAGAGTTTTTAGAACTGATCTTTTCTAATTGGTCTCCTTTTAATGTGCTTTTCTTTAGATATAATTCTTTAGAGACTGACAGGACTGATCCTGAATTGGTTTGAATTTTATCCAAATCTTCAAAATACTGCCAATAAACACCTCCAAAACCAGGAACTTTAGATTTGTTTTGAATACTGATCGAAGCCATTTCTTTTTTAACTTCATCGGCCTTCCAGCTTAGTTTAATATAACCGGTTTCAGCTTCTTTTTCATTTTCAGTCAGTTTTTTAGTTAGAATTTTTTCATCTCCAATTTTAATAACGGTATTGTCTTTCACACTTAACCAGTCATTTCCTTGCATCAATAAAGCATAAATAGCTTCGGTAGTAGATTTAGTCGTTGGCCAATTTTTGGTTTGTTTGTTTTTTAATAACCATACTTTCATTGCATCAACAGATTTGGTATCGTTATTCACTTCGTCGAAAGCCTCAATTAATAAAGCCTGAGTTTCTATTGGCGCCTGATACCAATACCAGCCCGATTTATTGGCGATCCAGTACATTCCTAAATCTTCGTTGTTTGATGACGTTTCTTTTAAGCTTTCTATGATTTTTTTAGCGGTTTCTTTTTCGCCAAAACGATTCAAAGTTAAAGCAGCTAATCCTTTTTCGTAGAGAGAATAGTTTAGCCAATCTTTTTTAGCCGTTTCTAAATAAAGTTTGGTGGCTTTTTTTAAAGTGTCTGAAAGCGGATATTTCTCTAAATAAAAACTTCTGGTATATAAATAATGCAGATCAGAATAAGGATTGATCCAAATTAGTTTCTCTACAGTTTTTAGACCTTTGGTTCTGTTTTTATAGTATTCTAAAAATTTAGTGTCTAAAAACGGAATACCGGTTTTTGCAATTTGGTCTATTTTATTGTTATCACTGCTTTTAGTTAATTTTGATAAATGACCCAACCCAGCCAGAATATGTCGGGTAATGTATTCATTTTCATTGCCTCCTTCAAACCATGAAAATCCTCCTGATGATTTTTGCTTTTGTTTTAATTTTTCGAAAGTAGTTTCCTGTGAAGTTTTCATTTTCTCCAGATCAAACAAAAGTGCCAGATTCTTTTTCTTTTCGTCTTCGCTTTGCGCATCATTCAGCCACGGAGTTTCCGCAAGAATAATCGATTTTAACTCTTCATTTTCTTCTAGTTTAGACGTTAGTTTTCCATTTTTTCTCCAATTTTCAAAAACAGTTGCAATCTTCGGATTATTTGAAATAATCTCCGAAGCTAAAGCATTGGCATAAAAACGGGCAAAAGTTTGTTCCGCACATTCATGCTCGTATTCCATTAAATAAGGCAAAGACTGAATGGCTATCCAGGATGGATTCGAAGTATATTCGAATGTAAATTGGTGATTCTTTAAAGTTGTTGAATTGTTGTTTTTTAGATTATTAAAGGTGTAGGCTTTGGTTGAGTTTTCACGAACCCAGATAGGAATACTTTCTGTAACAAGCATATTGTTTGTCAAAACCGGAAGTATGTTTTCCTCTCCATCGGAAAAATTGCCTGATTTAGCCAGAATCTTATATTGTAAACCCTGCAAACCTTCCGGTATTGAAACGGTCCAGGTTACGGTTGTGTTTCCGAAAGCACCAACAGTAAAGTTTCTGATGTTTTTTGCATTGAGCATTTTAGCGTCGATGGGCTGCAGGGTTGCAGCATCAAAGAACTGTAAAACGGCAATTCCGGTTTTAGCTTCGTTGGTAATATTCGAGATCTTGGCATGGATTACAACCGCGTCTTTTTCTCTAAAGAAACGTGGGAAATTTGGTAAAAGCATTAATTCTTTTTGAGTCACAACACTTTTCTCCAGATAACCAGAAACAGCATCTTTGTTATGTGCCAATAAACGAAGTTTCCAAGTCGTTAAAGCTTCGGGAGAGCTAAAGTTAAAACTCACTTTTCCGTTAGCATCTGTTCTTAAATTAGGTAGGAAAAAAGCAGTTTCAGATAAATTTTTTCTGGCTTTTACTTGTGTTAAGGCTTCTAAGGCTTTTTTGGTTGTAATGATTATGGCTCCGTTTGCACCTTTACTTCCGTAAAGTGCTGAGGCTTTGTCGGCTTTTAATGTGTCAATTGAAATTATTTCCGAGGGGTTCAGATTTTTTAAAGTTTCTTCATTAGAAATTTCTCCATCAACTATAATTAGTGGATGTGTTGCAGCATTAGAAGCTGTACCACGAATCACTATTGTATCTGAATCGGTTTTGGTAATCTCCAGGCCGCTTACTATTCCTGAAAGCATTGTAGCCGGTGCGCCATTTACAGCAGCGCCTTCTGATATAGACTCAGCGCTTACTTTTCTAACGGCATAAGAAAGTGATTTTTGTTTTTTTTGTATTCCATAAGCAGTTACAACAACTTCGCTTAAGGCACTTGAATCCTCAACTAAAATAATATCTATATTCTTTTTATTTTCAACAAATACAGTTTTGTTTTTGAAACCAAGATAGCTGAATACAATTTCTTCATTTTCGGCGGCTTCAATTTCATAATAACCATCAAAATCACTCTGTGCTATTCTTTTTGTTCCATTGATGATAATAGAAACTCCGGGCAAAGGAAGTCCTGAAATCTCGGTAATCACGCCTGAAATCATTTTTGCATTCAGAGGCTTTTTTGTCTTTTTAGAAAGTTGTCTCTGATACTCTCTTTGCAGCTGCAAATTGTTGTTTTGGTTCGCAAAATCAAATCCAAACCATATTAGTTTGGTGGTTTCGTTATAGAGTTCTACACGATTTAGAGGTGGATTAAGATTAATAATCGATGTTGAAGTCTTTTCAAAACCTAGAGCTGTTTTGGTATTGTTTTGATTATAGTTGTAATCATAAATAGCCAGATTAGACCAATCTTTTTGGGTAAACTGATCCAGGGAACTGTCATACATCGAAGCCAAAATTTCAGCTTCTTTTTTTGCGTTAATGGATTTTAGCTTAAAAGACCAATTTTCACTGCTTCCAGGCTGTATTTTATTTCTAAAGGTTTCAACATTAAATTCCAATTTTGAGATGGGTTCTTTTAATGTTACATCTATTTGATTGCTAAAAGTTTCATTTTCAAAAACACTTTGAAATCCAATCTTTATACTTTTTTCAAATTCATTTTTTAAAGGAATTTTAATTATAGTCTCATTGTTCTGAAGATGATAGGTTTCTTCAAAAAAGATTTTACTGTTATAACTCCCGGTTGCAATGATGTAAAGTTCCGGTATAACAGACGTTAATTTGATTAATGCAAAACCGTCTTTTTTAGCGTCGCGATTGACCTGTTCGAAAGTAAAAAGTTTACTTGGATTGAACCTGTCTTTGCTTTGCTTAATGTCAAAAGGGGCGATGCTTTGAATAGTATTGTTATAACGGTCTTTTGCAGAGAATACAATTTTGTATTTTCCGGATTTGTAATTTGTAATAAAATCCAGAACTATTTTTTTGTCCTTTTCAGTATCAACTTTTTTTGAATAAACCAGAACTTCAGTTTTTTCATTTGTTATGTCACTTTTGTTTTGTTCGTATGGAAATAACTTTTCAAATTCTTCATTACTGATGGTTTCAATTTCAGGCTTACTCCATACACTTTGTTTGAATTTGCTTGAAAACGGACTAATAAAGTAGATTTTAACTTCACCTTTAGCAGCTAAGAATTCTCCATTTAAATTAGTACTTTCCAGTTTAACTTCATTTTTGTCTTTGGTTCTAATTTCAGGGGCGATAAGGGTCTGTAGAACCAAATCGTGATAGCCGACTTTTACGGTAGTTTCAGTTTCATGTGTCTCACCATTTATATCGGTGACAGAAGCTTTAATGCGATAATTAAAAACAGGCAATTGCTCTTTGTTGCTGTTTTTAGAAGGAACTGCGACAAAATCAATAATAAATTTACCCGAGGCATCGGTTTTTGTCTCCCCAGTTGAAATAGTTTCAGTTAGTTCGTTACTGTAATGATTTCTGTAATAATCGACATAACGAGTTACTGAATACGTAACTTTCGCGTCAGAAATCATACTCCCGGCAAATGCTTTTGCACTACCTTTTACTTGAATAGACTGATTGATTTGAAAGGTCTCTTTTTTGGGTTCAAAAGTGACTTCAAATTTTGGACGTTTGTATTCTTCTACTCTAAAATCAGTTTGAGAATTTTCAAAGTTGACATGATCCCAGAAAGGATGATCCCCATTTTCTTTGTCATAGATAATGTCTTTTTCATAATCATTTACGTCATCAGCTTTCATCGTAAAATTGCCTGTTAATCCGGTTTTAGGCAAGACAAATTCGCCCGAAAAAGAGCCAAACTCATTTGTTACTACTTCGAACTCTTTGATCTCATTATAATCAGGATCTTCAATACTGATGTTAAAAGAGGTGTGAGGCACAATACTAGTGATGTTTTGTTTTTTCTGGATTGCAATTCCTTTGTAATAAACAGTTTGCCCGGGACGATAAATTGCGCGGTCTAAATAAAATTCGACTTTCCCTTTAAAGTCATTGTTGTCAGTAGTGTCAGTAGGATCATATTCGCTGCTATAAAAAAGATAGTTTTTATAAACAGAGACAGTATCGTTTGCGGTGGAAATTTGAATTGCTTCATTGTTATAAGTATATTTTTTTTCCTTATAAACTGCAATTCCCTTTTTATTTGTTACAAGGTTAAGGTAAGTCGACTTAAGAATTGCGTTGGGTATCGGTTTTCCCGTTTTTCGATCCAGAACCTGATAAGTTTCTTTAGCATCACCCTGAGAAGCTAAAGCCATTATATTTGTGGTAGTGATGGTTTCATATGCAAAGGCTTTCTTATCCTTTTCATCTGAATCACTTTCAAAGCAAACTAAATAAGATCCCGTTTTTAAATTTGGTAGCAGAACCTCGGTCGTATACTCGAAAAAGTCTTTTTTATTTGTGAGCGGATAGTTTTTTCTTAGAATAGGCTGTGCTTTTTTAATTATAGCCTTGGTTAAACTATCTTTTTTAGAAAACAGGGTTCTAAATTCAGCAAGTTGTTTTTGATTGATTTTAAAGAAGGAAATTGTTAAATGATCTAGGTTTTTGTATCGAATAAAAGCTCTGGTATTTTCGTCAGTATAGGTGTATTTTTGAAGTTGTACATTTAATGATTTGGAAATAATGTTTTCTTTCTTCTGGTGGGCTAATTTATAGGCATTAGATCTATTGCTGATCTTTAGGATACTATCTAGAGTCGTAATGGCTTTTATATTGTAATCAGGATGAATGTCTTTTGATGCCTGACTACTTAAAATGAAAGCTTTTTCTAATTGAATTTTCTGAATTAGAAGCTCGTCTTTGATGTCTTTTTGAAATTGAACTAAATAGCTAAAATAGCTATCGTTTGCTAATGATAATTTTGTTTTGCAAAATTGTATGCGATCCCATTCATTTTCTTTTGTTGGATTTGTACTTTCTCGTCTTTGATACAGCGATAATGATTGTCGTAGATTTTCATTGGTGATAAAATCCAGATTCAGTTTTATGAAATCCGCGGAATTTCCGAAAAGAACTTTTTCATAAGATTCAAAATCACTTTTTTGAATTTCCCAGTTGCTGATTTTGGAATTGTATATTATGATATTTTCATTAATTATATAATCGAACAAGCTTTGATTTTTAAAATTTCCCAAAGTTGGGTAATCAAAAATAAGGTCATATTTTGCCAATAAAGTATTCTTCAAAACAGTTTCGTTCTCAAGAGATTGTTTTAAAGAAAGGTTTATCTGATCAGTAAAATTGAGTGTAGTCCAGGTTAAGAAATTAGTATCCGGTACTGTGGTATTAGTTCTTCTTTGGATAGAATATTTGTTTTGATTGTAATAATCATTTAAACACTTCGCGTAAATCAAATTCAAAATTGCTTTTGAAGGAATCGAAACGCGATCGATATCTGTTTTAAGATTGTTTAGTATTTTAGTTTGTGCATTTTCATCAATAATCTGTAAGTATTTTGATTGATAGAAGAAGCATTTTAGCATTTGAACTTCATCTTTTCTTGCGATCGCTTTTTTGTAAATTTTGCTTACAACTTCATTAGCTGATTTAACTTTTCCATCATTTTCGTATGCAACAACTTCATCCCATTTTTTATCTGTTCTTTGCGCAAATAGTGCTGTGGATAACAGTAAGAAAACAAATAGTATATTTTTCATAAGTTAGTTTTAATAAAGAGAGTGTTATTTTTCACTAAAGGTTGGGAGAGTACTCAAATAAATTTTGTACAAATTACTAATTTATCCCTAAAAGCAAATGAGACATTTTATAATTCCTTATTTTTGAAAAATAATTAACCGATTTAAGCGTTGAATTCTATTTTCGTTTTATCGAATAAACGGTTCAACAAACAAACGATTTAACGTATTCAATGAAAACACATTTCATCGCCATAGGCGGAAGCGCCATGCATAATTTAGCACTTGCATTGCACAATAAAGGATATCAGGTTACAGGAAGTGATGATGCTATTTTTGAACCTTCAAAATCAAGATTGGAAAAAAAGGGAATTTTACCGGCTGAACTGGGCTGGTTTCCTGAAAAAATCACTGCTGATATTGATGCCATAATTCTCGGGATGCATGCAAAAGCAGATAATCCGGAATTGTTAAAAGCGCAGGAGTTAGGTTTGAAAATTTATTCTTATCCGGAATTTTTGTACGAGCAGTCTAAGAACAAAACCCGTGTGGTAATAGGAGGTTCTCATGGAAAAACAACAATAACTTCGATGATTTTGCACGTAATGCATTATCACAATATCGAAGTAGATTATATGGTTGGAGCGCAATTAGAAGGTTTTGATACGATGGTGCATCTTACCGAAGAGAATGATTTCATGGTTTTGGAAGGGGATGAGTATTTATCTTCTCCAATAGACAGACGTCCTAAATTTCATTTGTACCAACCCAATATTGCTTTGATTTCCGGAATTGCCTGGGATCATATCAATGTGTTTCCAACGTATGAGAACTATGTTGAGCAATTCGAAATTTTTATCGGAAAAATTACTAATGGAGGTATTTTGGTTTACAACGAAAATGATCCGGAAGTAAAACGTGTTGCGGAAGCTGCTACAAACCCAATTCGAAAATTAGCCTATTCCACTCCTAAGTATACCGTAAGTGATGGAGTAACGTTATTAGAAACTCCCGAAGGCGATATGCCAATTGAAGTTTTTGGGGCGCATAATCTAAACAATCTGGCCGGAGCCAAATGGATTTGCCAGAATATGGGCGTTGACGAAGCCGATTTTTATGAAGCAATTGCCAGTTTTAAAGGAGCTTCAAAACGATTGGAAAAAATTGCGGAAGGAAAAGGAAAAGTAGCGTACAAAGATTTTGCACATTCCCCAAGTAAAGTAGCTGCAACGACAAAAGCCGTAAAAGAGCAATATCCGAACAGAACTCTAATAGCTTGTTTGGAATTGCATACCTATAGCAGTTTGAATGCAGCCTTTTTAAAAGAATACGAAGGAGCCCTTGAGTATGCTGATGTCGCAGTAGTATTCTATTCGCCAGATGCCGTAAAAATTAAACAATTGGAAGAAGTAACCTACGAGCAAATTGCAAGTTCTTTTAACCGCGAAGATTTAATTATTTATACAAATCCTGCTGAGTTCAAAGAATACCTCTTCAATTTGAATCTTGAAAATTCGGCATTATTGCTGATGAGTTCCGGAAATTACGGAGGTTTGAATTTTGATGATGTAAAAGGATTGATTAATTAGTCAATTTGAAAATTAGATAATGTGCCAATTGCAGTTTTGCAGTTGGCATTTTTTTTGGAATTTCTAATTTGGAATTTCTTTTACATACTTATAATGTCCGGTAATTTTATACTGAAACAAACAGTCCTCAAGAACTTGTCCGTTGCCGATGTTGTGTACAATTAAGTTTCGTTTTCCGTCGGCGGATTTTTTGGATGTGACAATTCCAATATGGTCCAGTTTGTCATTAATCAGCCAGGTAACAATTTCGCCTGTTTTATAATTATTTGCATTTTGAGTTACAGGAAGTTTTTTTCCTTTTCTTTCAAAGAAAACGGCCAAATTAGGAACTCTGCGATGGTCTATATTAGTATCGGTTGAAGTCAGTCCCCATTTTTGTAAAGACGGATAAACAGAGAAATTTGCAGCCATATCTTCATGTACTTCTTTCTGTAAGTCAATATTTAGTTTTCGATAAGATCGAATTACAACATCAGTGCAGACTCCTTTGTTTGAAGGGATGTCTCCGTTAGGATAAGCTATTGAAAAGTAAGCAGGGTCGTAATCTATGGAGGGATCAATAATTAGTAATGCCGCATTGGATAGTTTTTCGGGAAAAGTTTTTGCAATACCGGATGATAAGCTTTCTGCAACAGCAGTTTTACCCTCTTTTTGATTACAGGAGAGCAGAAGAAGGAAGAGGAGAAAAGCACTTATTATTTTCATGTAGTTAAGGTAAGGCATTTTGATGGGCTATTATATAGTTGAAATAATTAATTTGAGATTAATATTGTTTTTGTTGAAAGATTTTTCTTATTTTTAGATATTAACTTCTAAGAGTATTGTAAAATGAGAGCAAGTTTAAAAGTTGTAAAAACAACAAGTGAAACCCCGGATTTTTTGGCAACTTATTTTTCTATAAGAGATTGGTCTGAAGAAGATCGTCCCCGCGAGAAGTTGATCCTTAAAGGTAAAGAAGCCTTGAGTGATGCCGAATTAATTGCACTGTTAATTCGCTCAGGTAGCCGAAATGAATCGGCAGTACATCTGAGTCGAAAGATTCTATTGAGTGTTGATAATCTCAATGCTTTAGGCAAACTATCGATTACGCAGTTGCTAAAATACAAAGGAATAGGGGAGGCTAAGGCTATTGCAATTATTGCTGCTTTGGAGTTAGGACGCCGCCGAAGATCGGAGGATGTCGCTGAGTTTGCTAAAATCACTTCGAGTAAAACGGTTTTTGATATTATGCAGCCCTTAATCGGAGAATTGCCACACGAAGAGTTTTGGGTACTTTTTCTGAATAATTCGAATAAAGTAATTTCTAAATCCCAGTTAAGTAAAGGTGGAATTACCGGAGCCACTGTCGATGTGCGCATTGTTTTTAAATTAGCGCTTGAAATCGGGGCTACCGGTTTGATTTTGTGTCACAATCATCCATCGGGAAGTTTGCAGCCTAGTGAGGCAGACAAAATGCTTACAAAAAAAATAAAGTTAGCCGGTGACAGCTTAGATGTTAAAGTTTTGGATCATTTGATTATAACTGAAACAAAATATTATAGTTTTGTAGATCAAGGAATTTTATAAATTATGAATACCACTATTACCGATGTCTTTTTTGACTTAGACCACACACTTTGGGATTTTGACAAGAATTCAGAAATGGCTTTTGATCGAATTTTTAAAAGTAAATACCCCGAAATTCAAACACAGAATTTTATTGAGAAATATGCTCCAATAAATCAGGAATGCTGGAAATTGTATCAAAACGATAAAATAACACATCTGGAGCTGCGTTACAATAGATTAAAGTTTTCTTTTGATGCTTTAAATTATGTCATTTCAGATGAAAGCATCAATGAAATTGCCAATGATTATATTGAGTTTTTAACCGATAACAATCATCTTTTCGAAGGAGCGATTGAAGTTTTAGAGTATCTGAAACCAAAATACAGACTGCATATTATCACCAACGGTTTTGCAAATGTTCAGGATAAGAAAATTAATAATGCGGCACTTTCAGGTTATTTTGAAACCATAATAAATTCTGAACTAGCAGGTGTTAAAAAACCAAATAGTATTATCTTTGATTATGCGATAAACATTGCAAAAGCATCGAAAGAAAGTAGTGTTATGATTGGTGATTGTCTGGATGCCGATGTCAATGGAGCATTAAATGCTGGTCTGGATGCTATTTTTTTTAATGAAAAAAGAATCGAAGCTCCGCAAAATATCAAACAAGTAAACCATTTATTAGAACTTAAAAAATATTTATAATTATGAGAATAAAATTTTTGTTGCTTGCATTCCTTACATCAATTATCGGGTTTTCGCAATCGGTTAATGATTACAAAGCTGTTATTGTACCGCTAAAATATGATTTTCTTAAAACAGAAAACCAATACAGAACGTCAACAATGACAAAAGCTAATTTAAACAAAGCAGGTTTTCAGGCTTTTTATGCCAACGAGATACTTCCGGAAGGTTTTGGTGATCGTTGTGATCTTTTGTATGCTGATGTTAAGAAAGAAAGTGGTTTTTTAATCACTAAGCTTTTTGTGGAATTTAAAGATTGTTATGGCAAAGTAATTTTCACATCAGCAATAGGAAAAAGTAAAGAAAAGGAGTATGAAGTGGCTTATAGAGAATGTCTTGATCTTGCTTTTGTTTCGGTTACTGCTTTGCGTTACAAATACAACGGTAAAAGCGCCAATACAGTAAAAACCTCAGTTGCAGCTACTCCTCTAACAGCATCAACTGTTGCGGCGAAAGTTGTCGAAGCAACTCCGGTAGCCGATACTAAAGATCCTAATTTATTGTATGCTCAGCCAACTGAAAATGGTTATCAGTTAATTGATAAAACGCCAAAAGTGGTGATGAAGTTGTTAAAAACATCACGTCCTGACTCTTTTATTGCTATTAAAGATGGTATCCAGGGATCTTTGAATGCAAAAGACAATCAATGGTTTTTTGAATACTATAGAAACGATCAGTTAGTTTCTGAAAAAGTTTCAGTAAAATTCTAAAATAAGAAACGGTTTAATAGCCGTATTTATCTTTCCAACGGTTCTTTAAAAATTCGCGGTTGCTGTTCTCTCTTGAATTGTGCCCCGGATTGTAAAGAACCGTTTCTTTTATGGCATCGGGTAAAAACTCCTGCTCGGCAAAATTATTGGCATAGTCGTGCGAATATTTGTAATCATCGCCATAACCCAGTTCTTTCATCAACTTGGTTGGCGCATTTCTTAAATGAATAGGAACAGGCAAATCACCGGTTTGTTTTACCAATTGCTGTGCGTTGCCGATAGCCATATACGAGGCATTACTTTTAGGAGAAGTAGCCAGATAAATGGCACATTGGCTCAATATAATTCTGCTTTCAGGATATCCAATTGTAGTGACCGCCTGAAAGGTATTGTTGGCCATGATAAAGGCAGTCGGATTTGCATTTCCAATATCCTCGCTGGAGAGAATTAGCATTCTTCGGGCAATAAATTTCACATCTTCACCACCTTCAATCATTCTGGCGAGCCAATAAACAGCGCCATTCGGATCACTGCCACGAATCGATTTTATAAAGGCCGAAACAATATCATAATGCTGTTCTCCGCTTTTGTCATACAATACCGTATTTTGCTGCACTAATTCGAAAACGCGATCGTTGGTAATGATAATCTCATCACCAGCTGAAGCATTAATGACAAGTTCAAAAATATTGAGCAATTTTCGTCCGTCTCCGCCTGAAAGCCTTAACAGTGCCTCGGTTTCCTTTAAGGTAATGTTTTTAGAAGCCAAATAAGTATCCGTTTTCATTGCGCGGTGCAGTAGGGCTTCTAAATCGGCTTTTGTGAAAGCATTGAGTATGTAGACCTGGCAACGTGACAATAATGCAGGAATAACTTCAAAACTGGGGTTTTCTGTCGTCGCGCCAACAAGTGTAATCCAGCCTTTTTCGACAGCAGCCAAAAGTGAATCTTGCTGTGACTTACTGAAACGATGGATCTCGTCAATAAACAAAATAGGATTTTTAGCCGTAAACAGTCCGCCGCTTTGTTTGGCTTTTTCGATCACATCACGAATGTCTTTTACACCTGAATTGATGGCGCTCAGTATATAAAAAGGACGTTTGGATTCCTGTGCAATGATTTGCGCCAAAGTGGTTTTACCAGTACCCGGTGGCCCCCAGAAGATCAATGACGGAATAATTCCTTTCGAAATTTGCTGTGTTAAGGATCCGTTTGGTCCAACCAAATGACTCTGACTGATGTAATCTTCTAAATGTTGTGGGCGAATACGCTCGGCTAAAGGTGCTTCCATTTTGTAAAATTACTATTTTCAGTTTTAATTTTATAGTTTTTAGAAGCTATTCCTGCTGTCCGCTGTATCTTTTGCGTCCGCCGCGGCAGACACAAAAGGATGCCGCTCCCATCAGGGCTAAAATGACATTTAAGAAAGTTCTTGTTAGCTGACAAATTATCAGTAAATTGTAATTGGATAGTTTTTTGATGTCATCATTTAAAATTACCTGAAAAATTATGAACGACAACCATTTTAAATTTACGACTTCAGTTATAGGACTTCCGGTATTTTTTGTTCTTTTTTTGTGGATTGTGTACTGGGTGCAGATCCGCTTTGACTTTGATTTTTATCAATATGGCGTTTATCCCAGGGATTTTTTAGGTCTGCAAGGTGTCTTGTTCAGTCCTTTTATTCATGAAAATTTAAGTCATTTATATAATAATTCTATTCCGCTTTTGGTATTATTGGCAGCATTGCAGTTTTTCTACCCCAAACAATCCTTTGCTGTTGTTGCCTATGGTATTTTGTTTTCGGGATTGATAACGTGGATTATTGGCCGTGAAAATTTTCACATAGGGGCCAGCGGATTGATTTATGTTTTGGTTAGTTTTATTTTCTTTAAAGGAATTCAAACAGGCTATTATCGACTGGTCGCGCTTTCGTTATCTGTGATTTTGCTTTATGGCGGAATGATTTGGTACGTGTTTCCGGAGGTAGATAAAACCATTTCCTGGGAAGGACATTTGGCAGGCTTTATTACCGGATTTGCGATGTCTTTAATTTATAAAACTCCGGAGTACGCAAAACCTATTGTTTATGAATGGCAGAAACCGGATTTTAATCCTGAAGAAGATCCCTTTATGAAACATTTTGATGAAAATGGAAATTTCGTAAATACAGAGATCGTAGAGGAAGAACCGGAGGAATTAATGACTTATTTTAATTCAGATGTTCCGGTTAATTATATTTTGACTAATTCTGAGACAAAGGAAGATAGGTAATGTTTGGCTTAGAATGTTTATTTTACCCGTAGCTTAAGGTTGTAGTTAACAGTACTACAATTAAGCTACAGGTTTTTAGAAAGAATAAGTTATGAGTATTTTTGAAGACCTTAATTTGTCTCATAATTCTCAATTCTTTGTATTATTTAGCTTCTTTGGCGAACAGCCTCATATAGAAATGCACCACAAGCAACAGAAACATTTAAAGATCCAATTGATCCAAACATTGGTAATTTTGCTTTTTCATCTACAATTTTAAGCACAGAAGGATTTATACCTCTGTCTTCAGATCCCATGATGATGGCTACAGGTTCGTTTAGGGTAATGTCGTATATGTTTTGATCTGTTTTTTCAGTTGCCGCCACAGTTTTGATTCCTGATCCCTGAAGATAAAAAATCGCATCTTTGATATGTTCCACTTTACAAATCGGAACATTAAATACCGCTCCTGCCGAAGTTTTAACAGTGTCTCCGTTTACCGGGGCCGAACCTGCTTTTTGTACAATGATTCCGTTTACGCCGGTACATTCAGCAGTCCTGATAATTGCACCAAAATTTCTTGCGTCTGAAATCTGATCTAATATTAAAAATAAAGGTTTTGATCCCGATTCGATTGTTGATTCAACCAAATGTTCTAATTCTATAAAACCAATAGGGGAGATGGTTGCTACCGCTCCCTGATGATTGTTTGGCGTTAAGCGATTGAGTTTTTCTACAGGAACATACGAGAAATTAATGTTAGCGCGTTTCATCACCTTCATTAAATCTTTCATTAATTCTCCGGAAATTTCTTTTTGAATAAATACTTTATCAACTTCTTTTCCTGCCTGAATGGCTTCTATAATGGCTCTAATTCCAAATATTTGATGTTCTTTTTCCATGGGACAAATATAGGTATATTGTTGGTATAAAAAAAAACCACTCTGAGTGAACAGAGTGGTTTCAATATAAAATTTATTTTGATTAAGGAGCTTTAACTAAATTGAATGTATAGTCAGACGATCCGCTAAAACTAATTTTTAAGTTAATGTCTCCGGTACATGAACTAACGTTACCAGTTCCTGTAACAGTGTAAACCTGTCCAGGTCCGTAATTCCATTGCTCATTACTTGTAACGGTAACCGCATTTGTAGCCGGGTTGATAGTACCAATAATATAAGAAGTACTTCCGTTAATCAAATATGGGTTAGCTGTATTCAAAATTCTGAATACATATTTACCATTTGCTGCATTGTAAACTACAGGAACAATATCTCCAATTCCATAATCCTGCCATGTATCAGCGGTAACTTTATAGTTTCCATTGAACTGAGAAGCATCATTTAAAGGACAAAGTGCCGTGTAAGTTTGTTGCACTTTCCATAATGTTGAATTGGCTACGTCAGCTCCGTATGCTGGCTGACCGTTATCGGTAAACATTTTCAAAACACTTCCGTCTTTCAATTTTAAATCAGCAGTGATCACTAATTTATCAAGAAGACCAAAACTTGCAAATGTTGGGAATGCCTTAATAAGGTCTGCTTTAGTATACTTTAATGTTGCCGGGAAAGTGGTCACATTAGCTTGTAATGTTGCTTTTGAAACAACACCGCTTTTAGTAAAATAACCCACTACATCCATAGAGCTAACCTCACCGGTAGAAACTCCTAAAGTTAATCCCAGGTTTAGATCTCCCGCACCTTGCAGTGCTAAAATGTTTATACCCTGATCTGCAGTAGCGATTTTATTTATGTTTGGAGTAGCTCCTTCAACGGCGCCAATTTTTGATGTTCCTCCATCGTCATCACATGAGAACGCTATTAGCAAAAACAGCATTGATGTGAATATTAGTTTTATATTTTTCATTTTATTCGTTTTTTAATGATTAAAGATCCCAAAAGATTTTGTAAGTACCTGGGTTTTTCTGAGCCGGAGCACTTGCATTAGAATTTAATTCTGATTGTGGCCAGTACCATGATACTTGGAAAGGGTTATTTAATACAGTTTGTGAATCATTTAGAGGAAAAGCATCATTGTTGTTCAGCTGATATTCTTTTGTAGTACTTAGCGGGTTTGCTAATACAGGGAAACCAGTTCTTCTGTAATCAATGTATTGATCAGCAGGATCTCCAAAAGTACCTACCCATTTCTGAGTCATAATAATCTCTAATTTTTTTGCAGCATCGCCTGCATTAAATTCAGCTATTACTTTTGTAATGAAGTTATTCACTGCAGTAGAACCTGTAAGAACAGGAATTGTTGCAAGCTGAGGCGATTGGCTTTTAGCTACTACCTGGTCAACTTTAGCAAAACTTGCTGTAACAGCTTGTTGAAGTTTTGTAGCAGCATTTCCGGCTAGTTTTCCTGTTTGTATTAACTCTGCCTGAATGTATAAAAATTCATCATAAGTTAATATTCTGTGTGGCGCTATACCTGTTCCTGATTTTGCAGCTAAAGTTGAAACTGAACCACCTTGTCCGTCATCATATCTACCACCAGAAGGGAAGATACCAGGATAGGTAAAAGTGTTCTCTGCACTTTTATCTCTGTCAGGACCTGTACTCCCAAATCGGATACTAACAAAACCAGTTGATTTATCCCAATAATCTGCACCAGGATTTCCTGTTGTAGTGTTTCCTTGGTCAGGTGGGAATTGGTTTGGTTTTAATTGGTTGTAGTAGTAATATTTCATTCTAGGATCTGGATTCCCGTTATGAATATTAGGGTTTACTCCTTTCAGGATTTCATACATCCATGGACTTTGGTAAGATCCAAATTGTGTACTTTCATAAGATTCGATAAACAACCTGTTTCTTTCGTTTGTTGGCGAAATTATATTGAAACGTGCAAATTGGAAATCATCAGCATTAGAAGAGAAGAAGTTGTCTTCAGCTATTAAAGCGTTAAATCCTGCCTGATCAAAATCAGAAGTTAATCGTGTTTGATTGTATAATTTTAGTTTAAAAGTATTGGCAAATTTTATCCATTTAGTGTTACTTCCACCATAGAATATATCATCACCACCTGGTTTTTTTAAACCGGCATTACTTTTTAAGTTCACTTTTGCAAGATCGATTAATTTAAAAATACTTGCATAGATTTCTTTTTGATTGTCAAATTTAGGCGCAAGGTTACCAGTAGTTAATTTAGTCGCTTCGCTGTACGGAACATCTCCCCACATGTCTACGGCATATGCCATGATATATGCTTTTTGCATTTGAGCAATACCCAAGTATACTAAATCTCCAGATTTAGTAGATTGTTCTATTAGGGTTTCAAGATTAGTCAGACTCAGGTAAACAGCGTTCCAGTCATTATTCATAGGAATATTATCGACTTTTACTCCGTACTGATCTTCTTCCTCTCTGGCTGTCATCTGGTGCGTGTAAACCGCAAGGATATCACCTGTGTTCAAATTGAATTCACCTATTTCAGCAATATCGCTTTGGATTTGAGTTAGTAAATAATTCAATGGAGCAACCGTTGGGTCATCAGTATCTTTATCAACATCTAAATAATTACTGCAGCTACTGAAAAAAGTAGTGAGAGATAATAAAACCAGAGCAGTTTTATTATTTTTTATAGAATTATATAATTTCATGTCGTTTTGTATTAAAATGTTAAATTAATTTTGAAACCCCATCTTTTTGCAGTCGGAGCAGCTGAAGTTTCTATACCTTGTAATGTTGAATTACCGTAGCTTGTCGTTTCAGGATCAAAATTGGTGTACTTAGGAACGTTTGGAGCAAAATACCAAAGGTTGTTTGCGATAAGACTTAAACTAATTCTTCCAAATGGAGTTTTTTCCAAAATTTTACTTGGTACATCATAAGTCAAGTTTATTTCTCTTAATCTAAATACGGTTCCGTCATAGATTGTTGCTTCGTCAACAGAATTGATTCCGAAAGTACTTCCTCCTGCAGGTGAGAAGTAAAGCTCATTCATGCTTAATTGTGTTGTATTTGGAATTTGGTTTCCGTTAGCATCTAAGATTGGAGTTCCGTCATTATTTCCATAGTAACCTGGAATTATATATGTTTTTTCTCTGTCTTCAGTATCTCTGGTAACACCTCTTCCTAATAATTGTTCGATAGTAGAAGAAGAGATATCTCCTCCTTGTTTCCAGTCAAACTGAGTTCTTAAACTCCATGCTTTGTAAATAAAGGTATTCGCAAAACTTACTCTGAATTTAGCATTTGGATCTCCGATAACTCCAAGTGAAGGATCTTGAATAACTGCTCCTCCAGATCTGTTGATTAAATAATTTCCATTAGCATCACGAGCAAATCTTGTTCCGTAGAATACACCAAATGGTTGTCCTGGAATTGCATAAGCAATTTGATTAGCATTTAGCTGAATTCTGTCTAAACCTTCTTTTAAGGTTAATACCTCATTTTCGTTTTTAGTGAAGTTTGTTAATAACGACCATGTAAAGTCTTTAGATTTAATAGGTACTAATGTTAATCCAAGCTCAATACCTCTGTTTCTGATAGAACCTGCATTAGTGTTTAACTCTGTAAATCCAGTTGAAGATGCTACAGTTACCGGAGTAATTAGATCTTTTGTTGTTTTAGAGTATAAACTTAAGTCTACTGCAATTCTTTTTCTGAAAAATTCTAAATCTGTACCGATTTCAAATTCTTCTGAAAATTCAGGTCTTACGTCCTGATCTCCTAAGAAAGTATTGTTTCCGATTCTAGGAAGACCGTTGTAAGCTTGTCCTTGATCGTAAGATATTTTTAAGAATTCTGCTGGTACATCTCTACCAACTTTCGCGAAACTGGCTCTTAATTTAGCAAAAGTTAAAACTTCGCTTTGGATGTTCAATGCATCAGTTAAAACTGCAGAGGCACTAACAGATGGGTAGAAATAAGAGTTTCTGTTTTTTGGTAATGAAGAACTCCAGTCATTTCTCGCTGTAGCATTTAAGAATAAATAATCTTTATAAGATAAAGTTACATCGGCAAATACACCTACATTTCTTTTCATAGCGCGCTCATCAGTTAAACTGGCGATACTTTTAACGTTTTTGAAAGTAAAGATGTTTGGTACAATGAATTCTCTTCCTTCATTTGCAACTCTTGTGTATTCATTTTGTAGAACGTTATTACCAACAATGGTAGCTAATTTGAAGCTTTCATTTAATTCGTAATTAAAGTTCAATAAAAATGTAGATTCAATATCTTGGTTTACATAGTTATCGCTAAGTAAGTTACCTAATCCGTTGTTTGCTCTTGAAGCTAAATCACGAACTTGTATTCTGTTTAATGAATATTTGTTGATACCCGCTCTGTACGATGCTGAAATGTTGTCGTTAAGAACGTAGTTTAAGTTAATGCCTGCAACAATTCTATCGGTATTAGTAACGATTTGATCGTGTTGCCAAGACCAAAGTGGGTGGTCGAATTGAGTTCCGTTTGGAGTCACAGATCCACCAGTTACCGGGTCAACATAAGGAAGATTTAAATCCCAGTTTCTCGCTAAGAACAAAGTTCTGGCAAATGAAGAAGAAGATCCTGCAAATTGGTTTTCTCCAAAGAAACCTCCTACTTGTTTTGTTTTTGAGTAAGCTAAGTTTGCTCCAACAGTGAATTTTTTGCTTAATTTGAAATTTCCACCTGCAGACATTGATGTTCTGTCGTAAGAGTTGTAAGGAATGTAACCATCCTGACGTAAATCTGAAATAGTTGCATTAAAAGTTCCGTCTTGTCCAGCGTAGTTAAAACCAATTGTTTTGTCTAATACTGTTCCTGTTCTGAATAAGTCTTTTACGTTATTTGGTTTTGCAACATAAGGAACTGTTGGGCCAAATTGATCAGGATAAGCAGCCAAAAGTGTTGGCCATGTAGGAATTGTTGCTAATGAATCAAAGCGAGGCCCCCAAGAACCATTTGCATTTGAATATTGGAAGTTAGCTCCTGAACCATAAGTGTTTTGATAATCTGGTAAGTTGGCAATAGTTTCGAAGTAGGTACCCATTCCAACATTTACATTTAATTTTTGATTTTTGTTTGGTTTAGATGCACCAGATTTTGTGGTTACAACGATTACCCCGTTCATCGCTCTTGAACCATAAAGTGCAGCTGCTGCTGTACTTTTAAGTACGTTGATGCTTTCGATATCATTTGGATCTAATGAAGACAAAGCTGATTCGTATCCACCACCTCCAGTGATCTGGCTAGTAGAAGTTACAGATACATTGCTGTAGGCAATACCGTCAACGATAATTAAAGGATCTGTGTTACCCGTTAATGAGTTAACCCCTCTAATCGTGATTTGGTTTGCTGCTCCGGCAACCCCAGTGGATGTATTAACGTTAACCCCAGCCACTTTTCCGGCAAGAGCTCTTGATAAATCTGGTTCTGAGTTTTGGGTAATTTGTTCCGCTTTTACTTCACTTACAGAATACCCCAGTTTTTTCGGATTACGTTTAATCCCGAAAGCCGTTACCACAACACTCTCTAATTGTTGTGCTGCACCATCTAATAATTTTACATTAATTGCAGAAGAAGTAGCAGCTACTTCTTGGGTTTTCATCCCAATGTAGCTAAATACTAAAACCTGGTTTGAAGAAGCTTTGATAGAGTATTTACCATCAAAGTCAGTTTGCGTTCCTGTTTTGGTTCCTTTAACCAATACACTTACACCCGGTAAAGGCATTCCTGTATTGTCAGAAACTGTTCCAGAAACAGCTCTTTCTTGCGCAAAAGTAAGTTGCGCAACTAGTACTAATAGTAGTACTAAGCATCCATTGAACTTTAGTTTCATTTTTATGTGTTTTGAATTAGTTCGGTAAAAATCTTAATTATTTGTTAATCTACCTAATATAAAAAGCTTTTTTTTTACCCATATTATGCTTTTATTACGAGATGTGTTTTTTTAGTGTTAAAATACACTTGTTAATATGTTAATGTTTGTTTTTCGTTTAAGATGTGATAATGCTTGATTTTATTGGGGTTCCGGAGGGTGTTGCGTTTAAAAAAACGTGTTGTGGAGTGTTTTTTTCTGTGTAGTTTTTTGAAATAAAAAAAAGAGGCCCTCTCTTTTTTTTCGGAGAAAGCCTCTTTCGGTTTTGTTTAATTTTTCATTTTTTGGGAAAGTTGTAAACAGAAAAAAGGGCACTCATCATGATGATGAATGCCCTTTTTAGGAGTTGTTCTGAAGTCAGAGAATACTATTATCTAGTACCTCCAGCCCACCAAACTTTTTCTTTGTATACATAAGAACCGTCTCCGTATAATTCTTTAACGTTTGTGTTTGAAGCAACGTCAGATTGACCGTAAGCGAATCTTTGTGGGAACAATTCAGGTTTTGGATTTACCATAGGAATAAGGTCTCCGTTACCCATTGCTTGTAAACGTCTAATGTCGTTGTAAGACTCAATACCTTCATTTTCGAAGAAAGAAATATGTTTTTCTACCATGATTTTTTTCAACAATGCATTACCAGTTAATGCTCCAATAGAAGCAGTGTAAGTATCTGCCTGAGCTGGTGTAAACGCTACAGCTGTCTTTTTAGCATAAGCTGCTTTAATTGCTGCATTCATTGTAGCTTGTGCTTCAGGTAAACCTAATCTAGCTTGTGCTTCAGCTTTCAAGAATAATAATTCGTGGTAGCTTAATAAGTAGATTGCATTTGCTTCACTCATAAGAGCTGAGATAGAATATCTAGCTTGTGCTTCAACGTCTTCTTTTGAATTGTCAAAAGGAAGTACTACACCAGCCTTTTTTGTAAAGAAAGAAGCTGTACGAGCGTCTGCTGGTCCGTTAGCAACCATAGTGTCGTAGAAACTTTTAGAAACACAAATAGCGCCTCTGTTTAATTCGAATCTTGCGAAAGGATTTGGAACACCACCGTTTACAAGTTTTAACTCGTCAGTAGCATCTGCAAAAGAAGCATTTACATAGTTGATTACACCTTGGTAATCCGCTTTTCTAAGAGATAATCTCATAGTGTATCTTGCTAATAATCCATTTGCAGCTTTTATCCATTTAGCAGAATTTCCACCATAGATAGGATCCTGAACACCTAAAGTTGCATAAGTTGATGTTTTGTTCAAATTAGCAATACCTTCATTTAAGTTTTTGAAGATGTCTAAATAAATAGCCTCTTGTTTGTCAACTTTTGGTTGAAAGATTACTCCTGGTTTTACAGCTTCTGTGTAAGGAACATCTCCAAAAAGATCGGTAAGGATCGCTAAGTTGTAAGCCTTTAAGATTTGTGCTACACCTAATGTTTGGAAGTTTCCTTGTTCTTTACCAGTTGTACAGTTGTCAATAATAACTCCTAAATTCAATAATTGTCTGTAGCTATTGTTCCAGCCGTTATTGTAAGTTGAAGATAATTGTGGATCAGCTCTTCTAATTTGAGCATTGTACATTTGATTGTGGTTTCCTGCACTTAATTCAGAGTAAATACCTCCGTAAAATGAAGCATCAGCACCCGTTACTGTGAAGGCAGAATTAACCATGACATCCGTAATGATTAAGCGGCTAGCCATCTCTGTCGGATTGTTCACATTCTTATTTATTTCGTCCATCTTGTCCTCAGAACAAGCTTGGAATAAGAACGTAGCCATTAAAGCTGTTAGTGTTATTTTTATATTTTTCATTTGATTTTTTTTAATTAAAATGTAAAGTTCAATCCAAAACCAATGCTCTTAGTTTGTGGCATTGACCATTGTTCGAATCCACCAGCAAAGTTGTTGTTTCCTTGTGTTGCTTCTGGATCAAGGTTTGGCATTTTAGACCATAACAAGATGTTTCTTGCGAATACAGAAGCTTTGATGTCTACTGCGTTGTCTAATAATTTAGGGAATTGGTATCCTAAAGTTACCTCTCTTAATTTTACAAAACTTGCATCAAATACTGCAGACTCTGCAATACCATTTAAAGCTGCTTGTAATTGTTGAGCTCCGTTTGGATCTGTAGAACCACCTCTAACGATGTCGTTTGGAGTTCCGTCAGCTTTAACACCTGGGTAAACAAACTGAGATGTTCTGTCTGATGTTCTTGCATCTACACCGTAAAAGTTCATTAAGTTGTTAGATCCACTGTACATTTTTCCACCATTTTTCCAATCTACAACTGCTCCTAAAGATACTCTTTTGTAAGTGAATTGTGTAGAACCTCCTAAAGTGAATTTAGGTGCAACTTCTCCTAATACTTTTAATTTACCATCTGCTTGTGGAAGACCTTGAGCGTTTACAACGATGTTGTTGTTATCATCTCTTAAGTATCCTGTACCATAGATAACTGGGAAACGATCTCCAACGCTAGCTCTAAGCTGTGGTGTTGTAAATCCTCCAAGGAAGATGTTGTCTACACCGTTTGCTAATGCCTCTACGTAAGAATCAATTTGAGAATAGTTCACATTGAATGTCCAGTTGAAATCAGCAGTACGTACTGGGTTAACGAATAAACTTAATTCGTGTACGTCATTACGCATTTTTCCTCCATTTGTTACAAGAGAATTCGCTCCTGTAGAACCTGATAATGGAACATTGAAGATTTGGTTTGTTGAATTTTGCTTAGAGAAAGTATAATCAACTCCAACTCTGTTGTTGAAGAACTTTAAGTCAACCCCAAGTTCATACGATTTTGTATTTTGTGGTTTTAAGTTTGGATCGTATTGTACGTTGCTAGGAATAAATGAACTAATTCCTCCTAATGGGTACTGTACCGGGTTTCCAGACCAGAATCCACCTGTGTAACTTGGTGTTGTGAAAGAGTTTCCAACGAAGTTTCCTGCTTGACCTACTTCAGCAATAGATCCTCTAAGTTTAGCATAAGAAACAACTGAACCTCCTTTTAATCCTTCTAATTCAGTTACCACGAAACCTAACGAAGCTGATGGGTAAACGAAATCTCTGTTACCTCTTGGCATATTAGATGCGATATCTTTACGGATAGTTCCACTCAAGAAAATCATGTTTTTGTATGAGAATTCAGCATTACTGAAGAAACCTACAGTACGAATTTGTCTGCGGAATTCTGAAGCTGTTACGATTCTTGCATTAGTGATAGTTGGGAAACCACCAAAGTTGAATGCTGTACCAAGATCATCAAATTCTTTAGTATTTTGGTGATTGTATTCGTTTCCAACCAAAACATTTAAGTTAAAATCGCTAGTGATGTTTAAGTTATAGTTTAAAGTAAACAAAGAGTTGATAACATCATTAGTTGTTCCGTAAAGGTGTGCACTACTTGTTTGTCCTGAAAGGTCAAGTTTGCTTCCAAACTCAAAAATATCTCTGTAGTTTGTAGTCCATGAATCTACACCTGCCTGGTATTTAACAGTAAGTTTTTGACTTCCGTCTTCACTGATAACAGGAGAGTATTGGATGTAAGCGTTACCGTAAACACGGTTTGTTTTTTCGCTGAATTCATTGTTTTTAGCAGCCCAGTAAGGGTTGTTGAAAACACCTGGTCTGTAATAAATTTGATCGTAAGGGTTTGAAGGGTTAGCATAGCCAATTCCTTTTAAGTCGTAACTTCTTGGACCTCCAAATACACCAACAATAGCACCGTCATTTGCAGCTGAACTTTTGTTGATTTTAGTTTGAACATAGTTAAAAGAGAAACCTGTTTTCCACTCGTTGTTTAACTTTGTGTCTACAAGTGCTTTTACAGTATATCTGCTCATTCCTGTTTCAGGGATAACACCGTCTTGCTTAGAGTTTCCTACTCCAAAAGAGTAATTTGTTTTCTCTGTTGACTGAGCAACATTTAAAGTATTGTTGATTGTGAATCCTGTTTTGAAGAAATCACCAATATTGTCATAAGCTCTAGGAGCAACCCATGGGTCTAATCCAGCTTTTGCTCTTTGTGGTACGTAGTATAAACCTGGTCTTAAAGTTCCACCGTTTAATGCGTTAGCCACATTTCCTCCGTAAGTTGCATCATTTGGTAATTCTGAGATTTTTGGTCCCCAGTTCATTGAAGAGTTTGGATCAAATTTTCCGTTAATACCTTGTGCATACTCATTTTGAGTACTTGGTTTTTTAGAAATTGTTTCAAAACTTGTAGAAGTATTGAAAGTAATAGTAGGTTTACCGCTTTGAGCTAAGTTTTTACCACTTTTTGTTGTAATTAAAATTACACCATTAGAAGCTCTTAATCCGTATAAAGCAGATGCAGCTTGTCCTTTAAGAACGTTGATAGACTCAATTTCGTTAGGGTCGATATCCACAGCTCTGTTAGCAATATCAGATCCTGTTACACCGTTTCCAGTACCGAAGTCTGGTTGAGATGCTACTGGCATACCGTCAATAACGTACAAAGGAGTGTTGTTTCCTGTGAAAGAACGAGCACCACGAATTATGATCTGAGAAGAAGCTCCAGGAGCACCACTAGAAGGAGTAATAGATACACCCGCTAATTTTCCTTGTAAAGCTCCGGCAAGACTGTTGTTGTTTGCTCTTGTAATGTCAGCAGCTTTTACTTCTTGTGTAGCATATCCAAGTGCACGAGCACTTTTCTTAACACCTAATGCAGTAACTACTACACTTTCCAGTTCTACTGAATCGTCTTTTAGTTTTGCATTAACTGTAGTAGCGCTAGCAGTAATTTCTTGGGCTTTCATCCCAATGTAGCTAAAAACTAATACTTGATTTGGTGCTGCTTTGATAGAGTATTTTCCATCAAAATCTGTTTGCGTTGCTGTCTTTGTTCCTTTAACTAATACACTAACACCTGGTAAAGGTATTCCTGTATTGTCAGAAACTGTTCCAGAAACAGCTCTTTCTTGCGCGAAAGTAAGTTGCGCAACTAGTACTAGTAAAAGTACTAGGAATCCATTGAACTTTAGTTTCATTTTTAAATATTTTGAATTAGTCCGACAAAAATCTTAATAATTAGTTAATATACCTAATCAAAAAAGTTTTTTTTTCAGCAAAACGGCAGTTTTACTGACAGGAGTTATTTTTTTATCGTTAAAATGCACTCAAAATTACAGGATTGATATTTTTTTACTTAAAATCCGATGAATAGCACAGTTTATGCCTGCTGAATTAAATGTTAAATTTTATGGGATGGATGGTAATTTTCGGTTTTTTATACGTTTTCAACAAAAAAACCACCCGAAGATCGGATGGTTTTGTGTTAAATTATGTTATTTTCTCGTATTTCTTATTTATCCCAAAAAATCTTCGTTGTTAGTTTGTCACCTCCAATAGAAGTTGCTGCAGCGTTGTAGTTTGTCGCGTTTAGCGTTTGTTCTCTGATAGGGTAAGCCATTCTCGATGGAACTTGTCCAGCTGCTGCCGGGTCTGCAGTTGCCGGTGCCGTTAGAACAGGGAAGTTTAATCTTCTGGTAGATGTCCAGCCTTCAAAACCTCTGTTGAATAAAGCATACCATGCTTGTTCTCCTACTTTTTGTTGCCATGTCCCTGTCGCTGTAGCATAAGCAACAGCCGGTTGAGCAAGGTAAGCGTTGGCATCAGTTGATGAAACACCCCAGTCTTCCATAGAAGCTAAAATTGCTGCATTATAATGAGAAGCAATAGTACCTCCAACAGCAACACCTCTTCCTGAAGCCTCTGCTAATAAAAATTCTACTTCTGCATAGTCTAATAAAGTACCACTGAAATCTGGTGCTTTGATTTTGTCACTGGCGTGAGTATATTTAGACTGAGAGTTTTTTATTCCAACGATTCCACCTCTGTAACCTGTTACAGTGATCAAATCTCCATCAGCATTTGTGTCTTTGTACGTTGGTCTGAAATAAGGAGTTTTTCTCGGATCGTTTAATGTCACTAAAGCATCAACGAATGGTTTTGCAACAACAAAGTCATTTCTTCCAGAGAATACCATATCTACATATAGTGGGTTGGTATTCGGAAGGTTTAACATATAAGGTAATTTTGCGTTGTCGGCATTTGATGTAAATCCTCCTGCAGCACCAGATATAATGGTAGCATCGGCAAGTGCTGATTCAAGTCCTGACGCTTTTAGGTTAACACCTAATTTTAGCTTCATACTGTTTGCAAATTTAATCCAGGCATTCAGGTCGTCTTTATAGATAACTTCTGCAGCCCCAAAACCTGGATGTGAAGTGTCTAAACCAGCGATGTCTTTATTTAGACGTGCAATTAAATCTTTGTAGATGTCTATTGCTTTGTCGTATTTAGGCAAATAATCAGCAGAACCTTGTAAGGATTCTGAGTAAGGAACATCTCCAAAAGTATCTACTAGGATTTGATACGTATATACCATTAGTATGTCAATCAAAATTAATTGATTTTTCTTGATGATTGTTTTTTGAGCAAATTCCGGATCAGTAGGTGAGATTACATCTTTTTCCAAAAATCCTTTTGCCTGAGATAAATCAGCAAGTGCTCCTGCATAAAGTCTGTCCCAGTGATTGTCTGAAATTTTACGGGTTACCCAATTGTAAATAGATTCGTCCAGATAGGTAGTTTCAGTCCATTGTTGATTTACTAATCTAAAAATGTTTCTGTTTACGTTGGTATTGACAAGTTGTTCTGTTAGGTTTTTCTCAGCATTTGTAAATAAAGTGCTTGGGGGTACTACAGAAGGGTTTTTTACATCTACATTTAAGTCTGTTAGGCTGCTATCGTCACATGAAACTGTGAGAAGCATGATTCCTAAAGCATATATTAATTTTTTCATTTTGTTCTGTATTAAAATTTGAATGTTAAGTTAAAACCAATATCTCTGGTTGTTGGAAGAGATCCAACTGAATAACCTCTTGAGCTATTTCCTGAAGACAGTCCGCTTTCTGGATCTGCGTATGGTAGATTTTTACTGATTATCCATAGGTTCGAACCAACTAAACTTGCAGATGCTGCGTTTATGAATGTGTTTTCGAACATGCTTTTAGGGAAGTTGTAAGTAATAGATACTTCTCTTAATTTAACAAAAGAAGCGTCATAGATAAAAGCTTTGTTTGGAGCTGCCTGATATCCCATGCTTGTTGCAATTGTTCCACCTTTTGTTTTTACGGTATTTGGAGTTCCGTTAGGTGCTACTCCAGGGTTTAAAGTACCATTTTCTCTGATGTCTCCTACAGCTGTTTCTTTGTATAATCCAGATGCAAGACCATAATACATATCTAAAGAGAAAATATCTCCACCTTTTTGAGTGTCAATTAAGAATCCGAAAGTTAAGTTTTTGTAGGTGAATTTGTTTCTAACACCACCAATCCAGTCCGGAGTTATGTTTCCGATTGTATTGTCTGAAGAAGTAGTAATCATGTATTTTCCTGTGGCTTGGTCTATTGTTGGTTGACCGTTTGTGTAAACAAAATCAGTTCCTTTAAGTGCGCCGTAAGCTTCTCCCGGTGCAGCATTAACCGTTACACCACCTTGGAAAGCTCCTAATTGCAGATTGTCTAGTCCGTTTGGTAAAGTGATTACTTTACTTCTGTTGTTAGACCAGTTTACGATAATTTCCCAAGTGAAATCTTTAGTTCTGATTGGAGTTCCGTTTAACTGAATCTCAAATCCTCTGTTTTCGATGTTTCCACCATTTACAAGTCCGTTTGTGAAACCAGATCCTGAAGAAACAGCAGCTGCAACAATTTGATCAACGGAGTTTGTTTTGTAGTAAGTAACATCAAATCCTAAACGTCTGTCCAATAAACTTGTTTCTAAACCAACTTCGAATGATTTTGTTCTTTCAGGTTTTAGGTTTGGATTTTTGTTGATACTACGGAATGGAAGTAATAATGCATTTGTGTAAAGAGGTGTTCCTTGGAAGTTGGATACTCTTGTATAAGTATTGTTTAATTGCAGTGCGTCTGCATCATTTCCAACTTCAGCATAGTTGATTCTGAATTTCCCCAGATTTAACCAGTCTGCTTTTACTACGTTTGAGAAAAGGAATGATCCTGAAATTGCAGGGTAAACATAATCGTTGTTGTTGTCTGGTAATGTAGATGAAACGTCTCTTCTGATAGAGGCATCTACAAAGTAAGTGTCTAAATAACCAACAGATGCCTGAGCGTAGATACCATTAACACCTGAAGATATTTTTGCTTCTCTTGGGAATGGAAGGTCTAAACGTGAATTTGATAAGGCGTAAATTCCAGGAACTACTAATCCTCCAACGGTTGAAGAAAGTACATTGTCTCTTTTGTTACGTCTGATGTTTGTTCCGATTACTCCATTTAAGCTAATGTTGTCTCCAATTTTTTTATTGAAGTTTAACATAAAGTCGTAATTGATCTCTTGGAAATCGATGTTGTTTCTTTGGTATCCTGATGATTCGTCAACTGGTGAAAGACCAAATCCTGAAGCGATAGATCCAATAGCTCTTCTTTCTTCTTGTAGTTGTTTGTAGGTGTCAAGCGAAACTCTTCCTAATGCGCTTAACCATGGAGTGATTTCGTAGTTAAGGGAAGCGTAGCTAAACAAACGTGTTCTATCATCAGAAGAATAATTTTGATAGCGGGTAAAGTATGGGTTGTCCCAGTATGCCGGTACTAAACCTGATGGGTCCGTTGGGTCGGCCCAGTTCCAGGTTACGTTTTGGCCGCCTGATGCAAAGTAAACATCTTTTAAAGCCTGAACATCGGTATTGGTTTGCCACCATTGTCTGAAGTTACTCATGATATTGTCATTGTAACCTGTAGAGTTTCTACCTACAGTACTTTGTAGTGTAACTGCTGCATAAGCATTGGCAGTAAGTTTATCGGTAACTTTTTGGCTGAATCTGGCACTGATCTGATTTTTTTTCAATTCACTGTTTGGAAGAATACCAGTTTGATTAGTGTTAACATAGCTTAAAGATAAGCTTGATCTTTCAGTTGATTTTTCAAGTGCAATACTATTAACAAAAGTATGAGCATCATTAAAGAAAGTTACAGGACCATTTTTTGCAGCTGCCCATGGAGTAGCTTTTCCGTAGTTTGGAGAAAATGGTGTGAAAGCATCCCATTGATACACGGGTTGATTGTTGAACGCGTCCCCGTCAGAAGCATCATTAGAGGTGTCAACTGTGTCTGGTGTACCAGTTCCTAAGAATGACGATCCAAAACCATATCCGGATCCGTATCTGTTTTGGTATTTAGGAAAAGTTGATTTGTCAACACTTCCGTTTGTGAATCCGCTTGAGAAAGAAAATCCTATTTTGTTGTCATTTGATTTTCCTTTTTTGGTAGTTACCATTACAACACCATTTGCGGCTCTTGATCCGTATAATGCCGTTGCAGCAGCTCCTTTAAGAATGTTGATGCTTTCGATGTCTTCCTGATTGATATCCGAAGCATTGTTACCGTAATCGTAACCACCGCCACCAACTTGTTGTGAAGAAACGTTTGTGTTAGAGTTGTCAATTGGCACCCCATCAATAACCCAAAGGGCCTGATTGTTTCCGGTAAGTGATTTATTTCCCCTGATTACAACGTTTGTAGAACCTCCAAAGTTGTTGTTTCTTTGAACTTCTACCCCCGCAGCTTTACCAGATAGGAGATTGGCAACGTTAGCGTTTCCGGCTCCGCCATTAACGTCTTTTCCTGAAATTTGTTGAGAGGCATATCCAAGAGATTTCTTTTCTCTTTTAATACCCATCGCTGTAGTTACCACAACGCCTTCCAGCTGTTGGGCATCTCCAGATAACTTAGTGTTTACTTGTGATGAGCTCGCGGCAATTTCTTGAGTCTTCATGCCGATGTAGCTAAATACTAAAATTTGACTTGTGGTTGCTTTGATGGAGTACTTACCGTCAAAATCAGTTTGTGTGCCGGTTTTTGTTCCCTTGATTAGTACACTTACGCCTGGTAATGGCATACCTGCATCATCGGTAACGGTCCCCGAAACGGCTCTTTCCTGCGCAAAGGTTAGTTGCGCGAATAGCACTAATAGTAGCACTAAAAATCCATTGAACTTTGGTTTCATTTTTTCAATTATTTTGAATTAGTCTTACAATATTCTTAATAATTTGTTAATAATCCTAGTGTTGGGTTAATGAATTTTCTAACAAGGTTAAAATTTAACATTGTAACATATGTTAAGCATTGTGTTAAATAATTGAATTTGCTGGGTTTTTGGTCAGTTATTACTGCGGTTATTTGGTGTAATTCCGCTTATTGTTTGGGATTTTACAGAAATTTTAAGTTCTTAATGATTTGTTAATAGTGAGATCGCTGTTTTGGTGAATTTTCTCACAGTGTTAAAATTTAACATTGTAGTTTATGCTGACAATTGTGTTAAAAAATTTAATTTCCTGAAGACTTTCCCCGCCATTGCTGAGATTAATTCGCAACAGTCCACTCGTTGTCTGGATGGTTGTGCCGATTCCGACTCCTGATAATTTTTGTAATTTATTAAGATTTTGATTGTTTGTTAAATCTTGATAGATGGCAAAGTCTATAATCGAATTGATGTACAGGTTGTTGGAAACTTTGTATCGGTATTCGGTGAGTAACATAGAGGCGAAATTGGCCTGAAGGCTGTTCTCGGCGAAACCTCTTATGGAGTTTGTTCCTCCAAACCGAAACAATTCGTTGGTGATGTAATTTTGGCTTTTTAAATAAAAAACCTGAGGATTCAGAAAAATGAAATTCTTTTTGTTAAGCTCAAAATTGTACGACAGATTAAGGTTGGTGTAGAATTGCTTGCTCGATGTTACGGTTTGCGGGCTGTTGTTGGTGTTTCTTTTTCCGTATCTGACGATGAAGTTTAGGGCGGCTTTCTTAGGAAATAGTGTATTGAGATAATCTGTTTTTTTATACTCGAGAGTAGAAGTGACGTACGAGTTTTTGTAGTCGCTAATGGTGCTGTTGTTTGTGTTTTGAATGTCGCTTGATTCCGTAGACTGATAACCCAGGTAGAGTCGTGAGTTGTAGTTTAAGAAATAGCCTAGGTCAATTGCGGTTTTGGTGTTCTGAAAAGTACTGTCCTGTTTGAAGATATTGAGTTGTGCTTTGATGCCTAGTGGGGATTGGAATATGTACGGAATTTCAATTTTTGTATTAAAGGTTTTTTGTTGGTTTCCGTCGCTTTTCCAATATAGCGAGAATTGTTCGCCTGCATGAAGCGTGTTTAGTAACGACAGATCCAGGTATCCGTTTAGGGTTGTTTTTTTGTTTTCGTCATTAGAGAAACCAATGTATCCGTCAAAAGTGTTTGCTCTTCTTTTTTCGATATAAGCATATACTTTTGTAGCATCGTTTGTGAATAGTATTTCGGGGTATTTTGTTTGAGTTATAAATTCAAATGCATTGATATCATTGTATAATTGTTTTATAGTTTCCTGATTGAAAGTTTTGTTTAGGTATTTTTTGTTGAGTTGTTTGAGGTGTCCTTTCGGGAAATAATCTCGTTTGGAGTTGTCGGTTTGGGTTAGAATAATGGAATTTACAGTGCGTTTTTTTTCGGATTTAAAATTTAAGCTTGCATAAATTATGGAATTCTTTTTCTGTAGGTCTTCAAGTTTTATTTTGTTGAGCGCAAAACCGGCTTTTTCAGCCTCTAATGTTTTTTGATTTAGATAATTTTCTAATTCTCTATACGGAATAATTAAGGTATCGTTTTTGATTTTTGCGTCGTCAAAAAAACTGCGATTTGCTCCTATATATATATGTACCTCTTTTGTTTTGTTTTTTAAGTTGATTATGGAGGTGAAAGTGCTGTCGTTTATTTTTTTTGTCTCCATTATTTGGTGGTCGAGATAGCCGTTTTTGGATAGCTTCTCAGAAATATTTTTAACTTCTTCAAATAATGATTTTAGGTTGGCGTGATTTCCGGAGTAACTTAGCGAATCAATAATTTGTGTTTCGGTTGGATTGGATCCTTTAATTTGTAAATGAAGATCTTGAGCATAGAAAGAAATGCTGACAATGAAAAATAGGAGGGATAAAAGCGGTTTCAAAAGCAATTGTTTCATTTATTAAAAGTATTGCAAATATCTATTGTTTGTTTGTAAAATCATAAGCTTAAATAATCTTATTGAAAATTAATGGATTAACGTTTGTATAGTGAAAAATATTTTATACATTTGCAACCCCGTAAAAAGCGGGAATTTAATATACATAATAAATTTTTAGTATTAATTATGCCAACAATTCAACAATTAGTAAGAACAGGAAGAACTCAGATAACTAAGAAGAGTAAATCGGTTGCTTTAGATTCTTGTCCTCAAAGAAGAGGGGTTTGTACGCGTGTTTACACTACTACACCAAAAAAACCAAACTCTGCAATGCGTAAAGTTGCGCGTGTACGTTTGACAAATGGTAATGAGGTGAATGCTTACATCCCTGGAGAAGGACACAATTTACAAGAGCACTCGATAGTATTAGTTAGAGGTGGAAGGGTAAAAGATTTACCAGGTGTTAGATATCATATCGTTCGTGGAGCGCTTGACACGTCAGGAGTTGCAGGAAGAACGCAAAGAAGATCTAAGTACGGTGCTAAACGCCCAAAAGAAGCAAAAAAGTAATTTAAAAACTTTTAAGAAAAAGACATGAGAAAAAGAGCGGCAAAGAAAAGACCACTTTTACCAGACCCGAGGTTTAATGACCAATTGGTAACACGTTTTGTGAACAACTTAATGTGGGACGGTAAGAAATCTACAGCTTTCAAAGTATTTTATGATGCAATTGACATCATTGAGTCTAAAAAGCAAGATTCAGAAAAATCTTCATTAGAAATTTGGAAAGACGCGTTAACAAACGTTATGCCTCACGTAGAAGTACGTAGTCGTAGAGTTGGTGGAGCTACATTTCAAATTCCAATGCAAATTAGACCAGACAGAAAAATTTCTATGGCAATGAAGTGGTTAATACTTTATTCTAGAAGAAGAAATGAAAAATCTATGGCACAACGTTTAGCGTCAGAATGTTTAGCTGCTGCTAAAGAAGAAGGTGCTGCGGTTAAGAAAAGAATGGATACTCACAAGATGGCAGAAGCTAATAAAGCTTTCTCTCACTTTAGATTTTAATTCGTAAGAAATGGCTAGAGATTTAAAATATACAAGAAATATCGGAATTGCTGCTCACATTGATGCTGGTAAAACAACAACTACTGAGCGTATCCTTTTTTATACTGGAAAGTCACATAAAATTGGTGAAGTACACGATGGTGCTGCAACAATGGACTGGATGGCTCAAGAGCAAGAAAGAGGTATTACAATTACTTCAGCTGCAACAACTTGTGAGTGGAATTTTCCAACTGAGCAAGGAAAACTTTTGCCTGAATCATTGCCATACCACTTTAATATTATTGATACTCCTGGACACGTTGACTTTACTGTAGAGGTAAACCGTTCTTTACGTGTACTTGACGGATTAGTTTTCTTATTTAGTGCTGTTGATGGTGTTGAGCCTCAATCAGAAACTAACTGGAGACTTGCTGATCAGTACAGAGTTCCACGTATGGGATTTGTTAACAAAATGGACCGTCAAGGATCTAACTTCTTAGGGGTTTGTCAACAGGTTCGTGATATGTTGAAATCAAATGCTGTTGCGATCACTTTGCCAATTGGTGAAGAAAATGATTTCAAAGGTGTTGTAGATTTAGTAAAAAACCAAGCTATCATTTGGCATGATGCAACTCAAGGGGCAACTTTTGATATTGTTGAAATTCCTGCTGATATGGTTGCAGAGGTTAAAGAATACAGATCTATTCTTATTGAAGCGGTTGCTGATTACGATGAAAACCTTTTAGAGAAATTCATGGAAGATGAAAACTCTATTACTGAGGAAGAAATCAACAACGCTTTAAGAGCTGCTACTATGGATATGGCTATCATCCCGATGATCGCTGGTTCTTCTTTCAAAAACAAAGGAGTTCAATTCATGTTAGATGCAGTTTGTAAATATTTACCTTCTCCAATGGATAAGGAAGGTATCGAAGGAATTCACCCTGATGATGCTGAATTATTAGAAGAAGATCAAACTAAAATCTTACGTCGTCCAGACGTAAAAGAGCCGTTCGCTGCTTTGGCATTTAAAATTGCTACTGACCCATTCGTAGGTCGTTTAGCTTTCTTCCGTGCTTATTCTGGACGTTTAGATGCTGGTTCTTACGTTTTGAACACTCGTTCAGGAAGTAAAGAAAGAATCTCTCGTATCTACCAAATGCACGCTAACAAACAAAATCCAATCGAATATATTGAGGCTGGAGATATTGGAGCTGCTGTTGGATTTAAAGATATCAAAACTGGAGATACATTGTGTGATGAAAAACACCCAATCATTCTTGAGTCTATGAAATTCCCTGCACCGGTAATTGGTATTGCAATTGAACCTAAAACTAAAGCTGACGTTGATAAGATGGGTATGGCTTTGGCTAAATTAGCTGAAGAAGATCCAACATTTACAGTTAGAACAGATGAGGCTTCAGGGCAAACTATTATCTCAGGTATGGGTGAGCTTCACTTAGATATCTTAGTAGATCGTATGAAACGTGAATTTAAAGTTGAAGTGAACCAAGGTGAGCCTCAAGTTGAATACAAAGAAGCGTTTACAAGAACTGCAACACACAGAGAAACTTACAAGAAACAATCAGGAGGTCGTGGTAAATTCGGTGATATCGTATTTACACTTGAGCCAGCTGAAGAAGTGGATGGTAAAGTTCCTGTAGGATTACAGTTTATTAATGCAGTAAAAGGTGGTAACGTTCCTAAGGAATATATCCCTTCTGTAGAAAAAGGTTTCCGTGAAGCTATGAAAACTGGTCCATTGGCAGGTTATCAAGTAGATAGTTTAAAAGTAACTTTGACGGACGGATCTTTCCACCCTGTCGATTCTGATGCACTTTCTTTTGAGTTAGCTGCTAGAATGGGTTATAGAGAAGTAGCTAAAGCTGCTGGTGCTATTATTTTGGAGCCAATCATGAAAATGGAAGTTATTACTCCTGAAGAAAACATGGGAGATATCGTTGGTGATATCAACCGTCGTAGAGGTCAGGTGAATGACATGGGTGACAGAAACGGTGCTAAAACTATTAAAGCTGATGTGCCTTTATCAGAAATGTTTGGTTATGTAACAACATTAAGAACATTATCATCTGGTAGAGCAACTTCAACAATGGAGTTTTCTCACTATGCAGAAACACCTTCTAATATTTCAGAAGCTGTAATTAAAAAAGCAAAAGGTAACGCTTAATTCTTAAGAAAATGAGTCAAAAAATCAGAATAAAACTAAAATCTTACGATCACATGTTGGTAGATAAATCTGCTGAAAAGATCGTAAAAACAGTAAAAACTACTGGAGCAGTTGTAACAGGTCCAATTCCGTTACCAACTCACAAAAAACTTTTCACTGTATTGCGTTCTCCGCACGTTAACAAAAAAGCGAGAGAGCAATTTGAAGTAATGTCATACAAGAGATTGATTGATATTTATTCATCTTCATCTAAAACTATTGATGCATTAATGAAACTTGAATTGCCAAGTGGGGTTGAAGTAGAGATAAAAGTATAATTTTTTTATATTTTTTTATATAAAAAGCGAGACAGAAATGTCTCGCTTTTTTTTGTTTTTGGAAGGAGATTTTGAATCGGGTATTTTTTTAATATTCGATGATTTTAGGGGGAGGGTAAGTTGATGTAAAGTCCTTTGTTTTAAGGGGGTGCGAAAGTTTTTTATTTCTGTTTTATTATGTAATTGTTAAGTGTGAATTGTGTAAAGATTAAAAAAAATGCTTCAAATTTTGAGATCGGAAAAGTTGTGCCGGCGGTTATTTTGGGGCTTGGATTTTGATTATGAGCGATTTAATTTTTCTAACTGTTTGGTATATTCAATTTTAATATCTACTTTTGCACTCCCTGTTTGGAAATTTCTGTTATTTTCAAATTGAAGGGAATTTTAGTAATTAATAATTAATATTTATGTCTGGGTTAATTGGTAAAAAAATCGGCATGACTAGTATTTTCGACGAAAACGGGAAAAACATTCCTTGTACAGTAATCGAGGCTGGGCCGTGTGTTGTTACCCAAGTCAGAACCAAAGGTGTTGACGGGTACGAAGCGTTGCAACTTGGTTTCGATGACAAAAACGAGAAACATTCCACTAAAGCGGCTGTAGGTCACTTTAAAAAAGCTGGAACTGTTGCTAAGAAAAAAGTCGTTGAATTTCAAGATTTTGCAACTGAACAAAAATTAGGAGATCTTATTGATGTTTCTATTTTTGCTGAAGGAGAATTTGTAGATGTACAAGGTGTATCTAAAGGTAAAGGTTTTCAAGGGGTTGTTAAACGTCACGGTTTTGGTGGTGTTGGACAAGCAACTCACGGTCAACACAACCGTTTAAGAGCGCCAGGTTCTGTAGGAGCATCTTCTTATCCATCTAGAGTATTCAAAGGAATGCGTATGGCTGGAAGAATGGGAGGAGACAATGTAAAAGTTCAAAACCTTAGAGTTTTAAAAGTAGTAGCTGAAAAGAACCTACTTGTTATTAAAGGATGCGTTCCTGGACATAAAAACTCTTATGTAATCATTCAGAAGTAATGGAAGTAAAAGTATTAGATTTCAACGGAAAAGATACTGGAAGAAAAGTTCAACTTTCTGATTCAGTATTCGCAATTGAACCAAACAATCACGCTGTATACCTTGATGTTAAGCAATATCTTGCTAATCAAAGACAAGGTACTCACAAAGCTAAAGAAAGAGCTGAAGTGACAGGAAGTACACGTAAGATTAAAAAACAAAAAGGAACTGGTACAGCTCGTGCGGGAAGTATCAAAAATCCATTGTTTAAAGGTGGTGGAACAATTTTCGGACCAAGACCAAGAAGTTATTCATTCAAATTGAATAAAAGCTTGAAAAGATTGGCAAGAAAATCAGCTTTCTCAATCAAAGCAAAAGAGTCGAATATCATCGTTCTTGAAGACTTTAATTTTGAAGCGCCAAACACTAAAAATTTCATTAACGTTTTGAAAGCTTTAGGGTTAGAGAATAAAAAATCCTTATTTGTGTTGGGTGAGTCGAATAAAAATGTATATTTGTCGTCACGCAATTTAAAGGCTTCTAATGTCGTAACTAGCTCAGAATTAAGCACTTACGCTATTTTAAACACTAACAATTTAGTGCTTTTAGAAGGTTCTTTGGAGTTAATTGAAGAAAATTTAAGTAAATAATAGGAATATGAGTATCATAATTAGACCTATAGTAACGGAAAAAGTAACCAAAGAAAGTGAAGTTTTAAACCGCTTCGGATTCGTTGTTGACAAAAAAGCAAACAAAGTTCAAATTAAGAAAGCTGTTGAAGCTGCTTATGGAGTAACTATCGTTTCAGTTAACACGATGAACGTAAGACCGGATAGAACTACAAAATACACTAAAAGTGGTTTAATCAGTGGAAAGACAAATGCAATTAAAAAAGCAATTGTACAAGTACAAGAAGGAGAAACAATTGATTTTTACAACAATATCTAAGATAGAAAAATGTCAGTAAGAAAATTAAAACCTATTACCCCAGGTCAGCGATTTAGAGTTGTGAATGGTTATGACGCCATTACAACTGATAAGCCGGAACGCTCTTTGATAGCGCCGATAAAAAACTCTGGAGGTAGAAATAGTCAAGGAAAGATGACCATGCGTTATACGGGTGGTGGTCACAAGCAGAGATATCGTATTATTGATTTCAAAAGAACTAAAGACGGAATTCCGGCTACTGTGAAATCAATCGAATACGATCCAAATCGTACTGCATTTATCGCTTTATTAGCTTATGCTGATGGTGAGAAAACTTATATTATTGCTCAAAACGGATTGAAAGTTGGTCAGAAATTAGTTTCTGGTCCAGAATCTCAACCTGAAATTGGTAATACATTGCCTTTAAGCAGAATTCCTTTGGGAACTGTAATCTCTTGTATTGAGTTACGTCCAGGTCAAGGTGCGGTAATCGCTCGTTCAGCTGGAACATTTGCTCAGTTAATGGCAAGAGATGGAAAATATGCTACAATTAAAATGCCATCTGGTGAAACAAGATTGATCTTGTTAACTTGTTCGGCTACAATTGGAGCTGTTTCTAATTCAGACCACCAATTAGTTGTATCAGGAAAAGCTGGTAGAACAAGATGGTTAGGAAGAAGACCTAGAACAAGACCTGTTGCAATGAACCCTGTTGATCACCCAATGGGTGGTGGAGAAGGACGTTCTTCTGGTGGACATCCACGTTCAAGAAATGGAATACCAGCAAAAGGTTATAGAACTCGTTCTAAGAAAAACCCGAGTAACAAGTATATCGTAGAACGTAGAAAGAAATAATAAGATATGGCACGTTCATTAAAAAAAGGACCTTTCGTTCATTATAAGTTAGACAAGAAAGTTCAAGAAAACATTGAAAGCGGAAAAAATGGAGTAGTAAAGACTTGGTCTAGAGCTTCCATGATTACTCCAGACTTTGTTGGACAAACAATCGCAGTTCATAACGGTCGTCAATTTGTACCAGTTTACGTAACAGAAAACATGGTAGGTCACAAATTAGGAGAGTTTTCACCAACTAGATCTTTTAGAGGTCATGCTGGAGCAAAAAATAAAGGTAAAAAATAAGAAGCAATGGGAGTTCGTAAAAGAGAAACAGCAGATGCGAGAAAAGAGGCTAATAAGTCTATTGCTTTCGCAAAATTGAATAACTGCCCTACTTCACCTAGAAAAATGCGCTTAGTAGCGGACTTGGTAAGAGGTCAGAAGGTAGAAAGAGCACTTAACATCTTAAGATTCAGTTCTAAAGAAGCTTCAAGAAAACTAGAAAAACTATTATTATCTGCAATCAACAACTGGGAGCAAAAAAATAGTGAAGGTAATTTAGAAGAGGCTGGATTATTTGTTAAAGAGATCAGAGTAGATGGTGGAATGATGTTGAAAAGACTTCGTCCAGCTCCACAAGGTCGTGCACACAGAATAAGAAAACGTTCTAATCACGTAACAATCGTGCTTGGAGCTATCAATAACACACAAAGCAATTCTTAAGCAGCATGGGACAAAAGACAAATCCAATTGGAAATAGACTTGGTATCATCAGAGGGTGGGACTCAAACTGGTATGGTGGAAATGATTACGGTGATAAATTAGCCGAAGATCACAAAATCAGAAAGTATATCCACGCTCGTTTATCAAAAGCTAGTGTATCTAAAGTAATCATCGAGAGAACTTTGAAACTTGTAACCGTTACTATCACTACTGCCAGACCTGGTATCATTATCGGAAAAGGTGGACAAGAGGTAGACAAGTTGAAAGAAGAACTTAAGAAAGTTACTGACAAAGAGGTTCAAATCAACATCTTTGAAATTAAAAGACCTGAGTTAGATGCTTATCTTGTGGCGACAAGCATCGCTCGTCAAATCGAAAGCCGTATTTCTTACAGACGTGCAATCAAAATGGCTATTGCTGCTTCTATGCGTATGAACGCTGAAGGTATCAAAGTTTTGATTTCTGGTCGTTTGAATGGTGCTGAGATGGCGCGTTCAGAAGGTTTCAAAGAAGGTAGAATTCCTCTATCAACTTTCAGAGCTGATATTGATTATGCTTTGGCTGAAGCTCACACTACTTACGGTAGAATGGGTATCAAAGTATGGATCATGAAAGGTGAAGTTTATGGAAAGAGAGATCTTTCTCCGCTTGCAGGAATGGATAAAAAACAATCTGGAACTGGTGGTGGTAAAGGTGGAGATGCCCCTAGAGGTAAATCTAACTTTAATAAAGGTGGAAAACCAGACGCTCGTAAAAGAAAGTAAATTTTTAAACTAAAGAAAAATGTTACAGCCTAAAAGAACAAAATACCGTAAGGTACAAAAAGGTAAAATGAAAGGTAACTCTCAAAGAGGGCATGAACTTTCTAATGGAATGTTTGGTATTAAATCTGTACATGAAGATGGAATGTTCTTAACCTCTCGTCAAATCGAAGCTGCGCGTATCGCTGCAACTCGTTTCATGAAGAGAGAAGGACAATTATGGATCAAAATATTTCCAGACAAACCAATTACTAAGAAGCCTCTTGAGGTACGTATGGGTAAAGGTAAAGGTGCCGTTGAATATTGGGCTGCCGTTGTTAAACCCGGAAGAATTATGTTTGAAGTTGGAGGAGTTCCTTTATCAGTTGCAAAAGAGGCGTTACGTCTTGCAGCTCAAAAGCTTCCAGTAAAAACTAAATTCGTCGTTGCTAGAGATTTCGAAGCATAATTAAATTTATATTATGAAACAATCAGAAATAAAAGATCTTTCTGCAGCGGAGTTGCAAGAAAAACTTAGTCAAACTAAGAAAATATATGCTGACCTAAAAATGGCTCACGCTATTTCTCCAATTGAGAACCCACTTCAAATTAGAAGTGTAAGAAGAACAGTTGCAAGATTGGCTACAGAGTTAACTAAAAGAGAGTTACAATAATTGTATTCTGCTGAAAGATGGAAGAAAAAAGAAATTTAAGAAAAGAAAGAATAGGTGTTGTTACTTCAAATAAAATGGATAAGTCTATTGTTATTGCTGAAGTAAGAAAAGTAAAACACCCATTATACGGTAAGTTCGTGTTGAAAACAAAGAAATACGTTGCACACGACGAAACAAACGACTGTAACATTGGAGATACTGTAAGAATTAGCGAAACGCGTCCTTTAAGTAAAACAAAATGTTGGAGATTAGTTGAAATCTTAGAAAGAGCTAAATAATTATGGTACAACAGGAATCAAGACTAAAAGTAGCAGATAACACGGGAGCAAAAGAAGTTTTAACTATCCGTGTTTTAGGAGGTACCAAAAGAAGGTATGCCTCTGTTGGTGACAAGATTGTAGTATCTATTAAAGATGCAACTCCTAACGGTAACGTTAAAAAAGGAGCTGTTTCAACTGCAGTTGTTGTACGTACCAAAAAAGAAGTGAGAAGAGCTGATGGTTCTTATATCCGTTTCGATGATAATGCATGTGTTCTTTTGAACGCTGCAGGGGAAATGAGAGGAACACGTGTTTTTGGTCCGGTAGCAAGAGAACTTCGTGAAAAACAATTCATGAAAATTGTATCATTAGCACCAGAAGTGCTTTAATTCGTTTTAAGATGATAAAGCTAAAAATAAAATCAGGAGATATCGTAAGAGTTATTGCTGGAGACCATAAAGGTGCTGAAGGTAAAGTTTTACGTGTTTACCGTGAGAAAAATAAAGCGATAGTTGAAGGTGTAAACATGGTTTCGAAACATACAAAACCAAGTGCTAAAAACCCTCAAGGTGGTATCGTTAAGAAAGAAGCTTCTATACAAATATCTAACATTTCACTAATTGATCCTAAAACTAAGGAAACAACTAGAGTTGGTATTAGAGTAGAAGGAGATAAGAAAGTAAGATTTTCAAAAAAATCTAATCAAGTACTATAGTAATGGCATATACACCTAGACTAAAAGAAGAATATAAGAGTAGAGTAATCTCTGCTCTTAAAGAAGAATTCGGATATACAAACGTAATGCAAGTTCCTAAACTTGAAAAAATCGTTTTGAGCCGTGGAGTTGGTGCAGCTGTATCTGATAAAAAACTTATTGACTATGCAGTTGATGAGTTAACAAAGATCACTGGACAAAAAGCAGTATCTACAATTTCAAAGAAAGACGTTGCGTCTTTCAAATTGAGAAAAGGGATGCCTATTGGAGCAAAAGTTACTTTACGTGGAGAGAGAATGTATGAGTTTTTAGACAGACTTATTACTTCTGCTTTGCCACGCGTTAGAGATTTTAGTGGTATCAAAGCTACTGGTTTCGACGGAAGAGGTAATTACAATCTTGGAGTTTTAGAGCAAATCATTTTCCCAGAAATTGATATTGACAAAGTAAACAAAATTTCAGGAATGGATATTACTTTTGTTACTACTGCAAAAACAGACAAAGAAGCAAAGTCGTTATTGGCTGAATTAGGTTTACCTTTTAAAAAGAATTAAGACATGGCTAAAGAATCAATGAAAGCCCGTGAGGTGAAAAGAGAGAAAACGGTAGCTAAGTACGCTGAAAAAAGAAAAGCTTTATTAGAAGCTGGAGATTATGAAGGCTTACAAAGATTACCTAAAAATGCTTCACCAGTTCGTTTACACAACCGTTGTAAATTAACAGGTAGACCAAGAGGTTATATTCGTCAATTTGGTATTTCACGTGTAACTTTCCGTGAGATGGCAAATAATGGATTAATCCCTGGAGTAAAAAAGGCTTCTTGGTAATCTCGCAATAAGTTATTACTTTTGCAAACCGAAAAATAATTTTAATTGATTAAAGGTTCGGGAGACGGGTGTCTCCCGAAAACCATAATCGCAATCAAATACATATGTATACAGATCCTATTGCAGATTATTTGACTAGAGTTCGTAACGCTGTGGCTGCAAACCACAAAGTTGTCGAAATTCCAGCTTCTAATCTAAAAAAAGAAATAACTAAGATCTTATTTGATCAAGGTTATATCTTAAGTTACAAATTTGAAGACAACTCTGTTCAGGGTTCAATCAAAATTGCTTTGAAGTATGATAAAGATACTAAAGAGCCTGTAATTAAAGATATCCAAAGAATTAGTAAACCTGGTTTACGTAAGTACGCAGGTGCTGCCAAATTACCAAGAATCCTTAACGGATTAGGAATTGCAATTGTTTCAACTTCAAAAGGTCTTATGACTGGAAAACAAGCGAAACAATTAAATGTAGGTGGTGAAGTAATTTGTTACGTATACTAATTTTAAACACTAGATAAGATGTCAAGAATAGGTAAAAGCCCAATTGTAATCCCTGCTGGTGTAACTGTTGAAGTTAAAGACGGTATTATTACAGTAAAAGGAAAAAAAGGTCAACTAACTCAGGAGTTTTCGGACGTAACTGTAACAGTTGAAGGCGATCAAGTACAAGTTGAAAGATCGTCTGATCATAAAGACCAAAGAGCAAAACACGGATTGTACAGATCATTAATCAACAACATGATTATTGGTGTGGCTGAAGGTTTTACAAAAGAACTTGAATTAGTTGGAGTTGGTTATAGAGCTTCAAACCAAGGTCAAAAGTTAGATTTAGCTCTTGGATATTCTCACAATATTGTTTTAGAAATTGCTCCAGAAGTAGCTCTAGAAACAATATCTGAAAAAGGAAAGAACCCTATCGTAAAATTAACATCGTTTGATAAACAACTTTTAGGTCAGGTAGCTGCGAAAATCAGAGGTTTCCGTAAGCCTGAGCCATACAAAGGAAAAGGTGTTAAATTTGTGGGTGAAGTATTAAGAAGAAAAGCAGGTAAATCAGCTTAAAAAATAAGATTATGTCATTAACAAAATCTGATAGAAGACAGAGAATTAGATTCAGAATTAGAAAATCGATTAGTGGTACTGCTACTAACCCAAGACTATCTGTATTTAGAAGCAACAAAGAAATTTACGCTCAACTTATTGATGACGTAAACGGAGTTACTTTATTAGCTGCATCTTCAAGAGAAAAAGAAATAGGAAAAGGTACTAACGTTGAAGTAGCTGCTGCTGTTGGAAAACTAGTTGCAGAGAAAGCGTTAAAAGCCGGGATTGATACCATCACTTTTGACAGAGGTGGATATTTATACCACGGTCGTATTAAATCATTAGCAGAAGGCGCAAGAGCGGCTGGACTTAAATTCTAATATATTATGTCTAAATACAAAAATGTAGAATTGGTAAAACCAAGTGGTCTTGAACTTAAAGATCGTCTGGTAAGTGTTAATCGTGTTACTAAGGTTACAAAAGGTGGTAGAGCTTTCGGTTTTTCTGCTATTGTAGTTGTAGGTGATGAAAACGGAGTAGTTGGTCATGGATTAGGAAAATCTAAAGACGTTTCTGAAGCAATTGCGAAAGCAGTAGAAGATGCTAAGAAAAATTTAGTAAAAATTCCTTTGAACGGACAATCTGTTCCTCACGAACAAAAAGGTAAATTTGGTGGTGCACGTGTATTCTTAATTCCTGCTTCTCATGGTACAGGAGTTATTGCTGGTGGAGCTGTTCGTTCAGTTCTTGAATCAGTAGGTATTCACGATGTATTATCTAAATCTCAAGGATCATCAAATCCTCATAACGTGGTAAAAGCAACTTTTGATGCTTTATTACAAATGAGAAGCGCTCATACTGTTGCAAAACAAAGAGGTGTTTCTTTAGAAAAAGTTTTTAAAGGTTAATTCAAGGAAATTATGGCTAAATTATTAGTAAAACAAGTAAGAAGCAAAATCAACTGCCCTCTTTCTCAAAAAAGAGGTTTGGAAGCTTTAGGTCTACGTAAAATGGGACAAGTTGTAGAGCATGATTCAAATCCTGCAATCCTTGGGATGATAAACAAAGTTAAACACTTAGTTTCTGTCGAAGAAGCTAAATAACAAATACTGTTATGAATTTAAGTAACTTACAACCAGCTGAAGGGTCAACACACAATCAAAATAAAAGATTAGGTAGAGGAGAAGGTTCTGGAAAAGGTGGTACTTCTGCAAGAGGTCACAAAGGAGCAAAATCTCGTTCTGGATATTCTAAAAAGATTGGTTTTGAAGGAGGGCAAATGCCACTTCAAAGACGTGTGCCTAAGTTTGGTTTCACAAACATCAATCGTAAAGAATACGAAGGTGTTAATTTAGATACGCTTCAATTATTAGTAGACAATGGTGTGATTACTGATTCTGTTTCTATGACAGATTTCGTAGCAAATCGTCTGGCTACCAAAAATGAAATCGTTAAGATTTTAGGTAGAGGAGAATTGAAAGCAAAATTAAAAGTAACTGCCCACAAATTTACCGCTACTGCAAAAGCTGCTATCGAAGCTGCTGGTGGAGAAGCTGTAACTATATAACTTATCTATTAAGATGAAGAAATTTATTGAATCAATAAGTAATGTTTGGAAAATCGAAGAACTGAAAAATAGAATCTTAATTACTTTAGGATTGCTTTTAGTATATCGTTTTGGTGCACATGTTACGCTTCCTGGAATTGACGCAACTCAGTTAACAGGTTTAGCGGGACAAACTAAAAATGGTCTGGGATCTATCCTGGACATGTTTACAGGAGGTGCTTTCTCTAAAGCTTCAGTTTTTGCTTTAGGTATTATGCCTTATATTTCTGCATCTATTGTTGTTCAGTTGATGGGAATTGCGATTCCTTATTTACAAAAACTTCAGAACGATGGAGAGAGTGGTAGAAAAAAGATTAATCAAATCACTCGTTGGTTGACTATAGCTATTACACTGGTTCAAGGTCCAACTTATATCTATAATTTGTATAGAACATTGCCTGGTAGTGCATTCTTACTGGGCTTTAATTCACCTGAATTTTTGTTCTCATCAGTTATTATCTTAGTTACAGGTACAATTTTTGCTATGTGGCTTGGAGAAAAAATTACAGATAAAGGTATTGGAAATGGAATTTCATTATTGATTATGGTTGGTATCTTAGCGCGCTTACCGCAAGCTTTTATACAAGAATTTACAACCAGAGTTACCAATAACAATGGAGGTCCAATGTTGTTAGTTATTGAGATTATTGTGTGGTTATTAGTAATCATTTCTTGTGTATTGCTTACAATGGCAGTACGCAGAATCCCGGTTCAGTACGCTCGTCGTACAACAACTGGAGATTACGAGCAGGATTTAGCTGGTGGTAATAGACAATGGATTCCTCTTAAGCTTAATGCTTCTGGGGTTATGCCAATCATCTTTGCTCAGGCAATTATGTTTATTCCTGCAGCTGTAGCTGGATTGTCTAAATCAGACACATCACAATCTATTGTTGGTGCGTTTAGTAATATGTTCGGATTTTGGTACAACTTTGTATTTGCAACTTTAATTATTGTATTTACATTCTTTTATACTGCAATCACTGTTCCTACTAACAAAATGGCCGATGATTTAAAAAGAAGTGGTGGTTTTATTCCTGGAGTTCGTCCGGGAGCTGAAACTTCAGACTTCCTTGACAAAGTGATGTCTTTAATAACTTTCCCAGGATCTTTATTCCTTGCTTTGATTGCTGTGTTCCCAGCTATTGTTGTAAGTATTATGGATGTACAACAATCTTGGGCAATGTTTTTTGGAGGTACCTCATTAATAATTATGGTTGGAGTTGCAATAGATACTATTCAACAAATCAATTCATACTTGTTAAACAAGCATTATGATGGTTTAATGAAGACTGGTAAAAATAGAAAAGCGGTAGCTTAATATATTTATGGCAAAACAATCAGCAATAGAACAAGACGGATCAATCATCGAAGCATTATCAAATGCGATGTTCCGTGTAGAGTTAGAAAATGGACATATCGTAATTGCTCATATTTCTGGTAAAATGCGTATGCATTACATCAAGTTATTACCTGGTGATAAAGTGAAACTGGAAATGAGTCCTTATGATTTGTCAAAAGCAAGAATTACTTATCGATATTAAAGGATATTCACTATGAAAGTTAGAGCATCAGTAAAAAAGAGAAGTGCCGAGTGCATTATCGTGCGTAGAAAAGGGAGATTGTACGTAATAAACAAAAAGAATCCTAGATTTAAACAAAGACAAGGATAATTATGGCAAGAATAGCAGGGGTAGATATCCCAAAAAATAAAAGAGGTGTTATAGCACTAACCTACATCTTCGGATTAGGGAGAAGTAGAGCTATTGAGATTTTAGAAAAAGCTCAAGTTAGCCAAGACAAAAAAGTTCAAGATTGGAATGACGACGAGATCGGAGCAATTCGTGAGGCTGTTGGAGCATTCAAAATTGAAGGAGAATTACGTTCTGAAGTTTCTTTGAACATCAAACGTTTAATGGATATTGGTTGTTATAGAGGTATCCGTCATAGATCTGGTCTTCCGTTAAGAGGACAAAGAACTAAAAACAACTCTAGAACAAGAAAAGGTAAAAGAAAAACTGTTGCTAACAAGAAAAAAGCAACTAAATAATAAGTAATATGGCTAAAGCAACTGCAAAAAAACGTAAAGTTATCGTTGAATCAACGGGTGAAGCTCATATTTCTGCCACTTTCAACAACATTATCATTTCTTTGACTAACAAGAAAGGTGAAGTTATTTCTTGGTCTTCAGCTGGTAAAATGGGTTTCAGAGGTTCTAAAAAGAACACTCCGTATGCAGCTCAAATGGCAGCAGAAGATTGTAGTAAAGTAGCTCTTGAGGCAGGACTTAAAAAAGTAAAAGTTTATGTAAAAGGACCAGGAAACGGACGTGAGTCTGCTATCCGTTCTATTCATAACGGTGGAATTGAAGTTACAGAGATTATCGATGTTACTCCAATGCCTCACAACGGATGTCGTCCTCCAAAAAGACGTAGAGTTTAATTTTATTTATTCAATAGTATAAACAAGGTAGAGCATAGATTATCGAAGGATTTGACCTGAATTCATAATCTCTACCTTAAATTAATTTTTTAGAAATGGCAAGATATACTGGTCCAAAAACTAGAATTGCTCGTAAATTTGGCGAGGCAATCTTCGGAGATGATAAATCTTTCGAAAAAAGAAATTACCCACCTGGACAACACGGGATGGCTAAAAAAAGAGGTAAAAAATCTGAGTACGCTGTTCAGTTAATGGAAAAGCAAAAAGCTAAATATTCTTACGGAATTTTAGAAAAACAATTCAGAAATTTATTCAAAAAAGCATCAGCTACTAAAGGTGTTACTGGTGAAGTTCTTTTACAATTATGCGAAGCAAGATTAGATAACGTTGTTTTTAGAATGGGTATTGCTCCTTCTAGAAGAGGTGCTAGACAATTAGTTTCTCACAGACACGTTACTGTAAATGGTGAAGTTGTAAATATCGCTTCTTACCACCTTAAACCTGGTGATAAAGTTGCAGTTCGTGAAAAATCTAAATCTTTAGAAGCTATCGAACGTTCTTTATCAAATTCAAGTCATGTTTATGAATGGATTACTTGGAACAATGATCTTAAAGAAGGAACTTTCGTTTCTGTACCTGCGAGACTTCAAATTCCAGAAAACATTAAAGAACAATTAATCGTAGAGTTGTACAACAAATAATAATTGACTTAGTCGAAATTTATGGCAATATTTAATTTTCAAAAGCCCGATAAAGTTATCATGATCGATTCAACCGATTTTGAAGGTAAATTCGAATTTAGACCTTTAGAACCTGGTTATGGATTGACAGTTGGTAATGCACTTAGAAGAGTTTTGCTTTCAGCATTAGAAGGTTATGCAATTACATCTGTTCGTATCGAAGGTGTAGATCATGAGTTTTCTACTATTTCAGGTGTTGTTGAAGATGTTACCGAAATTATCCTTAATCTAAAACAAGTACGTTTCAAACGTCAAATCGAAGATATCGATAATGAAGCAGTTACAATTTCTGTTTCTGGTAAAGATCAATTAACAGCAGGTGATTTTCAAAAATTTATTTCAGGTTTTCAAGTTTTGAATCCAGACCTTGTTATCTGTAACTTAGATTCTAAAATCAAATTGAACTTCGATTTAACAATCGAAAAAGGTAGAGGATATGTTCCTGCTGAGGAGAACAAAAAACAGAACGCTGCAATTGGTACTATTTTTACAGACTCTATTTTTACCCCGGTAAAAAATGTAAAATATGCGATTGAAAACTTCCGTGTAGAGCAAAAAACAGATTACGAAAAATTAGTTTTTGAAATTAAAACTGATGGATCTATTAATCCAAAAGATGCCCTTACTGAAGCTGCTAAAGTTTTAATTCACCACTTCATGTTATTTTCTGACGAAAGAATTACACTCGAGGCTGACGAAATTGCACAAACAGAATCGTATGATGAAGAGTCATTGCATATGAGACAATTGCTTAAAACTAAGCTTGTTGATATGGATTTATCTGTGAGAGCATTAAATTGCTTGAAAGCGGCTGAAGTTGATACACTTGGTGATTTAGTATCGTTCAATAAAAATGATCTAATGAAATTCCGTAATTTTGGTAAAAAATCTTTAACTGAACTTGACGAACTTGTTGCAGTGAAGAATTTAACTTTCGGAATGGATTTAGCTAAATACAAATTAGATAAAGAATAATTCAATCCCGCTTGCGGGATTAAATTTAAAATAGCAATGAGACACGGAAAAAAATTCAATCACTTAAGCAGACAGACTGGACATAGAAAAGCTATGTTGGCTAATATGGCTTGTTCTCTTATCGAGCACAAACGTATTAACACTACTGTTGCTAAAGCTAAAGCGCTTAAACAATTCGTTGAGCCTTTAATCACAAAATCAAAAGAAGATACGACTCACAACCGTCGTATTGTTTTTGCTTACTTACGTAGTAAATATGCGGTAACTGACTTGTTCAGAGACGTAGCTGCTAAAGTTGGAGACCGTCCAGGTGGATACACTCGTATCATTAAAGTTGGAAATCGTTTGGGAGATAATGCTGATATGGCAATGATCGAACTTGTAGATTTCAATGAACTTTACAATGGAGGTAAAAAAGAAGTTAAAAAAGCAAAAAGCCGTCGTGGTGGTAAAGCTAAAAAAGCGGAAGGTACTCCTGAAGCTCCTGCTGCTGAATCAGAAACGACTACTGAAGCTTCTGAATAATTATGAAAGTAATGATTCTATAGAAATCAAGGATAAACTAATTTTTAGTTTATCCTTTTTTTTTGATTTTTTTTGAGTGAAATCAAAATTTAACTTATTTCAGTATCTCGGTTTTATTTTTAGAGCTGAAATTTTTAAAAAATCTTGGAAGCACTCTTTTAAAGAAGTAAATTTGCAAAATATCTAATTACACATGGAAATCCGCAAAGGAGTTTCATGAAACAGTTAAAAAAAACAATACAAATTAAAGAATGAAATACACGACACGACAAAGCGCCATTTTATTACTTACTGATGGGACTATTTTTCACGGAAAATCTATCGGAATTAGCGGTAAGACTTTTGGTGAAGTTTGTTTTAATACGGGAATGACCGGGTATCAGGAGATTTTTACAGATCCTTCTTATTTTGGCCAAATAATGGTTGCGACGAATACTCATATTGGAAATTACGGTGTTAATGATTCTGAAATTGAATCAGACAGCATCAAAATAGCCGGTTTGGTTTGTAAAAATTTTAGCTTTAATTATTCAAGAGAAGATGCTTCAGGAAGCCTGGAAGATTACTTTAAGAAGCAAAACTTAATTTGTATTTCTGATGTTGATACCAGAGCACTTGTAAGCTATATTCGTGACAATGGGGCAATGAATGCTGTTATCTGTACAGACGGGACTTCAATTGAAGACCTGAAAAAAGAATTAGCCAATGTGCCAGACATGGAAGGTTTAGAGTTGGCATCAAAAGTTTCAACTACTGAGCCTTATTTTTTTGGAGATGAAAATGCGACTTATAAAATATCTGCCTTAGATCTTGGGATCAAGAAAAACATCTTGAGAAATCTGGCAAAGAGAGATTGTTACATTAAAGTGTTTCCATACAATTCAACATATAAAGATCTATCCGAATTTAATCCGGACGGTTACTTTTTATCCAACGGTCCCGGAGACCCGGATCCGCTTTTTGGTGCAATAGAAGTAGCAAAAGAAATCCTGGCCAATGATAAACCTTTGTTCGGAATCTGTTTAGGACATCAGGTAATTGCTTTGGCAAATGGAGTTCAGACCTATAAGATGTTTAACGGTCATCGTGGAATCAATCACCCGGTGAAAAACTTAATTACGGGTAAGGGTGAAATAACTTCACAAAACCATGGTTTTGCTGTAAATAAAGAGCAGTTAGACAATCACCCGGAGTTAGAAATTACACATTTGCATTTAAACGATCAAACAGTGGCAGGTATGCGCATGAAGAATAAGAATTGTTTTTCAGTACAATACCACCCGGAAGCAAGTCCTGGACCACACGATTCGTCGTATTTGTTCGATCAGTTTGTCGAGAATATAAAAGAAGTTACTGCTAAAACGATGTAGTTAATAAATAAAGAGGTTTATTAGTTAGAATACGTTTTTACTATTAAATATTTTTATAATTTCGAAAAAAATATATAATTTATTAATAAAAAAATAAAAATAATGAGTATTATAATTAAAGTTCACGCAAGGCAAATTCTTGATTCCAGAGGTAATCCTACAATTGAAGTTGATGTAGTAACTGAAAATGGTGTTTTAGGTAGAGCTGCCGTTCCATCTGGAGCGTCAACCGGAGAGCATGAAGCTGTTGAATTACGTGACGGAGGTAAAGCTTATCTTGGAAAAGGAGTTTTGAATGCAGTGAACAATGTAAATACTGTTATTGCTGAAGAGCTAGTGGGTACTTCTGTTTTCGAACAAAATACAATCGACCAGTTAATGATTGATTTAGACGGTACTCCTAACAAATCTAAATTAGGAGCTAACGCTATTTTAGGAGTTTCTTTGGCTGCTGCTAAAGCTGCTGCTAACGAATTAGGACTGCCATTATACAGATACGTTGGTGGTGTTTCTGCCAATACGTTACCAGTACCAATGATGAATATCATCAATGGTGGTTCACACTCAGATGCGCCTATCGCATTTCAGGAATTTATGATTTTCCCTGTAAAAGCAACTTCTTTTACGCATGCTATGCAAATGGGAACTGAAATCTTCCACAGCTTGAAAAAAGTATTACACGATAGAGGTTTAAGTACAGCTGTAGGTGATGAAGGTGGTTTTGCACCAAACTTAGCAGGAGGTACTGAAGACGCTTTAGATACGATCAAATTGGCAGTTGAAAAAGCAGGATACACTTTCGGTGACGAAATTATGATTGCTCTTGACTGTGCTGCTTCTGAATTTTATGTAAACGGAAAATACGATTACACTAAATTTGAAGGTGAAACCGGAAAAATCAGAACTTCTGAAGAGCAGGCTGATTATTTAGCGGAATTGGCTGCTAAATATCCAATTATCTCTATTGAAGATGGTATGTATGAAGATGACTGGGATGGATGGAAATATTTGACTGAAAAAATTGGAAATAAAGTTCAGTTAGTAGGTGATGATTTATTTGTAACGAATGTAGCTCGTTTGTCTACTGGAATTGAAAAAGGTATTGCTAATTCAATTTTAGTAAAAGTAAATCAAATTGGTACATTGACTGAAACAATTGCAGCTGTAAATATGGCTAAAAATGCAGGGTACACTTCAGTAATGTCACACCGTTCAGGAGAAACAGAAGATAATACGATTGCTGACTTAGCCGTTGCTTTAAACTGTGGACAAATTAAAACAGGTTCTGCTTCCCGTTCTGACCGTATGGCAAAATACAATCAATTGCTAAGAATCGAAGAAGAGTTAGGAAGTACAGCTTATTTTCCTGGTCTAAATGCTTTTAAGATTAAGTAATTGTAAGAGTTATATATGAAATTTAAACCATCCGCCTCGACGGATGGTTTTTTTTTGGAGTTTTAACAAATTCATAGCAGGATTCTTTTTTTAATTAGTCTTAAATTCCTTAGATTTGATAAATTATTATTTTAAAGATTTATTTCCGATATATTATGTCAAAAATAGCTACATTAGAAGTAGATGGTCAAAAAATTGAACTTCCGGTAATCACGGGGAGTGAAAATGAATCAGCTATCGATATTAACAAATTACGTGATTTAACTGGTATTATTACTTTAGACCCTGGATATAAAAACTCAGGTTCTTGTAAGAGTGAAATCACATTCTTAGACGGAGAATTAGGTATTTTACGTTACAGAGGATATTCAATTGAAGATGTTGCTGAAAAAGCAAGCTTCTTAGAAGTATCTTATCTGTTAATTTTTGGAGAATTACCAACAGCTCAGGAATTGGAGCAATTTGAAAATGGTATTAAAAAACATACTTTGGTAAACGAAGAAATGAAAAATATCATTGATGGTTTCCCAAAAACAGCTCATCCAATGGGTGTTTTATCTGCTTTGACTAGTGCTTTAACAGCATTTAATCCAAAGGCAGTAAATGTTGAAAATGAAAAAGAAATGTACGAAGCCATTTGTAAAACAATGGGTAAATTTCTTGTAATTGCAACATGGACTTACAGAAAATCTATGGGGTATCCGTTGAATTATTATGATAATACAACCGGTTACGTTGAAAACTTCATGCAATTAATGTTTAAATTGCCTACAGGACCTTACTCAGCAAATCCAATTGTAATTGATGCATTAGATAAATTATTTATTCTTCATGCAGATCACGAACAAAATTGTTCTACTTCAACAGTAAGAATGGTAGGTTCATCTCATGCTGGTTTATTTGCTTCTATTTCTGCAGGAGTTTCTGCGCTTTGGGGACCTCTACACGGAGGTGCTAACCAGGCAGTACTTGAAATGTTGGAAGAAATCAACAAAGATGGTGGAGATACTGAAAAATTCTTAGCAAAAGCAAAAGATAAAAACGATCCTTTCCGTTTAATGGGATTTGGTCATAGAGTTTACAAAAGCTTCGATCCAAGAGCAAAAATCATCAAAAAAGCAGCTAAAGAAGTAATGGATACTTTAGGTGTTGAAGATCCGATTTTGGAAATTGCTAAAAAATTAGAGGCAGCAGCTCTTGAAGATGAGTACTTCAAATCAAGAAATTTATATCCAAATGTTGACTTCTACTCTGGAATTATTTACAGAGCATTAGGAATCCCAACAGATATGTTTACTGTAATGTTTGCTATCGGAAGATTACCAGGCTGGATCGCGCAATGGAAAGAAATGCGTGAGAACAAGGAGCCAATCGGCCGACCAAGACAAATTTACACTGGACACCCGTTGAGAGAGTTTAAGTCAAACAAATAAAAAAAATTAAAGCTTCACTTAACTGTGAAGCTTTTTTTATCTTTGCTCAAAATACAATATAGTTATGTTGCAATTAAATATAAAGAACGAAACGTCAAGGCTGCGGGCAGTAGTTTTGGGTTCTGCAGTTCATAATGGGCCAACTCCAACTTTAGAGGAAGCTTATGATCCTAAATCGTTGGAACATATTAAAGCAGGTACTTATCCTATCGAAAAAGATATGGTTGCCGAAATGGATGCTTTTAATGCTGTTTTTCAAAAATATGATGTAAAAGTGTATCGTCCTGAAATGATTGAAAATTACAATCAGATTTTTGCGAGAGATATAGGTTTTGTGATAGATGATACTTTTGTGAAATCAAATATTCTGCCGGACAGAGAACGTGAGTTGGATGCCATTCAATATGTAATCGATCAGATGGACCCTTTAAAAGTAGTTCGTCCGCCAGAGGAAGTTCATATTGAAGGAGGAGATGTTATGTTGTGGAACGATCATGTTTTTATTGGAACTTATAAGGGAAGTGATTATAAAGATTATATTACAGCAAGAACAAATATGCAGGGTGTAGATTTTATAAAAAGAACGTTTCCGAATAAAATTGTCAAAGAATTCGATTTGGTGAAATCGAAATTGGAAGCTCGTGACAATGCTTTACACCTCGACTGTTGTTTTCAGCCTGTTGGAAAAGATAAAGGGATTATTTATAAGAGAGGTTTCCGTGAAGAAGCCGATTATTTGTATTTGGTAAATCTTTTTGGAATAGAAAATTTATTTCATATCGAAAGAAATGAGATGTATAACATGTTCTCAAATGTATTTTCGATTGACGAAAATGTAGTGGTTTCTGAGAAAAACTTCACCCGTTTGAACAATTGGCTTCGCGCTAATGGTTTTATTGTTGAAGAAATTCCATATGCAGAAATTGCAAAGCAGGAGGGATTGTTGAGATGTTCCACTTTACCATTAATAAGAGACTAAAAAAGTTTCAGGTTTCAGGTTTCACGTTCCATTAACATGAAACCTGAAACCTGAAACCAAAAAAACATATAAAATGAAACAAACCACAAATGCAATTGTAATGATTCGGCCAGTTGCTTTCAGAATGAATGAGCAAACGGCAGTGAATAATTATTACCAAAAGGTATTGGACGGACTTTTACCAAGTACGGTAAATGCAAAAGCACAACAGGAATTTGATGTCTTTGTTGAGAAGCTTAGAGCAGTTGGAGTAGATGTTACTGTTGTTGAGGATACGCTGGAAACAGATACGCCGGACAGTATTTTTCCAAATAACTGGATTTCATTTCATGAAAATGGAGATGTAGCTTTGTATCCAATGTTTGCAGAAAACCGTCGTCAGGAACGTCGTGAAGATATTCTGGATACACTTGAAGATAAAGGTTTCGAAATTGCTAACATAGTCGATTATACGTCGGCAGAAGAAGATGGTTTTTTCTTAGAGGGAACCGGAAGTTTACTGTTAGATCGCGCAAATGGAAAAGCGTATTGTGCTTTGTCTCCTCGCGCTGACGAAGAGCTATTTATTGAATTCTGTGAAGATTTTGATTATGCTCCTGTTATTTTTGAAGCTTTTCAAACTGTTGACGGAGAACGTAAACTGATTTATCATACGAATGTAATGATGTGTTTGGGTGAAACTTTTGCCGTTATTTGTGCCGATTGTATCGATGATAAAAAAGAGCGTAAAATGGTTCTGGAAAATCTTAAAGCGGATAAAAAAGAAGTTATTTTGATTACAGAAGCGCAGGTTAATAATTTTGCCGGTAACATGCTTGAAGTTCGTGGGACAAATGATAAGAGGTATATCGTAATGAGTGCATCTGCCCATCAGAGTCTGACGCCAAAACAAATTGCACAATTAGAAAGTCACGCTGAAATCTTAAGTTCGAGTTTAGATACTATTGAGGCCTGCGGAGGTGGAAGTGCCAGATGTATGATGGCTGAAGTGTTTTTGCCAAGAAGTTAAATAACATTCTTAAGTATAGAAAAAGGGGATAAAACGTATGTTTTATCCCCTTTTTGTTTGTTGCTATTAAAGAGATCTTACATCAGGTTTCCTTTAACGATATTGATGATAGAGCTAACGATGTATTGAATTCCAATTGAAATTACGATAAAACCAACGATTCGGGATATGGCTACAATTCCTGAAGCACCGAGTATTCGGGCCAAATAATGTGCACTTTTTAAAATGGCAAAAATAGTAAATGCAATTGCCAGGATAGCTGAGCATGAAATTATAATTTCGTTTATTCCGTGATGTTCCTGGTAAAAAGCAATTAACAAAGACATCGATCCCGGGCCGGCAAGCATTGGTATTGCCAAAGGTGTTAAAGCGATGTCGTTTCTTTGTTGTGCATCAGTTTCAATTTTTTTATTGATTCCTCGTTTTTTATTGAATTTTCCTGAAAGTAAAGAAAAACCAGAATTTACAATTACAATTCCGCCGGCAATTCTTAAAGCATCAATGCTAATTCCGAAAAAAGTCAAAACATACTGACCGATAAAATAAGAAACCAATAAAATGATTCCAACATTTATCGCGGTCCAAAGAGAAATACGGGAACGTTCTTTTTGAGAATCATGTTGTGTTAAGCCCACAAAAATGGGGACTGTTCCGATCGGGTTCAAAACGGAAAAGAGAGCGGCAAATAAATAAATGAATAAATCCATAGTGTCTAGGTTAGTGCCGTAAAAATAGACATTTTTTGAAACTTCAGGATAAAATCGTACACGGATATTGTTTTTTATTGCAGTTAATTCTAAATCGATAAGCTAGAAATAAGCTCATTCTTTTTGATTACTTTTGCAGTATATTTAAAAATGATGAAAAATAAGAAAACCCTTGTTCTTGGTGCTACTACAAAACCGGAACGTTACGCTTTTAGAGCTATAAATATGTTAGTTGAAAAAGGACATACTGTTTTGGCAATTGGTCAAAATACTGGTGAAGTTGCCGGTGTGAAGATACATACGAAAACAATCCCTGTGAAAAATATCGATACTGTAACTTTGTATTTGAATCCTGCCCGTCAGCGTGATTATTACAATTACATTATAGAAGCACAGCCTAAAAGGGTTGTTTTTAATCCAGGTTCAGAAAATCCTGAATTTTACCAATTGTTAGAATTGAATAATATTAAGGCAGAAGTAGCTTGTACTTTGGTTTTATTGGCTACAAATCAGTACTAATTCGTTTGTTTTTGAGCTCGAAAAAATAGGGAAACTCAATTTCAATCGGATCTGAAAAGAAATATTAATGTATTACTTTTGTCGTCATGGAATTTTCATCAAAATTAATAGAAAAAGCAGTTAGCGAAATGTCTCAGTTGCCTGGAATTGGCAAACGTACGGCATTGCGATTAGTGCTGCATTTGTTAAAACAGCCCAAAGAACAAACCGGTTTTTTATCTCAGGCGCTATTGAATATGCGTGAGAATATTAAATTTTGCGAAAATTGTCATAATATTTCAGATACAAAAGTCTGCGAAATTTGTGCCAATTTATCACGCAATCACCAAACGATCTGTGTGGTCGAGGATATTCGTGACGTTATGGCGATTGAAAATACAGGTCAGTACAAAGGAATTTATCATGTGCTGGGAGGTAAAATTTCTCCAATTGAAGGAGTTGGTCCAAGTCAGTTGAACATTTCAAGTCTGGTTGAAAAAGTCAAAGCCGGAAAAGTTGTAGAGATCATCTTTGCGCTGAGCTCAACAATGGAAGGTGATACCACTAATTTCTATATTTATAAACAAATTGCGGAATCAGAAATCATAATTTCTACAATTGCAAGAGGGATTTCGGTGGGAGATGAATTGGAATATGCTGATGAAATTACCCTTGGCCGAAGTATTTTACATCGGGTTCCATTCGAAAAAACTTTCAAAAACAATTAAATAAACCCAAATAACGCTTAGATTTTCTGAAGATTAAAGGAAAAGCTATATTTGCGATAAAATTTCACTAATGACAAAAAACGGCTTTTATATCCTGCTATTGATTAGCATACTATTTACATCTTGTATTCCGGTTAAAGACATGGTTTATTTACAGGATAAAAATAACTCCGGAGAGCAGAATAATATTGCTGCTGTCGAGTCTAAGCCTTACAGGTTACAGGTAAACGATGTTTTGAGTATTGATATAAAAGCAATAGATCCTAAGTTAGTTTCGATTTTTAATACTACGGATAGTGCTACTTCGGGAGCAGGGAAATCGGAATCAGGGTTGTATTTTAATGGATTTACGGTTGACGATCATGGTAATATCAGAATGCCGGTTTTAGGAGAAATTAATGTTATTGGGTATACTCTTGAAGAGATTCGTGTTCGAATTGAAAAAAAACTACTGGAAGAATATTTTAAAAGTGAAGCCAATATTTTTGTTACGGTAAAATTGGCCGGTTTTAGATATACCATAAATGGAGAAGTAGGTAGTACCGGGACTAAAACGCTGTTTCAGGAACATGTAAATATTATGGAAGCTATTGCAAATGCTGGAGATATCTCCATTACAGGTAATAGAAAAGCAGTAACTGTAATTCGTCAAACGCCAACAGGTGTTCAGATGCAGGATATAGATCTGACGGATATAAATGTAATGAAATCACCTTATTTTTATTTACAGCCTAACGATTATATTTATGTGAAACCGGTTAAGCAAAAATCTTGGGGAACAGGAAAAACAGGGATAGAATCGATTACTACAATTATTACGGTTTTGTCTTTGGCGACAACGGTATATTTGTTGCTTAAAAACTAAAATTAAATTCAAAAGATGTTAGATATAAAAGATTTTTCCATTTTTGAAAATCATTCAAATTTTGATTTTAAGGGATTCTTGCTTAAAATAGCCAGTTACTGGAAATTATTTTTAGTCAGTCTGATAATAGCTTTTGCTATCGCTTATCAGGTAAACATTCGTAAAGAAAAAATTTACGGAATGCAGACTATGGTTTCGATTAAGGAAGAACGAAATCCTTTTTTTACCTCCAATACAAGTTTAGTATTTAATTGGGGAGGTGTTTCAGATCAGGTAAACGGAATCACAACTGTGATACAATCAAGATCGCACAACGAGCTGGTTGTCGATAAATTACAGTTTTATATTGATTATCTTGTTCAGGGAAAATACAATTTAGTTGATGCTTACGGTGCGGTTCCTTTTTATATAAAAATTGACAAAACAAAAGCACAGCTCGCGAATACATTAATTGGAATTAAGTTTTTAAGCCCAAATGTGTATGAGATCCGAATTCCGTTTGAAACTAACTCGGCATCCTTAATTAATTACTCCACTAAAACGTATAGCAATACTGCGATTCAGCCCAAAGAATATGTAAGAAGATGTAAAACGGGGGAACCGGTTGTGCTTCCTTTTTTAAATTGGAATTTACAGATAAATGACAACCCGGGTTTATATACCGGAAACGAGTATTTTGTCCGATTTAATGATTTTGACGGAACAGTATCGCGCTATAGAGGAGTAAGTGTTGACTCTGACGAGAAAGGAGGTTCGATCCTGACCCTTGGAATGCAGGGGACGAACAAAGCCAGAATGGTTGAGTATTTGAATTCGACAGTAAAGATGTTAATCAAAATTCAGCTTGATGGGAAAAATCAGTTTGCGACAAATACCATTCGATTTATCGATAGTACTCTTATTGCTATGGAAACGCAATTGAAGCAAACAGGTAATGAGCTGAAATCGTTCAGAAAAGATAAAAACATTTACGAAATTGAAGGTGGAGGTGCTAAGGTTTCGGATAAAATAATGGATTTTGATGTTGAAAAAGATCAGGTCACAAGAAAAATTGCGTATTATAATTCTTTAAAATCATATTTAAATAATAGCAACGATTATTCAAGATTGCCGGCTCCTACAGTAGCAGGGATTGAAGATCCAAATGTTGTTGTGAATGTGTCGAAACTTATTGCGCTTTCTACACAAAGATCAGAAATGGCTTATGCAGTAAAAAGCGATAAGATTTTCAAGGATTTTGACAGTCAAATGCAGGCTATAAAAAGTGTTTTATTAGAAAATATAGCTTCTGCAAAAGGATCATTACTGACCGATTTAGCTATGGTAAATGCGAAAATAGGTCAGGCAGAAAGTACTGTAAAAAAACTTCCGGAAGAACAGCAGGAGTTGTTAAAGATTCAAAGAAAATATGACTTAAGTGACAATATTTACACAGAATTTCTGAAAAAAAGAAATGAAGCTGAGATCGTAAAAGCGTCCAATTTGTCAGACATTCATTTTATTGATCCTGCGAAAGATATTGGAGGCGGATTAATCGGTCCTAAAACTTCTGTGAATTATGTATTGGCCTTGTTTCTGGGTACACTACTTCCGTTGTTATTCGTTTTTGGAATTTTCTTTGTGAATAATTCGATTCAGAATACCGAAGATGTTAGTAAATTGACTCAGATACCGTTAATTGGAATCATTGGTGTAAACAAAGACTCTTTGAATCTGGCCGTATTTGACAAGCCAAAATCGGCATTATCTGAAGCATTTAGAGCTATTCGTTCTTCGTTGCAGTTTTTGTATAAAAAACAACAGGTAAGTGGTTCAAAAACGTTAATGATTACCTCGTCTATAAGTGGTGAAGGGAAGACTTTTTGTTCGATCAATATTGCGACAGTATTTGCTTTGAGTGAAAAGAAAACCGTAATTCTTGGTTTGGATTTGAGAAAACCCAGATTGGCAGATGAGTTTAATTTAAAAAATCAAATAGGTGTTGTGAATTACCTCATTAAACAAAATAGTTTAAGTGAAATTACAAACCAGACGCAGATTCCCAATCTTGACGTTATACTTTCAGGGCCAATTCCACCAAATCCTTCAGAACTTATTCTGAGTGATGCGATGGGGGAATTAATCCTGGAACTGAAACAAAAGTATGATTATATTATTTTGGATACGCCTCCGGTTGGATTAGTTTCGGATGCATTAGAATTGGCACAATTTGCAGACGTGACACTATATATAGTAAGACAGAATTATACCAAAAAGGATATGATTACCTTGCTGAATACCAGAGTTAAAAGAGGCGAGTTGAATAACGCGAGCATCGTTTTAAATGGTTATGAGAATAAGGCAAAATACGGTGCCGCTTATGGGTATGGTTATGGTGCTTATGCAAATGGTTACCATGATGAGGAAGTGAAAGTAAGTTTATGGAGTAGAATTTTGAAGAAGTTTAATAAAAAATAATTCGAAATAAATGGATACATCAAAACAATATACAATTTTGATTACTGGCGGTGCAGGATTTATTGGATCGAATTTGTCTGAGTATTTTTTAGGACTTGGTCATAAAGTAATTTGTCTGGATAATTTTTCAACGGGGCATCACCATAATTTAAAGGATTTTATTTCGAACTCTAATTTTAAATTAATTGAAGGAGATATTCGAAATAGTGCTGATTGTGTTTTGGCAGTTGAAGGAGTCGATTATGTTTTGCATCAGGCTGCTTTAGGTTCTGTTCCGAGATCAATCAATGATCCTATTACAACAAATGATGTAAATGTCTCCGGCTTTTTAAATATGTTGGTAGCTGCTCGTGATGCAAAAGTTAAAAGGTTTATATATGCGGCAAGTTCATCAACTTATGGAGATTCTCAAGGATTACCAAAGGTAGAAGAAGTTATAGGGAAACCCCTGTCTCCGTATGCCATCACAAAGTATGTAAATGAATTATATGCTGAGATTTTTAGTAGAACCTATGGATTAGAAACTATCGGATTGCGGTATTTTAATGTTTTTGGAAGAAAACAAGATCCTAATGGGGCCTATGCAGCAGTAATTCCGAAGTTTGTGATGCAACTCATGAAATATGAAAGTCCGGTGATTAACGGCGATGGGAATTATTCTCGTGATTTTACTTATATCGATAATGTAATTCAGATGAACGAATTGGCAATGACAAGCCAGAATCCTGCTGCAATTAATACGGTTTACAATACAGCCTTTGGTGATCGAAATTCTTTAAATGATTTGATTGGATATTTAAAAGAATATTTGAGTGAGTTCGATTCAAAAATTGGAGAGGTAGAAATTGTATATGGACCCAATAGAGCAGGAGATATTCCGCATTCATTAGCAAGTATCGATAAAGCGAGGACTGTATTGGGGTATGATCCAAAATACTCCTTACAAGATGGTTTAAAAGAGGCTGTAAGCTGGTACTGGAATAATTTAAAATAAAAACAAGGATCAAGATAATAGTAAAGTAAATGAAAATTACAAAAATTTGTTGCATTGGTGCAGGTTATGTTGGAGGTCCAACAATGGCAGTAATTGCTCAAAAATGTCCACATATTCAAGTGACTGTTGTCGATTTGAACGAGCAAAGAATTAAAGACTGGAACGATCCTGATACGAATAATATTCCGATTTACGAACCGGGACTTTCGGAAATAGTAGCAGAGGCCAGAGGGAGGAATCTTTTCTTTTCAACAGAAGTAGAAAAGGCGATTGATGAGGCTCAGGTAATCTTTATTTCTGTAAATACCCCAACTAAAACCTACGGAAAAGGGAAAGGTATGGCCGCCGATTTAAAATATATTGAATTGTGTGCCAGACAAATCGCAAAAGTAGCGAAACAGAATAAAATTGTTGTTGAGAAATCGACTTTGCCAGTGCGCACGGCCGAAGCAATAAAAAGTATTTTGGATAATACCGGAAATGGAGTACAGTTTCAGATTTTATCGAATCCGGAATTTCTAGCCGAAGGAACTGCTGTTACTGATTTATTAAATCCTGATAGAATCCTGATCGGAGGCGATACAACACCAGAAGGCGAAGTGGCGATAAATGCTTTAGTTGATGTTTATGCAAACTGGGTAAGCAAAGATAAAATCTTAACCACCAATGTCTGGTCGTCAGAATTGTCTAAATTAACAGCAAATGCTTTTTTAGCACAACGTATTTCGTCTATAAATGCAATGTCTGAATTGTGTGAAAAAACAGGTGCCGATGTTAACGAGGTCGCTCGTGCTATTGGAATGGATAGTAGAATAGGACCTAAATTCTTGAAAGCATCAGTTGGTTTTGGAGGCTCTTGTTTTCAAAAAGATATTCTCAATTTGGTATATATAGCAAAATCGTATGGTTTGAACGAGGTTGCCGATTATTGGGAACAGGTGATTATAATGAATGATCATCAAAAGAAAAGATTTTCTAATAAAATTGTTCAGACGCTATACAATACGGTTGCGGATAAGAAGATTACCTTTTTAGGCTGGGCATTCAAAAAAGATACAAATGATACCAGAGAATCTGCGGCAATTTATGTGGCGGATGATTTGATTAATGAACAGGCAAGTATAGCGGTTTATGATCCTAAAGTTTCTGGCAATAAAATACAGAGTGATTTAAATTATTTGGAGACGAGGTCAGTTGAAGAGAATAAAGCCAGAGTTGTAACGTTTGATAACGCTTATGAGGCTTGTAAAGATGCTCACGCTATAGCTGTTTTAACAGAATGGGATGAGTTTACCACTTACGACTGGCAAAGAATATATGATTCAATGCATAAGCCGGCTTTCCTTTTTGATGGAAGAAATATCTTAAATGCGAAAGAACTGGAGTCAATTGGTTTTATTTATAATGGGATAGGTTCCTAATTGAGATTGGTATTGAAGTAAAATTTGATATAAAAGAAGAAAGACGGTGTTGGAAATTTTATTCATTGTAAAAGGAAATTATGAATTGGTATGTTGTTTATACAAAGCCTAAATGGGAGAAGAAAGTTGCGGATAGACTGAGTCAAATAGGTATTGAATGTTATTGTCCACTAATCACTCAGGTGAAAGAATGGTCAGACAGAAAGAAGAAAATTGAAGTTCCTCTTTTCAATTCATACGTATTTGTTCAATTGAAAGATATTGATCGTAATTCTGTTTTTCAGATAGCAGGAGTAGTGCGCTATTTGTTTTGGCTGGGTAAACCTGCAATTGTTCGTGATGAAGAAATTAATAGCATAAAAGCAAGTCTTAAGGCTCCAAATATAAGTGATATATCAGTAACTTCAATTCAGGCCGGAGATCGGATAAAAATAGAAGCAGGAGTTTTTAGTAATCAGGAAGCGATTGTTCAGGAGGTTTCAAATACACATTATATATTGGTTTTAGAATCTTTGGGCTGTGTTCTTAAAATAAAATACAAATAATTTAGTTATAGTTTAGCGATTTCAGTTAAAACAGAGGGTGAAATTCTTTAGTTTAAGATTTTATTTCTCTGTTTTTTTTATAATGTGATTTTTTGCATACTGATTGAGAGTGGGTTATTGAGCTGTTTTTTTTTAATAGTCTATATTTTTAAGTATTACGGGAAGCCGTATTGATTAAATTGAGTTAATATACTATATTTGCCGAAAATGATTTTAGGGTATCTGTGTCAAAAATTTTGTGACTCAGAAGGGCGAAGCCGTGAATTGAAATGACTGAAGTGGATAAAAAAGAATACATGTTGGATGGAAACATAAAAATAGCTGTTATCGGCCTAGGTTATGTTGGTTTACCTTTAGCCAGATTATTTGCTACTAAATATGCAGTTGTTGGTTTTGATATAAATGAAGAGCGAGTTTCTTCTCTAAAATCGGGTACAGATACTACACTAGAAGTAGATGACGAGACTTTACAGAAAGTTTTGGTGGATAATTCTAATTCTCAGATAGGCTTATATTGCACTACTTCACTTAATGATATAGCAGATTGCAACTACTTTGTGATAACTGTTCCAACTCCGGTCGATAAAAATAATCGCCCAGATTTAACTCCTTTATACAAATCGAGTGAGTCAGTTGGTAAGATATTAAAAAAGGGAGATGTTGTAATTTATGAATCTACAGTATATCCAGGGGTTACTGAAGAGCAGTGTGTACCAGTTCTAGAAAAATTTTCAGGATTGACATTCAATAAGGACTTTTTTGCAGGATATTCTCCTGAAAGAATAAATCCGGGAGATAAAGAGCATACTGTTGAGAAGATCTTAAAAGTAACTTCAGGATCAACCCCAGAGATTGGAATAAAAGTGGATACACTTTATAAATCTGTAATTACTGCCGGAACACATTTGGCACCTTCAATAAAAGTAGCTGAAGCTGCAAAAGTTATAGAAAATTCTCAACGGGATATTAATATAGCTTTTGTAAATGAACTAGCTAAGATATTCAATTTAATGAATATCGATACACAGGAAGTATTAGATGCTGCTGCTACAAAATGGAACTTTTTACCTTTCAAACCAGGATTGGTTGGAGGTCACTGCATTGGTGTAGATCCTTATTATTTAGCACAGAGAGCCCAGGAATTTGGGTATCATCCTGAAATAATTTTGGCAGGACGACGTTTGAATGACAGCATGGGGGAGTATGTCGCTTCTCAGGTAGTAAAATTGATGATTAAAAAAGGAATTTCAGTTAATGGAGCAAATCTTCTGATGCTTGGAATTACATTTAAAGAAAACTGCCCGGACGTTAGAAATACAAAAATTGTTGATGTAATCAAAGCGTTAAAAGAATACGGAATCGCTGTTACATTATACGATCCGTTAGCTAATATAGAAGAAGTTAGAAAAGAATATAAATTAGAAACTATTAATTCTGTTCCAAAAGAAAAATTTGATGCTATTGTACTTGGAGTAGCGCATAAAGAATTTTTAAAATTGGAATTTTCAGAATTGCAAAAAGAAAATAGTTTATTATACGATGTAAAAGGAGTCTTAGGTACTTTAGCCGATAACAGGTTATAGTACTGGCTCTTTTTTATTTAAAGAAAAATGAAAACAAGTAATTCAATCATACATGTGATCTTGACCGGAGGAGTTGGTAGCAGATTGTGGCCCCTTTCAAGGAAAAGTCAGCCAAAGCAATATTTGGAAATGTTTGAAGGGAAGTCCTTATTTGAAATGACTGTAGATCGCAATAGTCATTTAGCAGATAAAGTTATGGTGGTTGGCAATGTTGATAACCATGTCCTTAGTGCGAAAGTGATGGGTAAGTCTAAAAAGGCTTATGTTAATATTGTTGAATCGACTCCTCGTAATACTGCTGCTGCAATTGCTTTTGCTGCATTTGCTTCTGATCCGGATGATATTTTAATTGTAACACCTTCTGATCATATTATTGAAAAGATGGAAGATTACAATAAAGCTATAAATGAAGCTGTCGTGAAGGCAAAAGAAGGTTTCATAGTAACTTTTGGGATTATTCCAACTAAGCCAGAAACCGGATATGGCTATATTGAATCAAGAGGTGATGAAGTGATTTCATTTCGTGAAAAGCCAAACGAGACAACAGCTAAAAATTTTATAGCAAGAGGAAATTTTTTATGGAATAGTGGTATGTTTTGTTTTAAAGCGGGAGTTTTATTAGAAGAGCTAAAGCAATATCAACCCGATGTTTTTGAAAAGTCAAAAGCAGTTTGGGAAGTAAACAAAGAAGGGTTTTTAGATTTAAATTTATCATTAGAAATCCCGTCAATAAGTATCGATTATGCTGTGATGGAACGCAGTAAGAAAATAAAAGTAGTTCCTGCGGCATTCTCATGGTCTGATTTAGGTTCTTTTGAATCGGTTTACGATTATTTAGTTTCTAGAGGTCATTCTATAGATGATAACGGAAACATGGTTATTGGTACCGAAAAATATACTGCATTTTTAGGATTGAGAAATACAATTTTTGTCTATACTAGTACTGCAAACTTGATCCTTCAAAAGGAAAGCTCGCAAGATGTAAAAGATTTATATTGTGAATTAGAAAGGCAAAATTCAGAATTGTTAAATTAATTTGAAATTAATATGAAGAAAATTCTTGTAACTGGAGGCGCTGGTTTTATTGGTTCACATGTGGTAAGACGTTTTGTAAATAAATACCCGGAGTATCAAATTTTTAATTTAGATGCTTTGACTTATGCCGGAAATCTTGAGAATATTAAAGATATTGAGGATAAACCTAATTATACATTTATAAAAGGAGATATCGTAGATGAAACTTTTATAAATGAACTTTTTTCCCTTCATAATTTCGATGGCGTTTTGCATTTAGCAGCAGAGTCACATGTTGATCGCTCTATTGAAGATCCATTAGCCTTTGTGAAAACGAATGTGATCGGAACAATGAATTTATTAAACGCTGCAAAAAATCAATGGAAAGATAATTTTGAAGGTAAACGATTTTATCATATCAGTACGGATGAAGTTTATGGCTCGCTTGGAACTGAAGGACTTTTTACAGAAACAACATCATACGATCCTAATTCCCCATACTCCGCTTCTAAAGCAAGTTCTGATCATTTTGTGAGAGCCTATGGAGAAACTTATGGTTTGCCTTATGTTTTGACGAATTGCTCTAATAATTACGGGTCGTACCATTTTCCTGAAAAATTAATTCCGCTTTTCATAAATAATATCATAAATAATAAGCCATTACCCGTTTACGGAGATGGTAATTATACACGCGATTGGCTTTTTGTCGAAGATCATGCGATTGCAATAGATTTAGTTTTTCATGAGGGTAAAAATCATGAAACCTACAACATTGGAGGATTTAATGAATGGAAGAACATAGATTTGGTAAAGCTACTATGCCAAATTATGGATCAGAAATTAGGTAGAAATGAAGGAGCTTCACAGGAATTGATTACTTATGTGAAGGATCGACCGGGACATGATTTACGTTATGCCATTGATGCCTCAAAAATTAATAAAGAATTGGGATGGAAACCATCTGTTACCTTTGAAGAAGGTTTAGAAAAAACAATAAATTGGTATTTGAATAACGAAGAATGGTTACAAAATGTAACTTCTGGTTCTTATAAGGATTACTATCAAAAACAATACTCTTAAACAATAAATAATTTCTTTTAAACGAAACGGTTAAATTATAATTTAAATATGAAAAAGATAATATACGTTCTTACTCTGTTTTTTACTTTACTTGTGTCTTTTAATGCAAGTGCTCAGGACATTCTTAAATCAAAAGATTTGAGTACTGTAAAAGTGGATTATTTGTCAGACGACGATTTGGCTAAAATTAGTGCTCAGTTAAAGAGCAATAATGCAACAATTGATCAGGTTGAATCAATGGCTTTGTCCAAAGGGATGAATCAGACTGAATTTAACAAGTTGAAGGTGAAACTTGCCGAATTCGAGAAGAAAAATTCAAAAGACGCTTCGAAAGATAAGAATAAAGACAATAAAACAAAAACAAAAGCAGAAGATAAGGATTCTGAGTTTGGAAGGAAACAAGAAAAAATTAAAAATGAAAAAATAAAAGATTCATTAAATGCTTTGATTTTCGGATCCGAATTATTTGATAATCCCACTTTAAATTTCGAACCGGATTTGAAAATGGCAACCCCAGTAAATTATATTTTGGGGCCAGGGGATAAATTAGAAGTTAGCGTATATGGTGTTCAGCAATTTGACGATACCGTTCCGGTAAACTTTGAAGGTAAGATTACTATTCAGAATGTTGGGCAGATAGCAGTAGCCGGAATGTCTATAGAGGCCGCTTCACAAAAAATTAAAGCTGCAATTGCAAGAGTTTATAGTACAGTTAGATCCGGACAATCTCAGGTTAGTGTTAGCTTAAGTGATATTAGAACAATTAAAGTAACCATTGTAGGAGGAAAACAGCCAGGGAATTATTCAATTTCATCTTTGGCTTCTGTTTACAATGCCTTGCACTTAGCAGGTGGCCCTGGTAAAAATGGCAGTTATAGAAATATAGAACTAATTCGTAATAACAGAGTTTATAGAAATGTAGATATTTATAAGTTTTTAGTAAAAGGGGACCAGTCTGATAATGTTAGTTTGAAGGATAATGATGTCATCAGAATTCCAGCTTATACGCAAAGAGTGGTAGTTGAAGGAGAAGTGAAAAGACCTGGGATTTTTGAAATGAAAAAGGGTGAGAAATTCGCTGATCTTTTAAATTTTGCGTCTGGTTTTAATGAGTTCGCTTATACTGCGTCGGTAAATGTATTACAGAAAACTGGAAAAGAATTTAAAGTTCATGATATCAACGAAAGTGAATATGGATCCTATGTTCCACAGTCCGGAGACGTTTTTAAAGTTACAAAGATTTTAAACCGATTTGAAAATCGTATTAAAATCGAAGGAGCAGTCTTTAGACCAGATTACTATTCGTATAATGAAGGAATGCGAATTTCAGACCTTATCACTAGAGCTGAAGGGCTAAAAGAAGATGCCTATACAAAAAGAGCGAGAATTCTTCGCTTAAAGACAGATCTAACAACCGAGATTGTAAATGTGGATTTAAGTGCTGCTTTGTCAGGTGATTTGAATGCTGATATTGAACTTAAAAGGGAAGATATTGTTACAGTATATTCTATTCTGGAATTTAAAGAAGAATACAAGGTAACGATCGATGGAGAAGTTAAGAATCCAGGTGAATATGAGTATTTTGAAAATTTAACGTTGAATGACCTGGTAGTTCAGGTTGGTGGTTTGACAGGCTCAGCATCAAAAAGAGTTGAAATTGCCAGAATGGTAAAGTCCGATGTAATTGATGATGCCGACCCAAAGAGAATTGAATTGGTTGAGCTTGAAATTACAGCAAATAATAACGAGCAGATTAAGAATTTTGTATTAAAACCTTTTGATGTTATTAATATAAGAAAAATGGCAGTTTACGAAAAACCGGAAATGGTTAAGGTTAGTGGAGCTGTTACTTATCCAGGCAAATATGTTTTGGCTAATAAAAAAGAGACCGTTTACAACGTTGTAATGAGGGCAGGTGGATTGACTTCAATTGCTAACTTGGATGGTATGAAAATTAAAAGACCAATCAAAGAGAAGCAGATTGAACAATTAGAGAGTATAAATCTTAATCTTGAGAAAAAACAAGTTGGTGAAGACGGGAAAGAATTAGATGTAAAACAAAAAGATACACTTACTTCTAAATTATCAAAAAAACTTAGAGATGAATTAAAATTTGCAACAATTCCTGTAAACTGGGAAAAAATTGTAAAAGATAAAAATCATTATTCGAATGTTACTTTGTTTCCTGGTGATGAAATAGAGGTGGCAGTTTATAATGAAGGAGTGAAAGTAACAGGTAATGTGTTGTTGACTTCTGAAATTCCATATAGAAAAGGAAAAGGATTTAAGTACTATCTAAACTCGGTTGGAGGTGTTGACAATAAAGGATGGAAGAAAAAGGCATATATAATTTACCCTAATGGTAAAGCAGCTGTCACTACTTCATTTTTGTTTTTTAGATCATATCCTACTGTTGAACCAGATTCTCAAATCGTTGTTCCTGAAAAGCCACAATCTAAGAAGATGTCAGCTGGAGAGTGGGTTGGAATTGGCAGCGTCATATCTAGTTTAGCTTTATTAATTGTAACCGCATTTAAATAATATTAATGGATAATAAATCGATTATAGAAAGCGAGGAAATTTCGCTTAAAGAGTTGTTAGGAAAAGGAAAAGAATGGTATTTTTATATACGTTCACAATGGAAAGTAGTACTATTGGTAGGAATTTTAGGTTCTTGTATTGGGTTAGTTTATTCATTTGTTAAAAAGCCGATTTATACAGCCAATTTATCTTTTGCCTTAGAAGATGATAAAGCAGGAGGAGGAATTGGAGGAGCATTAGGTTTAGCAAGTTCATTCGGATTAGATTTAGGAGGAAGTGGAGGTGGAGGAGTTTTTTCAGGATCAAATTTAACAGAGTTGTTTAAATCTAGATCTATGGTTGAGAAAACATTACTTTCCAATGTAAATGTAAACGGTAAGGAAATTTCTTTAGCTGAGATGTACATTCAGACCAATGGATGGAGAGAAAATTGGAAAAAGGATCAAAGATTGTCTAATGTTCAATTTTTACCAAATTCTAATCGTAAAAAATTTACACGTGTGCAAGATAGCCTTTTAGGAGTAATGTACAATGCTCTGTCAAAAGAAGGATTTTCAGTTGGACAGAGGGATAAAAAAGTAGCGATTATTAATATTAATGTTTCTTCTAAAAATGAATTATTTTCAAAATTTTTTTGCGAAACTTTAGTAAACGAAGTAGGTAAATTTTATATAGAGACTAAAAGTAAAAAAGCTAGAATTAATATGGCTGTTTTAGAGAGACAAGTTGATTCTATTCGAAATGAACTTAATGGTGCAATTACTGGAGTAGCAATTGCTAATGATAATACATTTAATCTTAATCCTGCATTAAATGTACGAAGGACTCCATCTGCTAGACGGCAAGTAGATGTTCAAGCAAATACAGCGATACTTACTGAACTAGTGAAACAAAGCGAGCTTGCGAAAGTAACTTTAAGAAAAGATACGCCTTTAATTCAAGTTATTGACAGGCCTGTTTTACCATTACCAAAAGAAAAATTTGAGAAAGCAAGAGGCTTGCTAATGGGAGGTTTTTTAGGATGTCTTATTGCTATTTTGTTTTTTGTTTTTAGGAGAGTGCTAATCGATTTTACGAAATAAGTTATTAAAGAATTTTTATATAAAAGATAGATGAATATTTTGAAACTAATTGGTAGGGAAGAAGAAATATTTGAAAAGGATATTTTCAATTACGAAACTAAATTGAAAGAAATAGTTAATGAATCTTCGTTTTTGGTTATAGGAGGAGCTGGTTCAATAGGTCAAGCGGTAACTAAAGAAATATTCAAAAGAAATCCGGCTAAATTGCATGTTGTTGATATTAGTGAGAACAATATGGTAGAGCTTGTGAGGGATATAAGAAGTTCTCTTGGATATATTGATGGTGATTTTCAAACATTTGCACTAGATATAGGATCGGTAGAATATGATGCATTTATTAAATCTGATGGTAAGTACGATTATGTTTTAAATCTATCAGCATTGAAACATGTTCGAAGTGAAAAGGATTCTTTTACTTTGATGCGAATGATTGATGTCAATGTTTTTAATACAGAAAAAACATTACAGCAGTCGATACAAAATGGCGTAAAAAAATATTTTTGTGTTTCTACAGATAAGGCTGCTAATCCAGTTAACATGATGGGGGCTTCAAAAAGAATCATGGAAATGTACTTAATGCGTAAGAGCGAGCAAATTAAAATTTCTACAGCTCGTTTTGCAAATGTTGCTTTTTCGGATGGATCGTTGTTACATGGATTTAATCAGCGAATTATAAAAAAACAACCTATTGTCGCACCAAATGATATTAAAAGATACTTTGTTACACCAAAAGAATCTGGAGAGCTCTGCTTGATGTCCTGTATTTTTGGTGAAAATAGAGATGTTTTTTTTCCTAAATTAAGTGAAAATTTACATTTAATTACATTCGCTGATATTGCAATTAAATATTTGGCAGAATTAGGTTATGAAGCTTATTCTTGTCGTTCTGAAGAAGAAGCTAGAGATAAGTCTGAAGAACTAATTAAAGAGAAAAAGTGGCCATGCCTATTTACAGCCAGTGACACTACTGGTGAAAAAGATTTTGAAGAATTTTTTACAGAAAACGAAATACTTGATATGCAACGTTTTGAGAACTTAGGCGTTATAAAGAATGATGCTATTTTTAAACAGGATAAGTTGGAAAATTTTTCTAAAAAAATAGCAGAGATGAAAGTAAATAAAGAATGGAAAAAGGAAGAAATTGTTGATTTATTCCACACAATGATTCCGAATTTTGGACATAAAGAAACGGGTAAGTATTTAGATTCGAAAATGTAATTATGAATAATGCTATTAATTCTACTATTTCTTTTATAAAAGAACAGTACAAAACGGAAAATTTTATACCTCTTCATGTTCCTCATTTTGGAGGTAATGAAAAAAAATATTTAATTGACACAATAGATTCTACTTTTGTTTCTTCTGTGGGAGCCTATGTGGACCAGTTTGAAGGAATGATGCAAAGCATTACTAATACCCAAAAAGCAGTTGCTGTTGTAAACGGTACAGCTGCTATACAAGTAGCTTTGCGTTTAATTGGAGTAAAAAGTGGAGATGAAGTTTTAACACAAGCTTTAACTTTTGTTGCAACAGCCAATTCTATAAGTTATTTAAATGCTACACCGGTTTTTTTAGATGTTGATTTAGATACAATGGGATTGTCACCCAATTCTGTTGCTTTTTTTTTAGAGGAGTTTGGAGATTTACGCGAAGATGGTTGTTATAATAAAAAAACAGGAAACAGGATAAGTGCTTGTTTACCAATGCATACTTTTGGTTTTCCTGTTCGCCTTGATGAATTAATAGAAGTTTGCGATAAGTGGAAAATTCCTGTTGTTGAGGATGCTGCAGAATCATTAGGTTCTGAATATAAAGGAAAACCAACAGGTAGTTTTGGAAAACTTGGTGCATTTTCATTCAATGGAAATAAAATAGTAACATGTGGTGGTGGTGGTGCAATTGTTACAAATGATTTTAAATTAGGAGAGAAAGGTAAATATTTAACTACTACAGCAAAAATTCCACATCCATACGAATATGTTCACGATGAGATGGGATATAATTTTAGAATGCCAAATTTAAATGCTGCTCTTGCATGTGCTCAATTAGAGCAATTAAATAATTTTCTCGAAAACAAAAGAAAATTGGCAAGGGAATATGAAACGTTTTTTTTATCTAATGGTGTGAAATTTAGAACCGAAACTCCAGATACAAAAGCTAATTATTGGTTGATGTGTGTAGAATTAGAAAATAAGAACGATCGTGATTTGTTTCTAAAAGCAACAAATGAGAATAAAGTGATGACTAGGCCTATTTGGCAGTTAATGTATCGTTTGCCCATGTATAGTAATTGCCAAAGAGATGAGCAAATTAACTCCGAGTTTTTAGAAGAAAGAATAGTTAATATTCCAAGTAGTGTTAAGATATAAATTAAGTTAATCTCACAAAAAAAACATGATTAATTCAAAAATTAAATTTATTGAATCTTTTTTTCCAGAAAAAGTATTAACTAATGATATGATTTCTATGGAGTTTCCTACTTGGGATTCATCTAAAATTGAAGAAAAGGTAGGTGTAAAGAACAGATATGTTGTTCAAGAGAATGAAACAGCATTAGATCTTGCATATAGTGCAGCTTCTAAGATCCTTGAAAGGTATGATAAAAACAAAATTGATTTTGTAATATTATGCACTCAAAGTCCAGAGTACATTCTTCCGACTACAGCATGTATTCTACAAGCTAAACTTGGTTTAAATAAAAATGTAGGTGCTTTCGATTTTAATCTTGGGTGCTCAGGTTATATCTATGGTTTAGGAATCGCTAAAAGTTTAATCAATACAAATATGGCAAAATCTGTTTTATTAGTAACGAGCGAAACTTACACGAAACATATTAATAAATTAGATTTTGCAAATCGAAGCATTTTTGGTGATGCTGCTACTGCTACAATTATTGAGGTTGATGAAAATGAATGCTTACATGAGTTTGTTTATGGAACAGATGGTAATGGAGCGTGTAACTTGATTATTCCAAATGGTGGTGCAAGAAATATTCGAGAAGATGATCCAGTACTGTTAGATGCGCAAAATGGCAACAAAAGAACAGAGAATGATCTATTTATGAATGGTCCTGAAATTTTTAATTTTACCATTACAACGATTCCAAAATTAATTAATGATGTTTTACAAAAGAACAATTTAGAAATATCAGATATTGATTACTTCATATTTCATCAAGCTAATAAATTTATGTTAGATTACTTAAGGAAAAAAATGAAGGTAGATTCAGAAAAATTTTATAATAATATTTTAGAGATTGGAAACACAGTCTCTTCAACTATACCAATTGCCTTAAAAGAATGTCTTGAAGATAATAAAGTCAAAACGGGAGATAAAGTTCTGTTGTGTGGTTTTGGAGTAGGTTATTCTTGGGGTGCAACAGTAATAACAATTTAATTTGGTTAATTATGAAGAAAAATGATTTTTATAGCAGATTTGTTGAGTTTTTAGAGATTGAGTCTATAAGTAGTGTTGATGAAACTACAAAATTAAAAGATTTAGATGAATATGATTCTTTTTTTGTATTGACTATTGTCGCTTTCGTAGATGAAAATTTTTCAACAAACTTAACATCTAAACAGTTAAATGAAATAGAAAGTTTAGGTGAACTAATGGCATTGATTGGTAATGAGAAATTTGTTGATTAATGATTTCTCTGCAAGATAAAAACATATTAATTACTGGGGCTTCTTCTGGTCTTGGTAGGGAGTGTGCCGTGATATTATCTAAGATCGGTGCAAAAGTTATTCTAGTAGGTAGAAATGAAACTAGACTAAATCAAACCATGACTCTTTTAGAGGGTTATGGTCACTTGTCGTATCAAATGGATGTTACAGATTTCGATAATATCGAGAATTTAGTTTCGGATTGCGTTAATAAAATCGGCAAGTTAGATGGATTTGTGCATTGCGCAGGTGTTGAATTAACGATGCCTTTGCAAATTATGAACTATTCAAAATATAATGAATTATTCTCTACAAATGCTATCGCTGCTTTTGAGTTTTCGAAAATTTTATCAAAGAAAAAGTATTATAATAGTCTAGGAGCAAGTTTTGTTTTTATTAGTTCTGTTACGGGTTTACTAGGGGTAAGTGGTAAAATAGGTTATTGTAGTAGTAAAGCCGCATTAGTAACTGGGGCTAAGGCTATGGCCTTGGAATTAGCAAATAAAAAAATCCGAGTAAATTCGATTTTGCCGGGAATGGTAGATACAGAAATGTTTCAAAAGATAAAAACAGAACTCTCAGAAGAATCTTTGTTAGATATTGATAGAAGACATCCATTAGGAATTGGAAAACCAGAAGATGTTGCTAATTTGTGTGCATTCTTATTGTCGGACTTATCTAAGTGGATAACTGGATCGGACTATATTATTGATGGGGGCTATAGCTGTCAATAATTTTAATTTTAAAAAGTAATGTATCAAATAAAAGTTTTAGAAAAAAATCAAATTGATTCTCTTCAAGTATTCATAAAAAATAATTGGAATGCAAATCACATTTTTGTCACATCAAAAAAATTATTATTGTGGCAACATGGTTTGGATTTAAATTTAAATTATTTAGTTGCTTATGCTGAAAATAATAATGAGATAATTGCTGTATTAGGATATATACCAACAAATCATTTTGATGTTAGATTGAAATCTGATGGATTGGATTTATGGCTAGCATTATGGAAAGGAGATGATAATTACCCTGGTGTAGGGATGGATCTTTTATATCATTTACAAAAATTTCGTAATCCTTCATCTATTGGTTCAATAGGTATAAATAAAAATGTAGAGAAAATTTATAAGATTTTGAAATATAAAATAGGGGAATTAAATCACTATTATTATACAAACCCCAAAATTGATAATTTTAAAATTATTTCAATACAAGATAAAAAGTCGAAGTTTTTTAATAATTCGGAATTGGATCAGGAAATAGAAGTTGTTAATACTCTATTTGAAGTGCAGAAATTACCTGAGCCATATTATAAACCTCTTAAAAGTGCAGACTATTTTATTAACAGATATGAAAGGCATCCATTTTATAAATATAAGTTTTGGTTGATAAAAAAATCATCTGAAATTATTTCTGTACTGGTTGTTAGAAAAATAGAGGTTGAAGAAACTTCTTGTATTCGAGTGGTTGATGTATTAGGGGATTTGTCAAGAGTCAAAAACATTACGGCTGAATTGAATAGAATTCTTGATGATGAAAATTCAGAGTATGTGGATTTTTTAAATTTTGGAATTGATGAAATAACATTTTATCAAATGGGTTTTTTGAAGAAAAGCAATTCCGAGATTATTCCTAATTATTTCGAACCTTTTATTAAATCTAATAATGAGATTCACTTTGCATATAAGAGCCTCTATGAGCCGTATGTAATTTTTAAAGGAGATTCAGATCAGGATCGACCAAATATTATACAAAATGAGTCATAAAGTTACAATCGTAATGTATCACTATGTAAGAGACTTAATACATAGTAAGTATCCAAATATTAAAGGCCTTGATAAAAACGATTTTAAAGGTCAAATAGAATTTTTAGCAAAAAATTATAATTTCATTACGATGGAAGAAATGATTGACAGCTATTACAATAAAACGTTATTGCCCAAAAATGCAGTTTTATTAACATTTGATGATGCATACATAGATCATTTTAATGTAGTTTATCCTGTGTTGAACAATATGGGTATTCAAGGTAGTTTTTTTGCTCCTGTTAGAGCAGTAATGGAAAATTCGATGTTAGATGTCAATAAAATACATTTTATTTTAGCTGCGCAGGAAAACATAAATGAAATAATCAAGAAAATTTATATATTATTAGATAAATATAGAGTAGAATATAAATTAGAGAGTAATTTATATTATTACACAAAATTAGCCAAAGAGAATAGATATGATATAGCAGAAGTAATTTTTATCAAAAGATTATTGCAAGTCGAACTGGAAGAGAATTTAAGAAAAATAATTACTGATGAGCTGTTCAAAGAAATAATAGGAGTAGATGAAAGCATCTTTAGTCGTGAGCTTTATATGAGTTTAGATCAGATAAAATGTATGTGTAAAAATGGCATGCATATTGGTTCACATGGCTATGACCATTATTGGCTTGGAAGTTTATCACGTGAAAATCAAAAGATTGAAATTGAAAAATCGTTAGAGTTTATAAAAGCTGTAGGAGGTGATTTGAATTATGCATCGATTTGTTACCCATACGGGAATTATAATGCAGATACATTAAGCTTGCTTCAAAATTATAATTTCAAAGTTGGAATGACTACACGGGTTGAAGTTTCAGATTTGTCTTTAGATAATCCTTTAGAATTACCTAGATTAGATACTAATGATTTGCCAAAAGCAGCAAACATTGAAGTGAATAAGTGGTATACCTAAATATAGACAATACTTTATATATATATTTTGTCAAATAAAGAAATTATTTTAATAGGCTACTCAGGACATGGTTATGTTGTGATAGAAACTATTTTGGAAAGCGATTTTGAAATTATTGGTTATTCAGATAAAGAAGAAACTTCATTAAACCCTTATAATCTTAAATATTTGGGTTTTGAAAACAATGATGACTTTATCGGTTGGAAAAATAATTTCTTATTTTTTATTGGTATTGGTGATAATCGGATAAGACAAAAAATTGCCAATTTAATAGAAAGTAAAGGAAAAAATGTTGAAATAATTATTGATAAAAGCGCACATATCTCTAAAACCGCAATCATAGGGAGTGGAACTTTTATTAACAAGAATGCTGTAGTTAATTCTCTAGCAGAAATTGGGAAAAATGTAATTTTAAATACGGGCTGTATAATTGAGCATGAATGCATTTTACATGATGCAGTTCATATTGCTCCAGGAGCAGTTTTAGCTGGAAATGTCACAATTGGAGAAAGAAGTTTTGTAGGGGCAAATTCAGTTATTAAGCAAGGTATTAATATTGGAAAAGACGTAGTAATAGGGGCGGGATCTGTGATTATCAATGATATTGCAGACGGAAAAAAAGTTGTAGGAAATCCTGGAAGAATAATTTAAAAATGAATAAAGTAATTATTATAGCCGAAGCTGGAGTAAATCATAATGGTGATATTCAAATAGCAAAAAAATTAATTGATGCTGCTGTAGATGCTGGAGTTGATTATGTTAAATTTCAAACTTTTAAAGCAGATAGTTTGGTAAGTAAATCTGCAAAAAAAGCGAGCTATCAAACTGTAAATATAAATGATGGTGACGATTCTCAATACACAATGTTGAAAAATCTAGAGTTGAGTCACGAGAATCATTTAGAACTTATGTCTTATTGCTCTGAACGAAATATTAATTTTTTCTCGACAGCATTTGATGTTGAGGGAGTTAAGTATTTAAATGATTTAGGTCTTTCATTTTTTAAAATTCCAAGTGGAGAAATAACGAATTACCCTTACCTAAAAGCCGTGTCTTTATGTAAAAAACCTGTTATAATGTCTACGGGAATGTGTTCTGAAAAAGATATTGAAAATGCTTTGGAGGTATTAGTTAAATTTGGATTGTCAAAAGAAATGATTTCTATTTTACACTGCAATACAGAATATCCAACTCCGATGAAAGATGTTAATCTAAAAGCAATGCTCTCTATTAAAGAAAAATTTCAGACCAAAATAGGATATTCAGATCATACGCTTGGTATTGAAGTTCCTGTTGCTGCTGTAGCTTTAGGAGCACAAATTATAGAAAAACATTTTACTTTAGATAAAACGTTACCTGGACCCGACCATGTTGCTTCTTTGGAACCTGATGAATTAAAAGAAATGGTGAAGGCAATTCGCAACATTGAACTGGCTACAAGTGGAGATGGAGAGAAAGTTCCGAGTGAGAGTGAAACAAAAAACATTGCTATTGCAAGAAAAAGTATTCATTTAAATAAGAATTTGCGAAAAGGGCATGTTATAACTGATGATGATCTTATTCCATTGAGACCTGGAGATGGAATCTCTCCAATGGAATGGGAAAATGTTATTGGAAAAAAATTAATGGAAGATAAGAAGGAATTGGATAAACTTTTATTTTCTGATATTCAATGAAAATAGGGGTATTAACTAGTTCGCGCGCTGATTATGGAATATATCTTCCTTTACTTCAGAAAATTAAAAAAGATGCATTTTTTGAGTTAGAAATTATTGCTTTTGGAACCCATTTGTCAAGAGGTCATGGCTATACGCTAAGAGACATTGAGAGAGATACATATAATTGCATTCGTACAATATCATCTTTGATTTCAAATGATAGTGAAGAATCTATTGCTTCATCTTATGGTTTAACTGTTCTAAAATTTGCAGATTTTTGGGAGACTCATAAATATGATTTAGTTTTTTGCTTAGGAGACCGTTTTGAAATGAGTGCTGCTATTCAGGCAGGAATTCCTTTTGGAGTTAAATTTGCTCACCTGCATGGAGGTGAGACAACATTAGGAGCGATAGATAATATATATCGTCATCAAATAACGTTAGCTTCAACTCTTCATTTTACAGCTACTAATATATTTACCGAGAAAGTTTGTAAACTTATAGATTCTTCAGAAAATGTTTTCATGACAGGATCCTTGAGCTTAAATGATGTTAAAGTTTTTAATCCAATAAAAAAACAAACTTTTTTCGAGAAATTTGGAATCCCAGAAGAAGAATTCATTCTAGTTACTTTTCATCCCGAAACGATGTCTTCACAAGATAATTTTAAGTATGCTGATGAGATGGAAAAATCTTTGAAGAAGATTTCAAAAGATAGGTTTATTGTAATCACCATGCCAAATGCGGACACACAAGGATCAATTTATCGTGATGCTATTGAGAGGTTAAAGTTGGAAGTTCCTGATAGAGTTTTGCTAATTGAAAATTTTGGAAAAACAAATTACTTTTCAGCAATGTATTACGCTTCAATTTTGTTAGGAAATACTTCTAGCGGAATTTTGGAAGCTGCTTCATTTGGAAAATATGTTGTGAATGTTGGAGATAGACAAAAAGGAAGAGCACAGAGTAAAAATATTATAAATTGCGAATTTGAAGAAAAAGCGATCGTTTCTTCTGTTAGCAAAGCCATTGAATCTAAAGTTTACACTGGCGAAAATATTTATTTTAAATTAGATGCGGCAGATAATATAATTAAAATAATTAAACAATTCGCATGAGAATTTATAAAGACCACTTAATTCTAGCAGGAAGTAAAATAAAACAAGCTTTACTTAAATTCAATGAACTATCACAAGATGCAATCCTTTTTGTTGTTGATAATGAAGATAAATTAATTGGAGCATTAACAGATGGAGATGTAAGAAGAGGTTTGCTTAAAGGATTTACAATAGAATGTAATGTTGATGAGATTATTCAAGACAACCCACGATATATTGTTAAAGGAGAAAATAATCTTAAAAAAATTATAGAATATCGCGAAGGTGATTTTAGAATTGTACCGGTTGTTGATGAAAATCACAAAGTTGTAAATGTTATTAATTTTAGAAAAATTAGATCCTATTTACCTATTGATGCCGTTATTATGGCTGGGGGACGAGGACAAAGACTGCAACCGTTAACAGATACGGTTCCAAAGCCGCTTTTAAAAATTGGCGATAAGCCAATAATGGAGCATAATCTGGATCGATTAGCTTTGTTCGGAATTGATGATTTTTGGGTTTCTGTAAAATATTTAGGGGAACAGATAGAACAACATTTTGGAAAAGGTGAAAACAAAAACGTAAAAATTGAATATGTTTGGGAAAAGGAACCTTTAGGAACTATTGGAGCAGTATCACAAATTGCAAATTTTGAGCATGACTATATTCTCGTTACAAATTCGGATTTGCTAACCAATATCGATTATGAACAGTTTTTTCTTGAATTTATAAAGCAAGATGCTGATTTGGCTGTTTTAACTATTCCATATCAAGTTAATATTCCATATGCGGTTTTAGAAACAAATAAAGGTGAGGTGAAAAGCTTTAAAGAAAAACCAACTTATACCTACTATTCAAATGGTGGAATATATTTGATTAAAAAGAAAATGTTAGACTTCATTCCAAAGGAAACATTTTTTAATGCGACAGATTTGATGGAAGAGTTAATTAGTAAAAATCTAAAAGTTATTTCATTTCCATTTTCAGGTTATTGGTTAGATGTTGGAAAACATGAGGATTTTGAAAAAGCTCATATAGACATTCATAATATAAAATTTTAAAATGAAAATATTAATAACTATTTGTGCTAGAGGAGGATCGAAAGGGATACCTGGTAAAAATATAAAAGATATTAATGGTAAGTCATTAATAGGATATTCAATTGACTTAACAAATAAATTAAAAGAAAAATTTGACGTGAAAGTAGCTTTATCAACTGATGATGAAGCAATAAAAGAAAAATCGAGGTCTTTCGGCTTAAATACTGATTATTCAAGACCAGATTATCTGGCAACAGATGCTGCGGGGAAAATAGATACAATAAGAGATTTATTACTTTACGAAGAATCTATTGCAAATAATAAGTATGATTTTATTTTAGATCTTGACGTGACTTCACCTCTGCGAACTTTAGAGGATATTGAAAAAGCATTAAATATTATTCTTGAAAATCCTGAAGCATTAAACGTGTTTTCTGTTAACCCAGCGGCAAGAAGTCCCTATTTTAATATGGTTGAAAAAAATGCTCAGGGGTTCTATTCATTAGTTAAAACTAATCCTGACGGAAGTGTAATGACTCGTCAATCTGCTCCAAAAGTATACGAGTTAAACGCATCATTTTATTGGTATAGAAGGTCTTTTTTTGATGCAGAAATAAAAAGTGCAATTACAGAAAAATCCCTAATTTATGAAATGGATCATGTATGTTTTGATTTAGATCATCCAGTAGATTTTTTGTTTATGGAATATCTACTTCAAAATAACAAACTCGATTTCGAATTATGAAAATACTGATTATAGGTTTAGGATCAATAGCCAGAAAACATATTGCAGCTTTGGAGAGTCTAAATGTAAATATGAATATTTATGCATTAAGATCAGATCCTAATTCTGAAACAGAACAAGGGATTGAAAATATTTATGATCTTGAAAGTTTGGACATTTTATTTGATTTTGCAATTATTTCAAATCCAACTCATTTGCATTTTGAATTTATTGAAAAATTAGCAAAATTAAATATTCCTTTATTTGTTGAAAAGCCGGCTGTACATACATTGCAGAATGTATCATCATTAATTAGCCTAATTGAAAATAGAAATATCATTAATTATGTTGCTTGTAATTTAAGATTTCATCCATGTATTGAATTTTTAAAGAACAAATTGGATCATGAAGATCTCAAAATCAATGAGGTAAATGTTTATTGTGGATCGTATTTACCTGATTGGCGACCTAATATAGATTTTAGAAAAATATATAGTGCTAATGCATCAATGGGCGGAGGCGTTCATTTAGATTTATTTCACGAACTCGATTATGTTAGTTGGTTATTTGGGCTTCCTAATAAAAGCAGCTCAACTTTAAGAAATGTTTCAAGTTTAAATATTGATGCAATTGATTACGCTAATTATGTATTAGAGTATGATACATTTACAACAAATATTACATTAAATTATTATAGAAAAAAACCTAAAAGAACTATTGAAATCGTTTTTGATAATGACATTTTAGAAGTAGATCTAATAAATAATAAAATTATAAATATCAATAATGAAACAGTTTTTGAAGTTACAGATTTTGAAATTAAAAAAACATATAGTTTTCAATTAGATTATTTTATGCATTGTTTAAAAGATAAAATAGAACCGATGAACTGTATTAAGGAATCAGTTGAAATATTAAAAATAGTCTTGAAAGATGAATAATAGATTAAAAAATAAAATAATTATTATTACGGGAGGAAACGGTCTCTTAGGAAAAGCAATTGTAGATCGATTACTTTCTGAAGGAGCATTTTGCATTAACTTTGAGATCAATCATGAAACAAATGAAGATTTGTCTAATGTGTTTTGTGATATAACAGATTCTTCTTCAGTTGATCGTGCATTAGAAATAGTTTTTAAAAAATATAAGAAAATTGATGGACTCATAAATAACGCTTATCCAAGAACAAAGGATTGGGGAAACAAATTTGAAGATATTTCCCTTGAATCTTGGAAGAAGAATGTTGATTGGCAGTTAAATAGTTATTTCTATTTAACACAAAAAGTTGCTTTAGAAATGGCAAGTCAAAAAAACGGAAGCATAATAAATATGGCTTCAATTTATGGTGTTGTGGGAGCAGATTTTAATGTTTATGAAGGAACAACAATGACGATGCCGGCAGCATATTCAGCTATAAAGGGAGCATTAGTAAATTTTACACGATATTTAGCATCATATTTTGGACCACAGCAAGTTCGCGTAAATACAGTTTCTCCTGGTGGTATATTTGATAATCAGAATGAAGTTTTTGTAAATAATTATTGTAAAAAAGTTCCAATGCGAAGATTGGGCACTCCGGAAGATATAGCGCCTACAGTAGCCTTTTTGCTTTCTGATGATGCACAATATATTACAGGTCAAAATTTAATCGTAGACGGAGGATGGACAGCAATATGAAAAAGTGTTTAATAATCGGAGCAGGTCAATTAGGAAGCAGACATTTGCAGGGAATAGTTAAATATTCTCAACAATTAGAAATTTATGTATTAGACACATCAACAGATTCACTTAAAGTAGCTGAAGAACGAGAAAAAGAAATTATTCATAATCATAATGTGAATTACACACAATCTTGGGCAAATTTACCAGATTATTTTGATCTTGTTATTATAGCAACTAGTGCTAATGTAAGGGAGATGATTATTGATGAATTATTAAAAAGACATAAAGTAAATTTTTTAATACTCGAGAAAGTTCTTTTTCAGGATCTGGATGCCTATGATAGAGTCAGTAAATTATTAAATAAAAATGCTGTGACTACATTTGTGAATCATCCACGCAGAATGTTTAAATCTTATGCGAAATTAAAGGAAAGTATTCAGCTTGATAGTAAGAACACTTATAGTGTTCATGGAGGGAATTGGGGTTTAGGCTGTAACGGTTTACATTTTCTAGATTTATTTGTTTATCTCTCAGGCAAAAGACTTAAAGATGTAAATGTTGAATCAATTGATGATGATGTGTCAGAAAGTTCAAGAAAAGGCTTTGTGGAATTTACAGGGACTTTAACCGGACGCTTAGAAAATGGATCTTTTTTCAGCATAACTTCTTCAAAAGGTGAGCCAAGTTCTATAACTGCAACAATCTTTAACAATGAGCAACGCTTTATTATTCAGGAAGGTGGGGTTTCACAAGTTTATGAATTAGCAAAAAAGAACTTGTTCAAACTTGAAAGTGGAGAATTTAATGTTTTATTTATAAGTGAAGCAACAACAAATATATTAGAAGATTTATTTGCTAATAATTCTTGTTTACTGCCTTCATTTGAAGAAGCCAGACATACCCATGAGTTATTTATTAAAGCAATGTTAGAAAAGTACAATAAAATTACAGGATTGCAGACTAAAGTTTTACCAATTACATAATGAAAAAGAATATTTTACTAGTAGGAACTGGCCCAATGGCATTAGATTATGCAAAAGTATTAATAGCTCAAAACATTTCTTTTCAGGTAGTTGGCAGAGGATTGGAATCAGCCGTAAAATTTGAATCTTCAACAGGAATAAAGCCATTTGTTGGAGGACTTGATAAATATTTAGAAAGTACAACTTTACCTAGTAACACATATGTTATAGTAGCGACAGGAACTGAGGCTTTAATGCCTTCACTTCTTTTAGTTTTGAAAGCTGGTGCATACAAAGTACTAATAGAAAAGCCAGCAGCAATTAGTATCGAGGAATTGATTGAAAACGAGAATAAGCTAAAAGCATTTTCTGAAAATATTTATGTTGCTTATAACCGACGATTTTATGCTTCGGTTATAGAAGCTAAGAAGATGATAGAAGAAGATGGAGGACTGCAGACAATGCATTTTGAATTTACGGAATGGGCACATAAAATCGAGCCATTAACTAAAGCTCCCGGTGTTAAAGAAAATTGGTTTTTTGCAAACTCGACGCATGTTGTAGATCTTGCATTTTTTTTAGCTGGTAAACCAACGCAATGGAATGCTTATTCTAAAGCTGGAACTTTAAAGTGGCATTCAAAAACTAATTTTACTGGAGCAGGAATCACAGAAAAAGGTGTTTTGTTTAGTTATTTATCCAATTGGGAAAGTGCAGGAAGGTGGGCAGTAGAATTGCTTACAGAAAAGCGAAGAATTTATTTGAAACCTATGGAGAGTTTAAGTGTTCAAGAGAAGGGAGTAATTTCAATTATAGATCACAAAATTGATGATTCTTTAGAATTGCAATTTAAACCTGGATTATATCGCCAAGTCACTACTTATGTTAATGATGAAACGAGTGATCTTATAACTTTAAGTGAGCATATTGAAAATTCACGATCTATTTATAAGGAAATGTTGTATGGCAAAGAAGATTAAAGTTTTAATTATTACAGATTCTTTAGGATTTCCGAGAAGTACGCCCGAATTGCTTTTATATGAAGAAACGTATATTGCTTTATTAAGAAATAAATTTGCGGACTATGATATAATTCACCAAGGTAGAGGAGGAGCAACAATAAGAGAGTTATATAATCATTCAACTTATTATCACGAAACATTAAATCCAGATATTGTTATTATACAATCTGGAATTGTTGATTGTGCTCCACGTGCACTGACTTTGACCGAACAACATATTATTTCTCGTTTGCCATTCGTAAGTAAGATTTTAATAAGTTTAGTCAAGAAAAATAGTAATTTTCTAAGGAGATATAGAAAGATTAAATATACTCCTGTTGAAATTTATCAAGAATATATTAGAAAATTTAATGCGTTGTTTCAAAATACTTATTGGATTGGGATATTACCAGCTTCAGATGATTATGAAAAACAACTGCATAATATTAAGAAAAGTATATTTACGTATAATGATATTCTGAAAAAGGAAAACACTAATGATAAGTATGTAAGTTTAGTTAATTATACAGATTTTGATATTATGTCAGATTTCCATCATTTGAACAAGTCTGGGCACGCTAAATTATTTAAAGATATAAGTGTTTTTTTAAGCAATGGGGCAAAAGATATTTCATAAGTAGAATATACCCCATTAATTTAATAATAGTAATATCATCAGATAACAAATCTTTTAAAAATCATTTAGGAGTAGTATTGTAAGTAAACAAACTTCTTTGTTCGCTATTTTTCTTTATACAAGGTTCATGTCTCCCGAAGAATATGTGTTTAGAATATCATTATGACGGGCATTATTATCTGTTATATCTGAAGTTGTCTAAAAGCATATATAAAAATCCTAAAAAAAATGTGGACTGTTTTTTCTAAGTATTATCAAATTCTCTGGTCATTATATGATAAAGAAGTAGTTTCAAATGCATTCAAATTATAAATGGTGCTAAATTTTATAAAGGTAAATTATATTGAAATGATTGCAGGATCGTGTGCCTGTTATAGTTTAAGTATAAAATCTTTATAAATGAATTTTCTAAATTTTGAATTTCTAAAATTATTCCAAAAAACTCAAAAAATATTTTGAAATCTTTTTTTATAAATAGTAAAGATTGTCCGTTGGATTTAAATCAATCTCAGATTAATAATTTAAATGCAATAACTGAAATTTTAATTAACAGTAATTTAAATAATGTCAAATAATTTTATAGGATTTTTAAAGCATGGTGGGAATTATCTAATTTCTAGTTTAGCTACAGGTGCTTTAGCTTTTATTTCAATCCCTATTTACACCAGATTGCTTAGTACTGAAGATTATGGTGTTGTTAGTATTTTTTTAGGCTTAGTTAGTATTATGGCAAGTCTAATGGCTTTTAGTGCGGATCGATCGGTTAGTAGATATTATTTTGATCAAAAAGACGAACTTGATTTTAAAAGATTCGTTGGTACTTCGTCAACCTTATCGTTAGTTTTTTTTTCTATAAATGCTTTTGTATTATTTTTATTTGCTGATGAATTCGGAAAGTTGGTAGGGCTTAATAAAGAAGTGGTTTATTTAATTATACCAATTTCAGGCATAAACATAATTGGATTAACTTTTGAACAGATTTATGGTCCTTTAAGAAGAAGTAAGGAAGTTGCGACTTCTTCTATTTTGAAAGTGTGTTTAGGATTTGCATTTTCAGTCGCACTAATTTGTTTATTTAAAAAAGATAAATTTTATGGTCAAATTTTTGGTCAAATTCTTGCAGGACTGTGCATTGTAATTTTTTGGATCCGTCTTATAAAACCTTTTTTTAAATGGTCTTTTGATGTTTCTTATATAAAATATATTTTTACCTACTCTGTCCCTTTAATTCCTTATGCAATTAGTGGTGTAATAATTGAACAGTTTGGGAAAATTGCAATTGGCAGTTCCCAAAATATAAGTCACGCAGGTTTTTATAGTTTAGCATTAACTATTGGTAGTATCGTGAATATAGTCATTGGTGTAACTCATCAAGCTTGGAATCCATATTATTTTGAGTATATGAATTCTAAAAACTACAATCAGCTAGATAAGGATTTTATAAAAATTTTTAAATTGACAATATTAGTTGCTTTTGGTGTTGCTTCTTTTGGTAAAGAAATCGGATTATTATTGGCGAAAAAAGAATTTTCAGAGTCATTATACTTAGTTCCAATATTTACAATTGGGTATATTTTTTCACAATTGTCATTTGCTTACATAAGAAATTTTGGATATACTAAAAAAACTCAATATATGAGTATAACAATTCTTATGAGCGGTATCTCTAATGTATTGTTAAATATATTATTGATAAAGTCATTCGGAGAATTAGGGGCTGCAATTTCTTTTGTATTGTCATATGTTATTATGACTGTTCTGGCGTGGTTAATTAATACCTATTTTGTGAAACTTCATTCAACATCTTGGAAATCATTATTGATGCCCTTATTTTTAGTTATTCCTTTTTATGTGTTCTTGTATTTTGTATTTCGTCTTGAATCTTTTTTATTAGGGATAATTATTAAAGGACTATTAGTTGTTCTTCTTTCGATTTTTATTTTTTGGGCTGAAAGAAAATCGATACTATTACTTGTACTAAAAATTAAAGCCAATATAAACCAAAAAAAATGAGTCGATATCAAAAAAATCATTTTGGATTATATAAATTAATTTATGATTCGTTCAAAAATGAGATTGCATTAGAGAATCATATAGCTGATAAACTTTCAAAACCCAATGGATTTGTTCCTTTTAAAGTTCTTCAATTTTCTTCAATTTTTTTAAAGCCAGGTTTTTTTTATTTTGCATTGATATATACTCTTTGTTTTTTTGCGGTTTTATTGCAATTTGTAATAGGTATTTTATTTTTTGGTTTTTATTTAACCCGGTTAATTACTTTACCTAAAGGTCAAAAAGACTTAATTATAACATCTAAATCTCACATGGATATAGTAAGAGATGCGATTAGTCAACTTGATCTATCTCAAAATCATTTTATTAATGCGAGTAATATTAATTTAATTTTTTTAGTAAAAAAAAATCGATTAATTAAATATTTTTTTTTCATAATAGGATTCACTAAACACATCATATTAAATTCAGATAGTGTTTTTGTTTTTTTATTAAATTATAAGGATCTATTAAAATTATATCTACTTTCTGTCTATATAATAGATAATTCTGAAGTTGCTGTTGTAACGGAAGATCATTATCAACGATTTGCTTTTATTATTTCTAATTTGGAATGTTCCAATTTTGTGATTGTCCAACATGGCTATATAGATAATTCAATTAAATTTCCATCAGAATTTGGTGAAATTAATAATTTACTGTTAAGAGATCTACAGTTTTTGAAATCTTTTGAAGTTTATTATAAAGTGAATAGTTATAGTATACTTGCGAGAAATACGACTTCTATATTTTCTTCTGAAAATTTAAGAGCTTCTTGTTTTTTAGCTTCTTCTTCACCATTTATTGATTCTGAAATTAAATTTGCTCAATTTTTTAAAAATAAATTTAATATAAAATTAATAGTAAAAAAACATCCTAGGCATGTTTATAATCGTGAAAAACTTAAAATTTTGCTTAGTTTTGCTGATGAAGAATGGGTTGATGACGTTCGTTTTCCTAATTCACGTTTATTTATTAGTCATGGTTCTTTTCTAGAGTTTGAATATAAATCAGCTGCATCATTTACTTTTAAATTATCGGATTATTTTTGTATCGAGGAACTTTTTGAGGATCCATCGTTTAACGAAGCCATGATTTTAGTAAAAAATGAACAGAATCGTAATATCTAGAAAATTTTAATTTTATATGGTTGTTTTTTTTATTCTTCTTTTTTTATTTTTAATGCTTTTTGTAAGAAAAGATAATACAACGTATACAATATTAATTTTGCTTACTTTTGTTACTTTTTTTACCCAATTTTTAGTAGGTAGGGATTTTGAGTACAAATCTTATAAAACAATTTTTAATGTATGTTTTATTTGTATTAATATTTTTCTAATAATTAAGCCTTGGAGTTATGCAAATATTTTAAGAGTTGAAAATCTAAATATTGGTTTTTTTGTTTATTTCAAAAAAATTCTTTATAAAGTTTTATTTCTTAATTTATTTCTTAATTTGTTAATTTTGATTTTGGTTTTGATTTATTTACCTGATATCGCTGCGTTCAAAGCGGAGTCAGCTTATCTAAATTTGTACGATCAAATACCTTATTTTGCAAATATTTTTAGATATGCATTTACAACACAGAATGCCGGTTATCTAGCTATTCCAATATTTTATTATCACCTCGGAAATTTAGAAAAAAAAGAAGCTTTTTATGCATTTTTATTTTCAAGTTCATCACTTTTATCGGGTTTTGCATTTTATTCAAGAGCACAAATATTTACTTATACGCTTATATTCATAATTTATTTCTTTTTAATTAAAAAAACGCTTCCAAATTTCATTCAGGTTAAAGTCTCAAAACTTATAAAATATTCATCCGTTTGTATAGTTGTTTTATTTTTATTCATAACATATATTAGATTTTCAGCTATGGATTATTATGGGGATCGTATTCCTCAAAATTCTATTATTAAAGATCCTATTATTTATAGTTTGTTTGATTATGCCTCTCAAAGTTATTCAAATGGGCTATATCAACTGGAAAGATTTACAGCAGATAAAAGTTTAGGTGGGGAACAATTTTTTCGTGATATTTATCAAATTTTAAATTTTTTCGGGATTGTTAATTGGGATGTTAAAGAATCTCAAGAACTAATAGATAAAGCCTATGATTACGATGGAGGTGCCTTTAATGGATATACAACTCCACTAGTTTTTAATTTTGGATATATTTTAACGTTTTTCATAAGTTTTTTTTATTTTTTTACTACAAAAATAAAACTAAAGAATAAAGCAGTAATATCTTTAAAATCAATGTTGTTTTTAATTCTATTGTTGTTTATTCCAACTGTATCAATTTTTTATACAGGTTACGCACTTCTATTTTTTCCACTATTATTATTAGGATTGTGTAGATTTGCGTACTTAATTAAAAGTTTATTTAGATAAGAGACAGTAATTCTTTATTTTATCAACAAAGAAATAACAACCATAAATTATAATCAGTTTTAAATAAAATAAGTATATGAATTATAAAATTTGTTCTCAAACAATAATGGATACCACCGATCCTAATATTGTTTTTAACGAAAAAGGAGAGAGTGACTATTATATAAATTATATAGAAACTATTTTGCCTAATTGGCACACTGGCGATAAGGGGTTTGCCGAATTGATGCAAGTTGCAGGAAAAATTAAAAAAGAAGGAAAAGGAAAAGATTTTGATTGCATTATTGGTTTGAGTGGCGGACTTGATAGTTCTTACGTTGCATATGTAGCAAAAGAAATTATGGGCTTGAGACCTTTGTTGTTTCATGTAGATGCTGGTTGGAATACAGATAAAGCAGTAGGTAATATTGAAAAACTATGTAATGGTCTTGGACTAGATTTATATACCGATGTTATTAATTGGGAAGAAATGAAAGATTTGCAAGTAGCATTTCTTAAATCTCAGATCGCTGATCAGGACTTACCTCAGGATTATGCGTTTTTTTCTGGATTGTATAAGTTCGCAAAAAAAAATAAAATAAAATATGTTTTGACTGGTGGAAACTTTTCTACAGAATGTTGTAGAGAACCTGAGGAATGGGGTGGATTTCCAGGTATCGATACTATGCTTGTAAAAGATATACATTCTAAGTTTGGCAAACGTCCACTTAAAACCTTTCCTCTAGTGGATATCTTAAGCTATAAACTTTATTATAGATATGTATTGGGAATGAAAGTTTTTAAACCATTAAATTTAGTTCCTTATATTAAGGCCGATGCCGAAAAATTACTGATGGAGAAATTTGGCTGGGAACCTTTTCAACATAAGCATCACGAATCCAGATTTACTCGTTTTTATGAAGATTATTGGTTGCCACGTAAATTTGGGTTTCAAAAGAGAAGAGCTCATTTTTCTAGCTTGATTCTTACAGGTCAAATGACAAGAGAAGAAGCGTTAGATAGAATTTCAAGACCTGAATTGAGTGAGGAGTTTTTGCAAAAGGAGTTTGAGTACGTTGCTGATAAATTAGATTTAACAACAAAGGAGCTTCAACAAATTTTCGAGGGAGAAAATAAAACTTTTCATGATTATAAAAACAAGATAAAAATAATAGGTTTTGGTGCAAAGATGATGCAAAAACTAGGACTTGAAAAGCGATTATTTAGATGATAACAATTGTTGATTACGGTGTGGGTAATATCAATGCTTTTGTAAATGTTTACAAAAGGGTAAATGTGCCAACTAAAATAGCTAAAACAGCAAATGATTTAGAAGGTGCTCAAAAAATTATTCTTCCTGGAGTTGGACATTTTGATCATGCTATGTCTGAACTTATAAAATCGGGTATGCGTGAAAAATTAGATGAATTAGTTAAGGAGAAAAAAATACCCGTTATTGGTATCTGTGTAGGAATGCAGATGATGGGTAATTCGAGTGATGAAGGTAAATTGGAAGGACTAGGATGGATTGATGCCTCGATTAGAAAATTTGATGAGACAAAAATTAAGCAAGTTACGAGATTACCACATATGGGATGGAATGATGTGAGTCCAGTAATTTCTAATCCATTATTTGATGGATTAGAAAAAGATGCTTTGTTTTATTTTTTACATTCTTATTATTTTGAGTGTAATAATAAGAATGATGTTTTGGCAACTTCAGATTATGGTGGAGAATTTGCTTGTGCAGCGCATCATGAAAATGTCTATGGAATTCAATTTCACCCAGAAAAAAGCCATCATTATGGTGAAACCTTACTACATAATTTTGCAAAACTCTAAACATGCTTAGACCTAGAATAATTCCAAGCCTTTTGGTTCATGAGAACGGATTAGTGAAAACTGTAAATTTTAAGAATCCTAAATATGTTGGCGATCCTATTAATGCAGTTAAAATTTTTAATGAAAAAGCTGTCGATGAGCTAGCTGTGTTCGATATTGATGCAACAGTATTAGGTAAAGAACCTAATTATAGTCTTATTGAAAGATTAGCAAGTCAATCTATGATGCCTTTGTGTTATGGAGGAGGCGTAAAAACAGTAGAGCAGGCTCAACGTATATTTAGTCTTGGTATTGAAAAAATAGCACTAAGTTCGGCTGTATTGCAAAATCCAAATTTAATTACTGAGATTTCAGATCGAGTAGGAGCACAGAGTGTTATTGTAGTATTAGATGTTAAAAAGAAATTGTTAGGAGGTTATGAAGTTTATACTCATAATGGGAAAAAAAGTACTGGAATCAATCCTTTTAAATTTGTAGAAGAAGCGCAGAAATTGGGAGCAGGTGAGATTGTAATCAATTCTATCGATAAAGATGGACAAATGAAGGGATATGATTTAGATTTAATAGATAAAGTAAGGGAAAAAATAACACTTCCTATGACCGTTTTAGGTGGAGCAGGCTCTTTAAGTGATATCGAAAAAATTATTGATAGACACGGAGTAATTGGTGTAGCTGCGGGGAGTTTATTTGTTTTTAAAGGACCTTACAAAGCCGTTTTAATTAATTATCCATCTCAATTAGAAAAAGATAAGATTTTCAAAATAAATCAATAATGAAAATACAAGATAAAATTCTTCTTATAACAGGAGGAACAGGCTCTTTTGGCCATGCGGTCTTAAACCGTTTTTTACATACTGATCATTTTAAAGAAATCAGAATTTTTTCTCGTGATGAGAAAAAACAGGATGATATGCGTAATCAATTAAAAAACGATAAACTTAAGTTTTATATTGGTGATGTAAGAGATTATAATAGCGTCGAAAGAGCAATGCGTGGTGTGGATTATGTATTTCATGCAGCAGCACTAAAGCAAGTTCCTTCATGTGAGTTTTTTCCATTAGAGGCAACAAAGACAAATGTTTTTGGAACACAAAATGTTATTGATGCGGCTGGAATTAATAAAGTAAAAAAAGTAATTTGTCTAAGTACGGATAAAGCAGCTTATCCTATTAATGCAATGGGAATCTCAAAGGCATTAATGGAAAAAGTTGCAGTCGCTGCTTCTAGAAATTTGACCGATACTACAGTGTGCTTGACCAGATATGGAAACGTAATGGCCTCAAGAGGGTCAGTAATTCCTTTGTTTTTAAAACAAATTAAAGAAAATAATCCGATTACTATTACAGATCCTAATATGACACGTTTTTTGATGTCATTAGATGAAGCTGTAGAATTAGTTTTGTTTGCTTTCGAAAACGGTAATCCGGGTGATTTATTTGTAAATAAAGCTCCAGCGGGAACAATTGGTGACTTAGCGCAGGCCTTAAAAGAACTTTGTAAAGCAGATACTGAAGTTAAGATTATTGGGACACGCCATGGCGAAAAATTGTACGAAACTTTATGTACTCGTGAAGAGATGGTAAAGGCAGAGGATATGGGAGATTTTTATCGTATCCCTGCGGATAATCGCGATCTGAATTATGCGCAGTATTTTTCTGAAGGAGAAGAGGATGTCTCTTTAATTGAAGATTATCATTCGCATAACACAGAACAGCAAGGGGTGGAAGGTATGAAAAAGCTTTTGTCAACACTACCTCTTATTCGTAAGGAAGTTTTTGGTGAAGATGTTACTCAAATGCCTGGCTAGATAGAAATGGAACCAAAATTAATTGAAGGAAATAGTCATTCTGATCAAAGAGGAACTTTATTATATAACAATGATTTTGATTCTTCGTTAATCAAAAGAATATATATTATAGAAAACGAAAGTCCTAAATTTGTTAGAGGCTGGCAAGGACATCAGATAGAACAAAGATGGTTTTCGGTAGTTAACGGGAAATTTAAAATCCAGCTAATTAAAATTGATAATTGGGATAAGCCATCTATAAATTTAGAAGTATTTACCTATTTTATTGATTCTGAAAAATTAAATGTACTTCATGTCCCACAAGGTTACATTAGCAGTATTCAATCTTTAGAATTAAATTCTAAATTACTTGTAATGGCTGATTATCTATTAGGAGAAATTAAAGATGAATATCGATACGATATTGATTATTTTAAAACTTAAAACAAAAAAATGTTAAAAGTAGGTATTACAGGACAAGCAGGCTTTGTTGGAACACATTTATATAATACAATTGGGCTTTTCCCTGAAGAGTTTACACGAGTTGACTTTCAAAAAGAATATTTTGAAGATCAGAATAAATTAAATTCCTTCGTTGCAGAATGTGATGTTATTGTGCATTTGGCAGCTATGAATCGCCATAATGATCCTCAAGTGATTTATGATACGAATCTAGGATTGGTTCAGAAATTAGTTCAATCGCTTCAAACAACAAATAGTAGATCCCACGTACTTTTTTCTTCATCTACACAAGAGGAAAGAGACAATCTTTATGGGAAATCTAAAAAAGAAGGCAGAGAATTAATGGTCAATTGGTCAAATAATTCGGAGGGACAATTTACAGGAATGATAATTCCAAATGTTTTTGGCCCTTTTGGACAGCCAAATTATAACTCCGTTGTTGCCACTTTTTGTCATAAACTTTCACATAACGAAAAACCGGTTATTGAGGTAGATGGTGATTTAAAATTGATTTATGTTGGAGAATTAGTGGATGCAATTATTGCTGAGATTAGAAGTAAAGAAGGGAAACCTGAAATTTTAATGCAACATACATCAGAATCTAAGGTTTCAGAAATTTTAACTTTGTTAGAAAAATATAAGTCAGAATATCAGGACAACGGTAGTGTTCCAAGTATTAATAACAAATTTGAATTGAATCTATTCAACACATTTCGTTGTTATATGGATATCAAGAATTATTTTCCAGTAAAATTTGTTGAGCATACGGATCCGCGAGGCTCATTTGTTGAAATAATACGTTTGGGAGTTGGTGGACAAGTTTCATTTTCAACAACAGTTCCAGGAATAACCCGTGGGAATCATTATCACACTAGAAAAATTGAACGATTTGCTGTAATTAAAGGAAAAGCCTTGATTCAATTACGTAGAATTGGAACAGACGAAGTTTTAGATTTTTATCTTGATGGTAATGAACCGGCTTATGTTGATATGCCAATTTGGTATACTCATAATATTAAGAATATAGGAGAAGAGATATTGTATACCAATTTTTGGATTAATGAGTTTTATGATCCAAATGATTCTGATACCTATTTCGAAAATGTATAATAAAAATAAAACAACAAAGATATAATGAGATCAAGATTAAAAGTAATGACTGTGGTTGGTACTAGGCCGGAGATTATTCGTCTTTCCAGAGTGATGGCAGCTCTGGATAATTCAGAAGCTATTGAGCATATAATTGTACACACAGGTCAGAATTACGATTACGAACTTAATCAAATATTTTTTGATGATTTAGGAATACGTAAACCAGATTTTTTCCTAAACGCTGCGGGAGCAACAGCTACTGAGACAGTGGGACAAATACTTATAAAAATTGATCCTTTATTAGAAACAGAAACCCCAGATGCTTTTTTAGTTTTGGGAGATACAAATAGTTGTCTTTGTGCGATTCCAGCAAAAAAAAGACATATTCCGATTTTTCATATGGAGGCCGGAAATCGTTGTTTTGATCAGCGTGTTCCGGAAGAAACGAATAGAAAAATTGTTGATCATACTTCAGATGTTAACTTGACTTATAGTGATATTGCAAGAGAATATTTATTGAGAGAAGGTTTGCCTGCAGATCGAATTATCAAAACCGGTTCACCGATGTTTGAAGTTTTAAATCATTATTTACCATCTATTCAATCTTCAGATGTTTTGCAGAGATTAGGACTAGAAGAAGGCAAGTTCTTTGTAGTTTCTTCTCACAGAGAAGAAAATATAAATAGTGAGAAAAATTTTCAGGGGTTAATGGACAGCTTGAATCTTATTGCTGAGAAGTATAACTACCCAATCATTGTTAGTACACATCCAAGGACTAGGAATATGATTGAGAAAAAAAATATTCAAATGCATAAAAATGTTCAGTTTTTAAAGCCGTTAGGATTTAATGACTACAACGCTTTGCAAATGAAATCTTTTGCAGTTCTTTCAGATTCAGGAACAATTTCAGAAGAGTCATCAGTATTAAATTTTAGAGCTCTTAACATTAGAGATGCTCATGAGAGGCCTGAAGCGATGGAAGAGACTTCCGTAATGATGGTAGGTTTGAGCCCAGAAAGAATTATGCAGGGATTAGTACAATTACAATATCAGAAGATTGGAACAGAAAGAAATTTTAGGCCAGTTGCTGATTATTCAATGCCAAATGTTTCCGAAAAAATGGTTCGTATTATTTTGAGTTATACGGATTATGTAAAACGTGTAGTTTGGAGAGAGCTATAGAATGAAAGTACTATTAGTTACTCAATATTTTTTTCCTGAAAATTTTAAAAGCAATGATATTGCTTTTGAATTAGTTAAAAGAGGACACGAGGTTACTGTTTTAACAGGACTGCCAAATTATCCTGAAGGAAAATTTTATAACAGTTATGGTTTTTTTAAGAGGCGACGTGAGACCATTAATGGTGTAAAAGTTATTAGGGCCTTGTTAATTCCGAGAGGAAAGGGTGGGGGAATTAGACTTTTTTTAAATTATTTTAGTTGGGCATTCTTTGCTTCAATAAGAGCTTTGTTTTTAGCTTTTCAAGATAAATTTGATGTAGTTCTGGTGCACGAACCATCTCCTATAACTCAAGGTTTTCCTGCTATTGTTATAAAGAAAATTCAGAAAATTCCATTGCATTTCTGGGTATTGGATTTGTGGCCCGAAAGCCTTACGTCGGCGGGAGGAATCAAAAACAAAACGGTACTATCATTTTTTACAGGAATGGTAAAGTATATATATAATAATTCAGATAAAATTTTAATTAGCTCCAGGGGATTTAGAGAATCAATTTTAACGAAAGGGAATTATGAAGATAAACTAGTTTATTTTCCCAATTGGGCTGAAGATTCTATTTTAAAAGGAGATACTAACTATCCGATTCCGGAGCTGCCTCAGGGCTTTAAAATTCTTTTTGCCGGAAATATTGGAGTAGCGCAAGATGTTAATTCTATTATAAAAGCGGCCTTAATCCTTAAAGAGAAATTAGATATTCACTTTGTTTTTGTTGGTGATGGAAGAAGCAAACAGGAACTTGAAGAATTTGTAGCAGTAAATAAATTAAGCCAGACAGTACATTTTGTGGGAAGATTTCCGATAGATGCAATGAAAACTTTTTTCACTAGTTCTGATGTATTATTAGTTTCGCTCAAAGATGAATTGATATTTAATTTAACAGTGCCTGCAAAACTCCAGGCTTATTTATGTACCCAGAAACCAATTTTAGGGATGCTAAATGGCGAAGGAGCTGAATTAATAAATGATGCTAAATGTGGATTTTCTACAAACGCTGGAAATTTTGAAGGATTGGCAAAAGAAATTGTCAAATTGTATGAGTTAAGCGAAGAACAACGAAATATTCTTGGGCAAAATGGATTTAGATATTTTGAGGAGAATTTTACAATGACAAAATGTATAGATAATTTAGAATTCATATTAAAGAGCTAATGTCAAAAATTGCAATAACGGGATTAACAGGATTTGTGGGAACGAATCTAAAAAAATACTTAAGTTCATATGAAATTGAACCATTAAGTGTTCGTTATGTACCGAATCAAAAAATTGAAATCAATGCAGATACTATTATTCATCTTGCGGGGAAAGCCCATGATTTGAAAAAAGTTTCAAAGCCAAATGATTATTATGAGGCAAATTGTGAATTAACAAAACAATTGTTTGATGCTTTTTTGCGGTCGGATGCAACCGTATTTATTTTTATGAGTACAGTAAAAGCTGTTGCAGATAAAGTTGATGGAATTTTAACAGAAGAAGCTGTTTCAAATCCTAAGACACATTATGGCATAGCTAAGCAGCAAGCGGAAGAATATATATTAGGGAAAAAATTACCCGAAGAGAAACGAGTTTATATACTAAGGCCTTGTATGATTCATGGCCCGGAAAATAAAGGAAATTTAAACTTGTTATACCAATTAGTTTCAAAAGGGTTACCTTGGCCGTTGGCGGCCTTCCAAAATCAACGTTCATTTTTAAGTATAGAAAACCTTTGTTTTTTAATTAAGAATCTGATTGAAAATAAAACGATTTCTACGGGAATATATAATTGTGCCGATGATGAAGTTCTGTCTACAAACGAAGTAGTGCAAATTATTTCAATGGTTTTAAATAGAAAAAATCGTTCAATTGCAGTTCCTAAGTCAATTATTAGAGGTGTTGCTAAAATTGGAGATATTGTTAGATTTCCCTTGAATTCCGAAACAGTCCAAAAACTGACTGAAAATTACGAAGTTTCAAATAAAAAAATAAAAACAGCTTTGAAAATTGAAAGACTCCCACATACTGCACAATATGGATTGGAGCGAACAATAAAAAGTTTTATAGATAAATAATGGAATACACAATTTTAGGAATTGTTTTAATGATTATAATGTTACTTTATTTTAAAGTAGCCGATCGTTTTAATATCATAGATAAGCCTAATCATCGAAGTGCGCATACAGAGATAACATTAAGAGGTGGAGGGGTTATTTTTTGGTTTTCTGCCTTGCTTTATTTTGCCCAACATTTAGAAAATAACTATTTTTTCTTTACAGGTATCACTTTGGTAAGCTTAGTAAGTTTTTGGGATGATATTCAGAGTTTACCAAATAAAGTTCGAATTACAGTTCATTTTATTGCTATTTCATTGGCTTTCTATGATTTGGGTGTATTCGATTCGCTTTCCGTTTTTTGGATTAGTATAGCATATGTTCTCGCTATCGGCTTAATAAATGCATATAATTTCATGGATGGAATTAATGGAATTACAGGTTTGTATACTTTGGTAGTAATGGGATCATTATTATATGTAAATACAAATATTCAGCTATTTACAGATGGAGCCTTTATAAAATATGGAATGATAGCTAGCATAGTTTTTCTTTTTTTTAATTATAGAAAAAAAGCAAAATGTTTTGCTGGTGATGTTGGGAGTATTGCAATAGCTTTTTGGGTGATTTATCTGGTTTTGAAACTTGTTTTGGTAACAAATTCCTTGGTTTGGCTATTGTTTTTGGCCGTTTATGGAGTTGATACTATTTGTACAATTATACATCGTTTGTGTTTAAAACAGAATATCTTTGAAGCTCACCGACTACATTTATATCAAATTTTAAGTAACGAGTGTAAAATACAACACAGAATAGTTTCGATGATTTATGCTTTAGTTCAGTTAATTGTATCTATGCTTGTTGTTGTTGGTTATCAGAATGTTAATGATTTGTTTTTGTTTTTATGTGCTATTGCACCTTTACTTTTAGTATATTTATTAAAGTTTTATTTGTTAAAAGAAAACAATTGTAAGATAAATATTTGATTACATCAATTGAAGATAAAAATAGAATAATAGTAGTTATTATGGATTTATTGAGAAAATAAACTAAAGAATTATACTCGAAGTATGAAAATTGAAAAAACATTTATAAAAGATTTATTAATTATTAATCCGATAGTTTTTGGAGATGAAAGAGGTTTTTTTTTCGAGTCTTACAGTAAAGTTAAATTTGAAAATTTAGGAATTAATATTGATTTTGTTCAAGATAATCAATCGTTCTCTAAAAAAGGAACATTAAGAGGTTTGCATTATCAAAATCCTCCTTTCGCACAAACCAAATTAGTTCGCGTTCTGGAAGGAGAAATCATAGATGTTGCGGTAGATTTAAGAAAAGATTCTCTTACTTATGGAAAATCATTTAGTGTTTTATTATCAGCAGAGAATAAAAAACAATTATTAGTTCCTCAGGGTTTTGCTCATGGTTTTTCAGTGATAAGCGAAACGGCTTCAGTAATGTATAAATGTGATCAGTTTTATGATAAAGCTTCTGAAGGAGGAATTAAATTTGATGATCCATCTTTAAATATTGATTGGGGAATAGATGTAAAAGAAGCTATTGTTTCTGAGAAAGATCAGATTCTTCCTTTTGTAGAGAATTGTAATAGCTTATTTTAATGAGAAAAATACTTGTTACAGGAGCAAATGGACAACTAGGATCTGAACTTTCAGTTCTATCAGTATTTTATCCAGAATTTGAATGGATTTTTGCAGATCGAACAAAAATTGCATTAGATGATTTGGAGTTGCTTAAAGATCAGCTAAATGAAATTAAGCCTGATATTATTTTTAATTGCGGCGCTTATACAGCAGTAGATAAAGCTGAAACTGAAAGAGAGTTGGCATTTACAATAAATCATTTGGCTGTAGAATTAATTGCGAAATATACATTCAAGAATAGTGTAAAACTAATCCATATTTCAACAGATTATGTATTTGACGGATCTTCTTCTTCCGCTTTAAATGAAGAAGCAGAAACAAATCCTATAAATGTTTATGGAGAGAGCAAATTGGCCGGAGAAATTGCGTGCTTAAGAGAGAATCCAGATTCAATTATTATACGAACCTCTTGGGTGTATAGTAAGTTTGGGAATAATTTTGTCAAAACGATGCAAAGATTGATGCAAGAAAGGGATACAATAAATGTTGTAAATGATCAAATTGGTTCACCAACATATGCTGCTGATTTAGCTCAGGCAATGGTTGATATAGTAAGATCTTCGAATTGGATTCCTGGTATATATAATTATTCAAATGAAGGAGAAATTAGCTGGTACGAATTTGCACTCTCTATAAAAGAATTAAGAGGTTATAATTGTAATGTTAGCGGGATTTCGTCATCTTCTTATCCAACTCCTGCAAAACGCCCGGAATTTTCATTGTTAGATAAAAAGAAGATCAAGGAAATCTATAATGTAAGTGTTCCTGATTATAAAGAAAGTTTAGAAAAAATGTTTGTTTAATAATATATGCCTTGAATTTAGGATGAAATTTCCAGTAAGAAATCTAAAATTATAAATAATGAAAGGAATTATTTTAGCTGGAGGTTCTGGCACACGTTTACATCCATTGACTCTTGCAATGAGCAAGCAAATGATGCCTGTTTATGACAAACCGATGATTTATTATCCGTTATCTACTTTGATGATGTCAGGGATAAACGAAATATTAATAATCTCCACCCCTCATGATTTACCAAACTTTAAAAAATTATTAGGAGATGGTTCTAGTTTGGGATGTAAATTTAGTTATGCAGAACAAGCAGTTCCTAATGGTTTGGCTCAGGCATTCGTTATTGGTGAAGAGTTTATAGGCAAAGATGATGTTGCTTTAATTCTTGGGGATAATATTTTCTTTGGATCTAATATGCAAAAACTCTTAAAATCAAATACAAAACCACAAGGAGGGGTTGTTTTTGCTTATCACGTTTCAGATCCTGAACGATATGGAGTTGTTGAATTTGATGAAAATTTTAAGGCGATTTCAATTGAAGAAAAGCCAGAAGAACCAAAATCAAGTTATGCAGTTCCTGGTTTGTATTTTTATGATAACTCGGTTGTTGAAATAGCTAAAAATATTAAACCTAGTGCTCGCGGAGAATACGAAATTACCGACGTGAATAAAGTATACTTAGAAAGAGAATCGCTGAAAGTTGGTATTCTAAGCAGAGGAACAGCATGGTTAGACACAGGAACTTTCAATAGTTTAATGCAGGCAGGACAATTTGTTCAGGTTTTGGAAGATAGACAAGGACTTAAAGTAGGCTGTATTGAAGAGGTTGCTTGGAGGCAAGGATTCATAAATGATACTGAATTGGAAAGACTTGCTTTACCTCTTGTTAAATCTGGATATGGATCGTATTTGATAGAATTTTTAAAACAAAAGAAAAAAGGTGTTAAAGTCTAATTTACTAGTGAAAATAATTTTTTAAAACCTTTAATTTGTATTTTTGTAAGCTATATAAAGTTTACAAAATTAAACGAAACCAAATTGGATACAGATAAACAAACCAAAATAGCTTCTTTATTGCTTAATTTATTCTCACCTAGGAATTTACGAGCGAGTATTAATAACCTTAGTTACTTGCCTAGATGGATTATTGTTGCCATAGATATAATGGTGCTGATTTTCTCGTTTACTTTTACCTATATGTTGTTTGAAGGTACAGCATTGGGTTATATCATTACCTCTCATCAGTTTTTCTTTGTCTCGAGTTTAATTGCCACCAATATATTTTTCTTTTGGTTGTTTAGAACTTATTCGGGTATTATTAGACACTCCTCTTATATTGATGCTATAAAGTTGTTGTTTTCTCAAATGTCAGTTTTAGTGTTTTTTTTATTTTTCAATTTAGTTTTTGAATTATATATAGGACATAAAGCATTTTTGAATACAGCGCTTTTTATCAATTTAGTACTGTCTTTTTGTGGGTTGTTTTTATATCGCGTGATCGTAAAGCAGACATTTGAATTATATTTCTCTGAAAAAACAACCACAAAGTTAATTCGTACAGTAATTTATGGAACAGATGCCAATGCAATTTCGGTTGCTAATGCTCTGAAGTTTGAAACTCCTTCGCGATTTAAAATTGTAGGGTTTGTAGACAAAAACAATCAGAATGCATCTAAACGAATGCTTGATTTACCCATTCTGATTTTAAGAAAAAAATTACCGGCTCTGATGCGTTCTGTAGCTGCAGAAGGTGTTATTATTGCTGATAAGAGCTTGTCTAAAGATGAACAATTAATCATTGTAGATCAATGTTTGGAGTTCAATTATAGAGTATATACAGTTCCATTGATTTCGGATTGGGAAAATCAAAAAGAAATTTCTCAAAAAGTAAAGAATATTCAGATTGAAGATTTACTAGAAAGAAAACCTATTGTTTTAGATAGTAAATCAATTTCTAAACAATTAAAAGACAAAACCGTTTTAATTACCGGGGCAGCGGGATCTATAGGTAGTGAAATAGTAAGACAGGTTCTTGGTTTTAACCCTAAGATGGTAGTCATTTTAGATCATGCCGAAACCCCGCTTCATAATTTGTGTTTGGAAACATTGACTTTAGGTTCTGAATCAAAAATAGTGGCAGTAATTGCAGATGTAAGAAGCAAAAAAGCACTGGAAAAAGTTTTCAAAAACTATAGCCCTCATGTTGTTTTTCATGCAGCCGCATACAAACATGTTCCATTAATGGAAGAGAATCCGGCACAGGCGATTCACACGAATATTAAAGGAACTAAGAACTTAGCAGATTTATCCTGTAAATATCACGTCAAAAAATTTGTCATGGTTTCAACAGATAAAGCGGTAAATCCTAGTAATGTTATGGGAGCGAGTAAAAGAATTGCTGAAAAGTATGTTCAATCCTTGTTCTTGAAAAATCAGAGAGAAAATGGTGGAGAAAGCGTTACTAAATTTATCACGACGCGTTTCGGAAATGTTTTGGGTTCAAACGGGTCAGTAGTTCCGTTATTTACGAAACAAATTGCCGAGGGTGGACCGGTTACTATAACGCATCAGGATATTATTCGTTATTTTATGACTATTCCCGAAGCTTGCCAATTAGTTTTAGAAGCTGGTGCAATGGGTAACGGAGGTGAGATTTATATTTTTGATATGGGTAAGCCTGTAAAGATTATAGATTTGGCTAAAAAGATGATTAAACTGGCAGGTTTTATTCCGGATAAGGAAATAAAGATAAAAATTGTTGGTTTGCGACCTGGAGAGAAACTCTATGAAGAGTTATTAAATGATACTTCTAAAACATTACCAACTTACCATAATAAGATTATGATAGCTCAGGAAATTCAAGATGAGTACGAAAACCTGCATATTGAGATCGATGAGCTTATCGGAATAGCCGATTTTTATGATAATGAGGATATAGTAGCAAAAATGAAAAAAATTGTTCCTGAATTCAAAAGTATGAATTCTACTTTTGAGGTTCTGGATAAGTAATTTCGCAATATTTGAATTAAGGTTTAATTCTATACTATAAAAGGGTGTTTTTTTAGAAAACACCTTTTTTGCTTTTAAAATGTTTTTTGAAGCATAAAAATCTTGTTAATTAAACAAGTGTAGTTATTCGCGGTTAAAAAAATAATGAAACTTGAGGAATAGTCATATCAATGATATAGTTGTAGATTGTTTCTAACAATAATAAAATGAACAACAATAATAGCCCCAATGATTGGTTGTTTGAAATAACACCTAAGAATAAGTTCTTTTCGCTAAATTTAAAAGAAGTTTGGCAGTATCGCGACTTATTATTTCTTTTCGTAAAACGTGATGTCATCACGGTATATAAACAAACTGTTTTAGGCCCGCTTTGGTATCTGATACAGCCATTGTTTACTTCTGTAACCTTTACAATAATATTCAATAATGTTGCCGGTATCGATACAGGAAAGGTTCCGCCATTTTTATTTAATCTGGCAGGGATAACGGTTTGGAATTATTTTACAACTTGCCTGACCGGGACATCGGATACTTTTAAGGCGAATGCTGCTATTTTTGGGAAAGTATATTTTCCGAGAATAATTACCCCTCTATCGGTTGTAATTTCAAATCTAGTAAAATTCGGGATTCAATTTCTGATTTTTGTTGGATTTTATATTTTCTATTATTTCCAGGGAGCTGATTTAAGTTTAAATGGCCTAGTTTTATTTTTCCCTATTTTAATAATCATAATGGGAATTTTAGGATTGGGCTTAGGAATGCTTATCTCTGCAATGGTGACAAAATATCGAGATTTTAGTCATTTAATTGGCTTTGGGATACAATTATTGATGTACTTGTCGGCAGTCATGTATCCTATGGAGCTTATTAAAGATAAATTACCTAGTTATGGTTGGCTAGTCGAATATAATCCATTAGCTTATATTATTGAGACCACCCGTTTTATGTTATTGAACGTTGGAGGGATTTCGGTTTTAGGATTAGTCTATACTTTAGTTGTCACTATAACAGTATTTTTTATTGGACTTTTGGTTTTTAATAAAACGGAGAAAAGTTTTATAGATACTGTTTAATTCATGATTCACGATTCACAATTGGAAAAAGATATAATATTAAAAGCTGAAAACGTTTCTAAACAATATCGTTTAGGACAAGTAGGTACAGGAACCTTGAGTCATGACATCAATAGATGGTGGCACAAAATAAGAGGCAAAGAGAATCCTTATTTAAAAATTGGAGACACTAATGACCGCTCAACTAAAGGTAATTCAGATTATGTTTGGGCTTTGCAAGACATTAATTTTGAAGTGGAACGAGGAGAAGTTCTCGGAATTATTGGTAAAAACGGAGCAGGAAAATCAACACTTTTAAAGATACTGTCAAAAGTAACAGCTCCAACTACCGGTAGTATAAAATCTCGTGGCCGTATTGCTTCACTTCTTGAAGTAGGAACGGGGTTCAATGGAGAAATGACGGGAAGAGAGAATATTTTTCTAAATGGTGCTATTCTTGGAATGACTAAAAAAGAAATTTCTTCTAAACTTGATGAAATCATTGAATTCTCAGGTTGCGAACGTTATATAGATACGCCAGTAAAAAGATATAGCTCTGGAATGACAGTTCGTTTAGCCTTTGCTGTAGCCGCTTTTTTGGAACCGGAAATTTTAGTTATAGATGAGGTTTTAGCCGTTGGTGATGCCGAGTTTCAGAAAAAGGCTATTGGAAAGATGCAGGATATATCTAAAGGAGAAGGACGTACCGTTTTGTTTGTAAGCCATAATATGGCTGCAGTGAAACAATTGTGTACCAGAGGAATTGTTTTAGAACAAGGGATGATTAAATTTCAGGGAAATATTAATGAAGCTTTAGATGTTTACAATTCAGATTCATATGAATGTGTTACTAATGTAGGTTGGAAAATTGAAGATGCACCTGGAAACTTAAATGCCAGAATAACTTCTGTCAAACTTAAATCGGATAATCCATTTTTTCTTATTGAAGACCAAATAAGCCTGGAAATAGAGTATGTCAATTTTATAGATAACCATTCAATTAATTGCTCAATTTCAATTTTTGATGATAAAGAATCTTATGTCTTAGCCTCACCTAATTTACAACGAGTTCCTTTAGGAAAAGGAACTTATAGAAGTGTCTGTGTAATTCCTGAGAACCTTTTAAATAAAGGGAAATATTACTTTACTATAATCTTAGTTGGTAATAATTTTGAGATAATCGCACAACTTGACAAAATAATTTCAGTTGATCTGGAAGAGGAAGGAACTCATAGGAAAGATTATTTTGGTTATTGGGGAGGGGTTGTAAGGCCTTATTTAAATTGGGAAAATATTCAAATTAATAGATGGTAGTGAATATTATTCAAGTTATTAAAAATAAAGTGCAGAATGTTTTTTCGATTGCAAGAAGTTTTTGTAGTGATGATTATATGTTTTACAAGGGGCTAAAAAAAACCGATCTATTAATTTTTGATGATATATTTCCGCATCCAATATCTGGTTTTAGGTATGAAGAATTTACGGTACTATTAAAACATTTTAAAAAATCTAAAATTATAGTTGAACCAACGTCATATGCGATTGTAAATACTCCAATTGAAAACCATCAAAAACACATTTCGGAATTTATATTGCAAAACGTATCATTAAAAAAGAAAATAGTACGTAAAAAGAAATTGGTCAATATAAATACAAACTTGTTTTATTGTGTTTTCCTAAATAACATTTATAAAAATTTATGGTGGTTAGAGAAATACAAAATTCCGTTTGCTTTTACTTTGTATCCTGGAGGAGGATTTCAATTAGATAACACGATAAGTGATGAAAAATTAAAAAAAGTTCTTGAATCGCCGTCATTTCGTAAAGTTATCACAACTCAAAAAATAACCCAGAATTATTTAATTGAGAAAAACTTTTGTAGTTCACAGAAAATAGAATTTATTTTTGGAGGGGTTGTCCCGCAAATATCCTTAAATAAAGATTTAACAAATAAAAAGACTTATTTAGTGAATAAGTTGACATTCGATATTTGTTTTTGCGCGGCTAAATACAGCCCAAAAGGAGAAGATAAAGGTTACGATGTATTTATAGAGTTTGCTAAAACCATAGTTGATAAATATGATTTTATAAATTTTCACATCATTGGAGGTTTTGATGAAAATGATATTGACGTTTCAAAACTTAAAGGAAAAATAAAGTTTTATGGATATCAAAATTTTGAAACTTTAGGTGTCATTTATCAAAATATGGATGTGTTGATTTCTCCAAATAAAGCATTTGTATTAAGTAAAGGCGCGTTCGATGGATTTCCGTTAGGTACGGTTGTCGAAGCGGCTTTAAATGGTGTTACGGTTTTAATTACTGATGAACTTAAACAGAATAGTACTTTTATTCCAAATGTAGATTTAATTTTGATAGATAGTAATTCTGATTCTATTAGGAATAATATTATCGATTTAATTGAAAACCCTGAAAAATTATATTCAATTTCTCAAAATGGTCAGCAAAAATTTCTTAAAGTTTATTCTAATGAAATCCAGATGAAACCAAGGATTTCTTTGTTACAGAATGAAATAGCCCAAAAATAATATGATAAACGTAACCAAAGCTTTTCTACCCCCCTTACCCGAATATACAAAACAAATTCAGCGCGCCTGGGATAATGAATGGTTAACCAATAGAGGTGAACTCGTGTTGGAACTTGAAGAAAAATTGAAAGAGTATCTGGATATTTCAAATATTATAATTACTAACAATGGAACAGTACCCCTGCAAATTGCTTTGAAGTTGTTAGGAAATAAAGGTGAAATTATAACCACACCATTTAGTTATGTAGCAACAACGGCATCAATAGTTTGGGAAAATTGTACACCAGTTTTTGTAGATATTCATCCAGAATATTTAACCATAGATGAAACGAAGATAGAGGAGGCTATTACGTCAAAAACGACGGCAATATTAGCGACTCATGTTTTTGGTAATCCATGCAATGTTATCGCTATTGAAGCTATTGCAAAAAAGTATAATTTGAAGGTTATTTATGACGCGGCACATTGTTTTGGTATGCAGTTTAATAACAAGTCTATTTTTAATTATGGAGATATTAGTACTTGTAGCTTTCATGCTACCAAGTTATTTCATACGGGAGAAGGTGGAGCTATGTTTGCTAATGATTTAGATTTAAGGCATAAATTATTTTATTCTCATAATTTTGGACATAGTGGACCATTAGCGTTTCATGGTTTAGGAATCAATGGTAAAATATCGGAACTGCAAGCTGCTATGGGATTGGCCGTTTTTCCTTATATGGATCAAATAATTAGAGAGAGAAAAAATCTAGTCCATTTTTATAACGATAATCTGGATTTTAGTAAAGTATATTCTATTAAGATTAGAGAGAATACAGATTGGAATTATAGTTATTATCCCTTAATTTTTGAGGATGAAGAACAATTACTTAAGATTCAAAAAGTCTTAAATGAAAATGAAATTTTTCCAAGACGATATTTTTACCCATCTTTAAATACTATTGAGTATATTAATAGTGCTAAGATGCCTGTTTCTGAAAGTGTAGCGTCTCGTATAATGTGTTTACCATTGTATGTAGGTCTACAATTAACGGAGTTAGAAAAAATTATTTCAATTATTAATACCAGTTTATGTTAATTATAGGAGCTAAAGGTTTTGCAAAAGAAGTTCTGGAGGTAGTGCATCAATTAAATCAAACGGATAACTTGGCGTTTTATGATGATGTGAATGATGATATAAATGGATTTTTATTTAATAAATTTTCTGTTTTAAAAACTCTTCACGACGCAACGACATATTTTACCACCGTAGATAACAGGTTTACGATAGGAATTGGTAATCCAGTATTAAGAAAACAGCTTCATGATAAATTTACTGCGTTAGGTGGTATTTTTACTTCTACAATCAGCCCACTTGCTATTATTGGTAATTTTGGTAATGAAATTGGAGTAGGGTCCAATATCATGACCGGAACGGTAATCACAGCTGATGTTATTGTTAAAAAAGGTTCTTTAATAAATTTAAATTGTACAATCGGCCATGATTGTATTATAGGTGAATTTGTAGAATTATCCCCAGGAGTGAATATATCCGGAAATTGTGTCCTTGGTGACTATACTGTTTTGGGAACTAATGCAACTGTTTTACCTAAAGTCAGAATAGGTAAAAATGTCGTTGTTGGCGCAGGTGCTGTTGTTACTAAAGATGTTCCTGACAATTGTCTAATTGTTGGAATACCAGGTAAAATTATTAAAGAACTAGAGGAATTACGATTTTAATAATGAATCGAAATCTAAAAGTTAGTGTTTGTATGATTACTTATGGTCATGAGAAGTTTATTCTTCAGGCTATAGAGGGAGTTTTAATGCAGGAATGTGATTTTGAAGTTGAGTTGATTATCGCTAATGACTGTTCCCCTGATAAAACAGATTTAGTCGTACAGAACGTCTTAAAAAACCATCCCAGAAGATCATGGGTTAAGTACTTTAATTATGCCCAGAATAAAGGGATAATGTCAAATTTATTTTTTGCTTTGGAACAATGCTCAGGAACTTATGTTGCAATGTGCGAAGGAGACGATTACTGGATCACTAAAGACAAGCTTCAAAAACAGGTTGATATTTTAGAAAAGAATAAAGAAGTGGGTTTAGTATATTCTAATACAAAGCAATTTATTGAGAAAACGGGACAATTTATAGAATCACCAGCAAGATTTGTGCAAAATGAGGAAGAGGTGATTCCTGAAATGCTAAAAAGTAAATTTGTTGAATTTGCTTCCACCGTTTTTAGAAAAACAATTTTAGACAAGGTTATAAAAATACTCCATAAAGAGCTTGAAGGTAAAGTAATAGGCGACACCAGAATAATCCTTGAAACGGTATATAGATCAAGATTGTATCATTTAAACGAGACAACAGCAGTATACAGAATTCTTGAAGGTAGTGCAAGTCATCCTAAAGAAATTGAGAAATACATCTTTGCATTAAAAGACACCTATTTTTGCAGGAAGAGTTTTGTTGAACGAAATAATTTAAACAGAATTTGGCTGTCAGATTCTATTTGTAATACAAATAGAGGATTAATAAATACAGCTTTTGTATCTAAGAAATATTCAGATACTTTAAAATTGTTGAAAAATCTATTAATTTTAGAAGCCTTTAAATTTTGTAGTTGGAGTGTTTTTAAGAGAAAAATGAAAGCTGATATTTGGTTAAAACTTCTTTTATCATTTGTTGGACTGGGTGTTTTAAGACAGAAATTGAGATGAAAAAAAAACCTACTGTTAGTGTTTGCATGATTACCTATGGTCATCAAAATTACATTCGGGAAGCTATTGAAGGAATTTTGATGCAAGAATGTAATTTTGAAGTAGAGCTAATTATTGCGAATGACTGTTCTCCGGATCAAACAGATACAGTTATTCAGGAAATTTTAGAAAGTCATCCTAAGAAATCATGGATTAAATACTTCAGACATGAAAGTAATTTAAGAATGATGCCTAATTTTATTTTTGCCTTAAATCAATGCTCCGGAACTTATATTGCAATATGCGAAGGTGATGATTATTGGATTGATCCTTTAAAACTTCAGAAGCAAGTTGATTTTTTAGAGGCAAATCCAGATTTTGTCATTCATAGTGCTAATGCCTTAGAACTAAAAAGAAATTTAAAAAGCGAAGAGCAACCAATTATAAAAGATAAGAACGACAGTGTGTTTGTATTAGACGATTTCTTATTTCATAATAATATTATAACCTGTACGGTATTGTTTAGGAATGTTAAAGTTCAATTTCCCGACAGTTTTAAAAAAGTAACTTTTGGAGATTGGTTTTTGTATCTTATTTTGATGAACACCACCAAATCGAAAACTTACAGATCGACAGAACTGTTTTCAGTTTATAGAATTCATGAAGGAGGAGTAATGTCAGGTTTGACGAAATTAGATCATTATAACACTCATATTTTTCAAATTATCTCGATTTATAATTATTTAGGAGATAAAAAAAGGTATCCCAAAAACTACCATCTTTTAAATGATTTTTTTATTAAAAAATTCAGACTGATGTTAGAGGAGAATATGTATTTGGAATCATTAAAAACCGTAATAAGTAATTTTAGAAACTGCGGCTTTAGAATGCCTTTTAAAAAATATCTTACTGCTATAAAATATAACTATTTACAGAAATAATGAGCGAGTCTTTAGTTTCCATTATAGTTCCTTGTTACAACCAGGCCCATTATCTGGATGAAACTTTACAGTCTGTTTTAAATCAATCATACAGGAACTGGGAATGTATTATAGTTAACGACGGGAGTCCTGATAATACCCATGAAATAGCTAAAAAGTGGTGTGACATTGATAGTCGATTTAAATATTATCATAAAGAGAATGGCGGATTAAGTAGTGCCAGAAATTTTGGATTAGATTTTGTAAAAGGCGATTACATACAGTTCTTAGATTCTGATGATTGCTTAGATAAATTAAAATTAGAAAATTCTCTTCAATCCTTTAATTCATTAAAAAATAAAGATTTAAAAATTGTTATATCTAATTTTAAAATGTTCGACGAAGATATCAACACTCTGTCAAGTCCTTATTGTGATTTAAAAGCAGAACTTTTTAATTTAGAATCGATTTTGTACCAATGGGAAGATTCTTTTACTATTCCGATTCATTGTGGTATTTTTGAATCTTCGCTCTTTCAGAACTTTCGATTTCCTGAAAATTTAAGAGCGAAAGAAGATTGGGTGATGTGGGTAAGTTTGTTTCAGAAGACAAATAAGATTTTTTTTAAGGATGAACCTTTGGCTTATTATAGAAGAAATCCAAAGAGTATGACTAAAAATGAAAACTTATTTCCGGAGTTTATAAAAGCGATCGAGTATTTAGAGACTATACTTACTCCGAAAGAATATAACAGATTGTCAGTTGTTCTGATTTCAAGGTTTTATAAATCTAGTTTAGATTATAGATACAAATTAGCATTGTGTAAAGATTCAAACACCTACAAATTAGGTCTTTTTTTAAAAAAAATGGCACTAAAAATAGGTGTTTTGCCATTTTTTAAAAAGATATTTCAGAGGCTGATTAGCTTTAAATTTATTTCAAATAGGTTATAATTTTACATTGGGTGAGATTTTATCAAAAAAAAGTATATAAGCACGTAGAGCATATTAAATTTAATGAAGGAGGAGAAAAAGATGGTTGGTGAGAAACAAATTATGGTTAGTGTTTTTATACTTACCTATAATCAGGAAAAGTTTGTCGCGCAGACTATTGAAAGTATTTTGAGTCAAAAACTAAATTTTCCTTTTCAATTGGTGATAGGAGAAGATTGCAGTTCTGACAACACCAGAGCCGTTTGCGAAGAATATGTTCGTTGTTATGGAGATCAGATAAAATTGCTCCCAAGTCCTGAAAAAAATATAGGGCTTATTGCTAATTATATACGAACTATAAAAGAATGTGATGGAAAATACATTGCAATATGTGATGGCGATGACTACTGGACTGATCCTTTTAAGCTTCAAAAACAAGTTGATTTCTTAGAAAATAACTTAGAATACTCGATTGTCCATACCGGTTTGGAATTCTTATCTCCTAATGGTGAATTTAATGTTTTTTCAGATTCTAATCAATCAGATTGCAAAGATTTTAATGATTTGATTTATGCTAATTTTATTTTCTCCGTTACAGCTCTTTTCAGAAATATACAATTTAAGGAGCCGCTTCCTCAATGGATTGATCAATATCCCTATGGAGATTGGCCAACATATTTATGGACTCTGAAAGAAGGAGGCAAAATACATTATATACAAGATGTTACGGCTGTTTACAGAAAAAATATAGGGATATCGTATAAGCTGAAAGACTGGTATACGAAAGATTTAAAAATCAGAAGAAATATCCTGAACGATACTCATTTTAAAAAGTATAGGGAAACGGTCTTAAAATGTATTTTTGAAAAAGAATGTGGATTGGTTCTGGCCTACAATCGAGAGCGAAAATTTATAAAAGCATTTAAATTGTTCAGTCAGTTATTCAGAAAAGAAAAAGGGAAATTATCTTTGGCGAAATTGTACTTGTATTCCTTAAAGAAAGCTCTTTTGAGGAATAAAAAGGAGTAAAGATCTCTTATTATTAAGTACATTAAGAAAACAAACGTGAAAAAAGTATTGAAAAAAAAGGCAAGGAAAACATTAAATTTTTTTAGTGCATTATACTATTTGCTTTTATTCTGCCTTTTTGAAAATAGAAAAATAAGGAAATCAGATATCGTTTTCTTTTTTCCGGTTTATCATACGGGTGGTGCCGAAAGAGTACATCTTAATATTGTTAAATCAGTTCAAGGGAAGAAAAGCTGTGTACTTTTTACACAAAATTCAAATACGGTTAATTTTTTAGCAAGCTTTCAGAAGCTTTCAGAAGTTATCTTAATCAATAAAATTGTCACTAAAAAAAACAAGCTTCTTATTAAGGTTTTAAAAAAGATAATAATTAAATCACTCAATAAAAATCATAATCTTGAAACTGTCTTTAGCTCAAATGCTACTTTTTTTTATGAATTGTTACCTTTTCTGGATCAAAGAATCAATAAAATAGATTTAATTCATGCTTTTTCATATCCCGATTTGGGTATTGAGGACGATAGTATTTCTGCTGTAGAATATTTAGATTATCGAGTAGTTATAAATGAAAAAACAAAACTCGATTTAATTAGTCAATACAAGACTAACAATATTGATTCTGCATATAATGAAAGAATTATAAAAATTGAAAATGGTATTGAGATAGATGACAATAGTTTTTATCAGAAGGATGCGGGTAAGATTAAAATTGGCTTTGTAGGTCGATGGGCGCATGAAAAAAGACCTGAGTTGTTTCTTCAGATAGCAAAAAATGTTATTCCGAACTTTCCAAATGCTCAGTTTGAAATGCTGGGAACCGGAATGAAAAGTAATAAAAAAAGCATTGACTCCGCAGGCGTTTTATTTTTAGGAGAGGTGACCAATAAAGACTCTTTGAGAGAAATCTATAAGAATATGACTTTTCTTCTTATTACTTCCAGTAGAGAAGGGTTTCCAATGGTAATTATGGAAGCAATGGCGCATGGTGTTGTACCCATTACAACTAATGTAGGCGGTATTACGGAGCATATCGTAAATGATGAGAACGGAATTGTAATTGATGATACCGATGAGCAAATCATTGTAGAAAAATTTACGGCCTCTATCGCAGAGTTGATAATGAATATCAATTACAGGGAGAAAATAGCGCAAAATGCATATTTATATGCCCATAACAATTTTCAAATCCAAAAGTTTAATGATAGTTATAAAAAGTTACTATTCAGACAAACTGATTTAAAGAACGAACATATCTTTCAGAAATGATAACAATAGTATTGACCTATAGAAATCGGGATTTAAAGATAGTTCAGAATTGTTTGGACTCTTTGAAGGATCAATCTAATCTATCTTTTAAAGTTATTTTAATCGATTATGGAAGTGAAGATTCTAATGCACTTGCTTTAAGTAAATTTGTAGGGGATTATTCTTTTGTACAGCTTATTTCATGCCCCGTGAAAAAACAACTCTGGAATAAGGCAAGAGCGATAAACATTGCTTTATTGCAATGCACCACTACTTGCTTTTTTGTTGGAGATATTGATATGATTTTTCGAGAGGACTTTATTGAAAAATTAAACGAGCTTAAGAGTGAAGATGAAATTACTTATTTTCAAGTTGGTTTTTTAGATCAGGAAGAATCAAAAAAAAGCAAATCTTTTAAGACGTATAAAGTAAATCACTTATCCGGTAAAGAAGCGACAGGAATGACATTGTATTCGACTGCGATGTTAAAAAGTATAAACGGCTATGATGAGTTTTATCATGGTTGGGGAGCAGAAGATACGGATGTTCATATTCGGCTGCAAAACAAAAAAGTTAAAGTCAACTTTTACAATGACGATCTCTATATCCTGCATCAATGGCATCCTAAAACTTATAGAAATAAAAGTAGTCTCGAACCCTTTCATAGTAGGCTTGAAAAAATAAATCATCAGTACATTCAGCAGATACAAAAAATGAAGGTTATTCAAGCAAATCGTAATTCTAGTTGGGGTATTTTGCCTGTAAATCAGGATTATCTTAGTTTGAATCAACCGGATTACAGCTTGAAAATAACCAACGAAAAAAATGATATTGAAGCATTTTTATCAGGAACACTGGTAAACTTAAAAGATGTTGTGATAAATGTTGATATTGAAAAACATGCACTTTGCAATAGTTTCAAAAATGAATGTAAAAGAATAATAGGAAAAAAACATTTTCAGTTTCTTTCCTTTGATACAATTAATGATGCCATTTTGCTAACTATCGTTTCTTCTTTAAGAAACCAGCCTTATCAATATGAGTATTCAAAATTGGAACAAACTATTAATTTAAAAATTAAATTATAGTTATGAAGATTCTAATGGTTGCAATGGCTTCACAGCATTTTTTCAGGTGGGTTGAACAGCTTGAAAATGCAGGGCATGAAGTCTATTGGTTTGATGTTTTGGACAGTAAAAAAAAGGTAGAAAGAATTAGTTGGGTAAATCAAATTGTGGAATGGAAACTGCGATGGAATTACCCGGGACGTGAATTTTTAAAAAGTAAATTTCGTAGTTTCTATAACTTTATACAACAATTTAATGAGTATAACACAGCGACCATTTTTGAGGAAAAGTTGCTGGAAATAAAGCCAGATTTAGTCCATAGCTTCGAAATGCAGCTTTCTTGTTTACCAATTTTGGAAGTAATGGAGAAATATTCTGCTATCCAATGGGTCTATTCCTCCTGGGGCAGTGATATGTTTTTTTCAGAACAGATTGGAATTTCAGACGTACTGATGTCCAAAACGTTAAAAAGAACCAATTACTTAATAACAGATTGTTTTAGAGATTTTAAAATTGCCACAGAAAAAGGCTTCGGAAACAAATTTCTGGGAGTTTTTCCAGGTAATGGAGGATTTGAATTTAAAGAGGAACGGGTTATTCCTCCGGCATCCCGAAAAACAATTTTGATAAAAGGGTATAACAATGAAATTGGTAAAGGAATTACTGTAGTTAAAGCCTTAAACAGTGAGATTTTGTTATTACTCAACGAGTACCGTATTGTTGTATTTGGAGCAGATTTGGAAATTAAAGATTACATTCAAAATAATAGCCGATTTGCCAATAGTAAAATCACAGTTTATTTAAGATCGGAATTTATCGAAAATAACGAACTAATGAGAATAATGGGAGAGAGTTATATTTACATTGGTAATAGTTTGTCAGATGGATTGCCCAATTCTTTAATCGAAGCAATGGGTATGGGGGCTTTTCCAATTCAGTCTAATCCGGGCGATGCAACAGCTGAACTTATAAACGATGGACAGAACGGATTACTTATTCAAGATGCATTAAATGCTAAGCATATTGAAGAGTTACTAAAAAAGGCAATTTTAAACCCTGCAATGATAGAAAATGCTTTTTCGTATAATATCAATGTCATAAAAGAAAGATACGATAGAGAAAGTAACAGATTAAAGATAATAGAATTATACAGTTCTGTTGAAAAAGTAAAAAATTAGATTTTAAACATCACACATAAAATAGTTTAAGAATACTAGAAATAATGGATTCTTTATAAATTGATTAATATAATCTGCTATGAAAAAAATAGGAATTATTCCACTTCGAAAAGGTTCTAAAGGAATTGTTGGAAAAAATAAAAAGAAAATGGTAGGGCGTCCTCTTTTTTCATGGGTTCTTACGGAAGCTATTTTTTCTGATTTAGATCAGATATATGTATTTACCGATGATGTAGAGATCATTGCCTTTATAGAAAAAGAATATACCTGGACCAATAAGGTAATTCCATTATTGCGCAACGAAGAAAATGCAAGTGATACTTCCTCAACAGAGAGTGCAATGTTAGAGTTTTCAGAGAGAATTAATCATGACTACAACATAATATGCCTGCTTCAGGCGACTTCCCCGCTAACTTTAACTGTTGATATTAATACCGCACTTTCGCGAATAACAAATGAATCTTTTGACTCCGCAATTAGTGTTGTAAAAACACATCGGTTTATTTGGAATAAACAAGGTGAACCAATGAACTATGATATTTTTAATAGACCAAGAAGGCAGGATTTCGAAGGTTTGTTAATAGAAAATGGTGCCGTTTATTGCAGTACTAAAGAAGCTTTTTTGGATAAGAAAAACAGAATAAGCGGTAAGATAGGATTGGTCGAGATGTCTGAGGATACTTTGATTGAAATAGATAGTCTTTCCGATTGGAATAGTATAGAGACGCTTTTAATAGGACGTCAGAAGACACTGAAGCAAAATCAAAAAATAGAATATTTAGTTCTGGATGTAGATGGTGTTTTTACAGATGGTTCGGTTTATTATGACAAAGAGGGCGAAATGGCCAAAAAGTTTGATATGCGTGACGGAATGGGACTCGAAATTTTAAGACAAAATGGGGTTGAGGTTGTAGTATTAACCTCAGAGAATTCAAAGTTGGTAGAACAGAGAATGAAAAAACTTCAAATTAAAAATACTTTTTTAGGTGTTAAGGATAAATACTCCTTTTTAAAGCATTTTATTAAGGACAGAAATAGTAGTTTTGCGGCCGTTGCCTATGTAGGAGATGACGTAAATGATTTGACAAACATTTGTAGTTGCGGGTGGTCTTTTGCACCAGCAAATGCAGTAGATATTGTAAAAATGAATGCAGATATTGTATTGTCTCATCATTCTGGGAACGGCGCCATTCGTGAAGTATGCGATATTATTAAAAAGTACAATAATAGATATGAATAAATTTGAAAAGCCTTTTGTAATTGCCGAAATAGGCTGTAACCATAAAGGAGATATGGAAATTGCAAAAGAGTTGATAAAAATAGCAGCCATTTTTTGTAATGTTGACGCAGTTAAGTTTCAAAAACGTAATAACAAAGAATTATTGACGGAGGAGCAATACAACGCACCGCATCCAAATGCATCTAATTCTTATGGTGATACATATGGAGAACACCGTGAGTATTTAGAATTTGACGTTGATCAGCATGCCGAATTAAAGCGATATTGTGAAGAGATCGGGATACTGTATTCTACTTCTGTTTGGGATACCACTTCTGCTAAAGAGATTACGTCTCTAAATCCCGCTTTCATCAAAATTCCTTCAGCTTGCAATAATAATTTTGAGATGTTGGAGTGGTTGTGTGACAATTATTCGGGAGAAATTCATATATCAACCGGAATGACTACAAAAGAGGAGATAGATACTTTAGTAAATTATTTCGTCGAAAAAAATAGAAATAAAGACCTGGTCTTATACAATTGCACATCAGGATATCCTGTTCCTTTTGAAGATGTATGTTTGCTGGATATCAGTTTTCTAAGTCAGAAGTATGGAGATATAGTTAAACATATTGGTTTTTCGGGACATCATTTAGGAATTGCGGTAGATATTGCAGCATATACATTAGGTGCACCAGTTATTGAACGCCATTATACAATTGACAGAACCTGGAAAGGAACTGACCATGCAGCATCTTTAGAGCCAATGGGACTTCGAAAATTGGCACGAGATTTAAAAGCAGTGCATAGTGCTATGACTTTTAAAAACACTGATATTTTACCTATTGAACAGGTGCAGCGTGAAAAACTTAAAAATAAAAAGATCAATTAATAAAAGACATTTTTGTAAAAAGATAAATCTTTTATAGATTTTAATGGTTTGATTTATTACAATGAAAAAAAAAATATTTATTTTTCTTCCGGATGGTGTAGGACTGCGAAATTTTGCGTTTACGCCTTTTAAAGAAATTGGAGAAAAAAAAGATTATCAAATCGTTTATTGGAATAACACGGTTTTTTCTTTGAAAGAAGAGTTGGGGTATGAGGAAGTTAAAATTGAAAATCATAAGACTCATCCTTTAACGCCCGTTCTTTCAAGAGTCCGAAAGCATATAGAGCTTAATGTCTCACAAAAAAAGTTCAACGATAAAGTATATGAGACCTACAAATTTCCTTTTAGTTATGACGGTTTAAAGAATACTTTAAAAACAGCTTATATTAAATTACTAATTGGCTGTAATTCATCTGAAAAAGGAATTTTAAGAATAAGAAAGCGTATCAATGCTCTCGAACGTTCGACTTCGAAATATCAATATTGTAAAGCACAACTAGAAGAGAACAAACCGGATTTAATTTTCTGTACGACTCAGCGAGCGACTCAATCGATTAGTGCATTATTGGCAGCTAAAGATCTAAAGATTCCTGTAGTTGCTTTTGTGTATTCATGGGATAATGTTCCTAAAGCAATGCAAGTAGTCGAAGCCGACTATTATTTTGTCTGGAGTGATTTAATGAAAGAAGAGATCCTGAAATATTATCCTTTTGTAACGTCATCTCAGGTCTTTGTAACGGGAACACCACAATTTGAGCCTCATTATGATAAAAACTTGTTTAAAAGCAGAGAAGTTTTTTTAAATGAAAACAACTTAGATAGCTCCAAAAGATACATTTGTTTTTCGGGAGATGATGAAACAACATCGCCTTTAGATCAATATTATCTGGAAGATCTTGCAAATGCTGTGCGAAGTTTAAATGCTAAAGGAGAAAATGTGGGTATTATTTACCGTAAATGCCCTGTAGACACCACAAATCGATACGACAGTATACTTGATTCTTATAGAGATGTTATATCCGTTTCGGATCCGTTATGGAAACCGATAGGTGAAAATTGGAATGAGATTTTTCCAACTAAAGAAGATCTGGCATCGTTGCACAACGTTTGTGCTCACTCAGAATTCGTAGCTAATGTATGTTCATCTACTGTATTTGATTTTGTAGCACATGACAAACCTTGTATCTATTTTAATTATGAGCAACCGCAGTTAAAAAAGGGGATAAGAGATATAGGTCAAAATTACAAATATGTCCATTTCAGAAGTATGCCTAGTCAGGAAGCAGTAATATTCTGTACAAATAAAACAGATTTAGAAAACCAGGTAAAACAGATTCTGGATCGAAAATTATCGAATGTTCCGGATGGTAAAAGATGGTATGAAATTGTAGCAGGGACGAATCCAACTATGTCATCACAAACAATCTGGGACAATATTGATTCTATATTAAAACAATAAAATTTTATGTTTTTTAATTCAATAGCTTTTGCTATTTTTTTACCAATCGTTTTTTTCTTGTATTGGTTTGTTTTTAATAAAAACAAAAGCACTCAAAATGCTTTATTAATTGTTGCCAGTTACTATTTCTATTCCTGTTGGGACTGGAGATTTCTGTTTTTATTAGTTTTTTCAACTTTTCTGGATTACTACACTGGAATTCAGATTGAAAAAGGGAAATCTGAAAAAAGCCGTAAATTCTGGTTTTGGCTTAGTATTTTAGTCAATTTAGGATTTTTAGGAGTCTTTAAATACTACAACTTCTTTGCCTCTTCATTTGCAGAATTGTTAAATTCGGCAGGACTAAAGGCAAGTCCAATTTTATTGAACGTAATTCTTCCGGTTGGAATTTCATTTTATACCTTCCACGGATTATCATATGTTATCGATATTTATTATAAACGCATTAAAGCAGAATATAATTTTGTTGATTATTCTTTATTTGTGAGCTATTTTCCACTTTTGGTTGCGGGCCCCATAGAAAGAGCTACCCATTTATTGCCCCAGGTAAAAGTAAAACGAGAGTTTGATTTTGAAAAAGCGAAGGAAGGGGTTTATCAAATTATTTGGGGACTGGTTAAAAAAGTAGTCATTGCAGATACTTGTGCTACTTATGCTAATGCTATTTTTGATCATTATCCTATAATGAATTCTTTCTCTTTAATAATGGGAGCCATTTATTTTGCTTTTCAAATATATGGAGATTTCTCAGGGTACTCAGATATTGCACTGGGTGTTTCAAAATTGTTTGGATTAGATTTATTGCGAAATTTCAATTATCCTTATTTTTCAAGAGATATTGCAGAGTTTTGGCGTCGATGGCATATTTCGCTTTCATCGTGGTTTCGGGATTACCTGTATATTCCATTAGGAGGAAGTAAGGGCGGACTTTGGATGAAAGTTAGAAATACTTTTATCATTTTTGTTGTAAGCGGGTTTTGGCATGGTGCCAATTGGACTTATATCGCTTGGGGATTCATTAATGCCGTTTATTTTCTACCTCTATTATTGTCGGATAAGAACAGAAATAATATGGATTCAATTGTGTTAAAATGGAATTTTGATTCTGCAAAAGTCATTTTAAGCATTTTGTATACATTTCTACTGACTTGTGTAGCCTGGGTATTCTTTAGATCTAAAACGATAACAGATGCAGTTCAGTATTTGAAAAGAATTTTTACAAACAGAGATTTTGGTTTTCAATACCTGGAAAATGACCGTTATAATTACGAGTTGTTGATATTTATACTTCTATTTGCTTTAGTTGAATGGAATAATCGTAATAGAGTTGAACCGTTGTCTGGTAAAAGAAGTCTGCTTAGAGTAAGTTTCGCTATTTTCGCGATTCTGGCTTTTGGAGTTTTTTCAGACTATAAAGAATTTATATACTTTCAATTTTAATGAAGCAATTTTTAATTTTTATATCCAAAATTGTTCTGATAACAATTTTATTGGCAATTGTGTTAGATGGATTATATTCTGCAATGTTCATAGAATGTAAAAACAGAAATAAAATAGATCAGGTTTATAATTCGGAAGGAAGAAAATACGATGTTGTAATTTTAGGTTCATCAAGAGCAAACAATCATTTTGTCACTTCGATGTTTGAAGATAAAGGCTTAAAAACCTTTAATTACGGAATGAGTGGTTCGCATTTATTTGAAGCTGCATTGATGCTAAAACTGATGGTAGAAAGGAAGTATGAAATCAAGAACATTATACTTGAAGCAGATTTAAGTCTTGCCAGTATTGATCAGTCCGAAGGAATTTCTGCTGCATTTTTGCCCTATATTCATAATTCCAAAGTAGTAAAAGAGCATTTTCAAACACAAAAAAACTTTAACGAACTATATTATATTCCATTTTATAGATACATAAAATTTGAAACTAAAATAGGATTTAGAGAAATGTTCTTTAATATTATTCATAAAAGGACCAGTAGTTTAGATAATGGAGGGTATTATGAGTTAGTCGGTGTTGAAAACGGGAATATGAAAAATAATATTGTTAATCTGAACCCTTTGCCGCACAATAAATACTATGAAGAAATTAAAAGGATATGCAAAAAAAATAATATCAATCTAATAACTGTGATGACTCCTATGTGTGAAAATGTTGTTGGAATGAATTATTTCGAGAAGGTAAAAAAGGCATATCCTGAAATTTATAACTATGAAAACATAGTTAAAGAGAATAAATATTTTTCTTCTTGTGGACACATGAATGGTACTGGATCTAAAATGTTTACCGCTACAATACTAAAAGATTTTTTTAATAGATAAATGTAAGGAATCTAGCAGTACATATTTTTACAAAATGATTACATACAGCAAACTGGGTAAGAAAGGAAATTTAGGGAATCAGCTTTTTCAAATTGCATCTACTATAGGATTGGCGGTTGAAAACAGACAAGATTTTCTTTTTCCAGACTGGAAATATCAGTCCTATTTTAAGAACAAATTACCATTGCTGGAAACAGATCTGCTCAGTTTTATCGAGGTTGAAGAAAAAGAATACAATTATTATAAAAGAGAATTAGGGAGAGAGAACTATGATATTTTAGGTTGGCTTCAGACAGAAAAGTACTTTGACAAAGAATTAGCGAAGCATTATTTTGAGTTTTCAGAAGTTTTAACAGACCGGCTAAAGAAAAAATATCAGGAGGCTTTTGCCAAACCTACAATCCTAATTTCAATCCGAAGAGGGGACTTTGTAGATCATCCGGATTACCTTCAATTACCCATACATTATTATCTAAATAGTTTAGCCCGTTTTTTTCCTGATTGGCAAGCCCGCAATTTGATTGTTTTAAGTGATGATATCAACTACTGCAAATTCCATTTTTCATTTCTAGAAAATGCTTTTTTTGGAGATCAGCTAAATGAAGCCGAACAATTATGTTTAGGATCATTATGCAACGATTTCATAATTAGTAACTCTACCTTTTCATGGTGGTCAGCATGGTTAGGACAAAAGAAAAATTCAAAAATAGTAAGGCCCCATAAAAATTTTGATGGATTAAAAAGTTTAGAACTAGATGATAAAGATTATTATCCGGAGAACTGGATAAATTACAATTATATTGGTGATAAACCTAAACTGGAAAATTTAGCTTTTTACATCGAAACAAAAAAGAATAGAGAAACGATTAAAAACTACATTAGTGATTATTTTGATGTGAATATTGTTTTTGAAAAAAAGGAAATAGATACACAGGAGGATACCTACTTTTTGAAGAAAGATTATTTATTACCACCTTTTTTATTGTATGCAAGCTGGCTAGAGCTTAAAAAATCAGGAAGTAAAAACGTTATTAATAGCGTTGTTAAAACGTTCAAAGTTTCAAATGCATTTAATCACAATGAGTTTTTAGTTCAAAAAGATTTTGGCCTGTTTTCGAAAATCTTCTCATTTCCAAAAACAGTAACAACAAGCAAACATAATTATGATAGCTATTTGCAGCGAAACAAATATAAACTGCAAGAATCAGATGATGTTTTTTCAGCTGACATTGTATTGTGTTTTTTTGCTGGGAAATTCTTAGACATAGGCGGATACAGCTATAGTCTTAAAAAATATGTAAGACAAAAAAAAATACAACTAAAAAAGAGAATCAAAAAAATGCTTTCGATAAAATAAATTATGGCAGATAAATTACATATAGCATACATAGTGTCGCATTATCCGCATAAGGCATTTGGTCATGATGGAGGTTTAGGTACAAGTGTTTATAATCTAGTGGAGAAACTTAATGTTTTGGGAATTAAAGTTTCGGTTTTTATATACGGTCAAAAAGAAGAATTTATTCTTGAAGAAGAAAATGTAACGATTTATAGTTTAACTGATAGTAGAATACGTTTTTTGAAATTTTATTTTAACAGAAAAAAAATCGAAAAAGTCATAAACGAAACCATTGCTAAAAAAGAGATTGATATTATTGAAGCGCCGGATTGGACCGGAATAACAGCGCTTATGAATTTTAAAATTCCATTAATAATTAGATTTCACGGTAGTGATGCCTATTTCTGCCATTTAGAAGAAAGAAAGCAGAAACTAAAAAATTACTGGTCAGAAAAATTAGCACTCAAAAGAGCAAAAGGATTTATAGCACCAACAACTTTTGCCGGAGCGCTTTCGAAGAAAATATTTAACTTAAAGAATACAGAAATAAAAACAATTCATTACGGATTAAAACTGCAAAACTTTACAAACGATTCCCCAGCGATTTACGAAAAAGGGCTGATTTTGTATGTTGGAACCTTAATTCGTAAAAAGGGAGTTTTAGAACTGCCTGCTATTTTTAACAAAGTACGAAAAGATTTCCCCGACGCAAAACTAGTTTTAATTGGTAGTGACTCCGGAGATATCAAAACAAACTCAATCTCTACCTGGCAATTGATGCAAAATCAGTTTAAAAAGGAGGATTTGAATAATGTAGAATATCTGGGTAAAATTCCATATAATGAAGTGCAGAACTACATAAAGAAAGCGAATGTTTGTGTATTTCCAACCTTTGCCGAAACATTAGGAATGGTTACGATAGAATCTATGGCAATGAAAAAAGGTGTAGTTAATAGTAATATTGGCTGGGCGCAAGAACTTATAGTCGACGGAGAAAGCGGTTATCTGGTACATCCTGCAGATCATGATTTATTTGCCAATAGAATAACAGCATTGCTTAAAGAAGAATCGCTTTGCTTAAAGATAGGAGAACAAGCCAGAGAAAGAGTAGAAGCTAAATTTGATATTAATAAAATAGTACTAGAGAATATTGAATTTTATAAAAAAATAATAAACCAAAATTTAAAGCCGCAATGATAATTATTTATCATAAAAAAAATAAGGTAGTTGAGGTAGAGTTCGAAAAGAAAATAGTGCATTTTTCGCAAGTCAATATTGCAAAAACACTATTTGAAATGGCTGCCCTGTATCCCAAAAGTTTAATAGTTTGGTGTCATATTGATTTTAAATCAAATTTAAATATTTCAAAATTTCAGGATGTTTTTCATCATTCTAAAATAATGGCGTCTTACAATCCATTTTCAAAATCGTTCTTGTCAGATTCTATAGGTTATGTCGAGGAGTCGCCATTTGTAAAAATTAATAAAAAAGTTAATTATCCGACCTGGCAGACAAGCAGCATTGTTGGCGGTCTTAATGCCTCCGTTTTATCAGCACTGAATGGGAAAATTAAAATCACGTATAATTTTGATTATTTTTTGCATTCTTTGGCAAAACTGACCATGGAAAAAGGTCTTTTTTGCTATTCAGAGCCAGCATTATTGATTGATACCACTGTAGAATTAAAAGAGCAGGAAACGCAGCTTTACACATTATTTCGATTTGTAAAACAACATTATAGAACCCGTTGGGTATTTCTGCTGTTTTTGAATATGTTGCTGTTTAAAAGAAAACTAAGCATTCTTCCATTGCTGTATTGTCTTATTTATCGAAGACGAAAATTGGAAGATGATTTATTAGAGCATATTGAGGTTTATTCATCAAAGCATATATCCAGTACAGAAACTATTGATGTAATAATTCCAACTATTGGACGAAAACAATATTTATACGATGTTTTAAAAGATTTATCAGTACAGACTCATTTGCCTAAAAACGTTATAATTGTAGAACAGAATACAAATGTAGAAAGTGTCTCAGAACTTGATTATCTTCAAACTGAAAGTTGGCCATTTGAAATTAAACATACATTTACACACCAGGCAGGAGCTTGTAATGCAAGAAATCTGGCATTAGCACAAGTCAAGAGTGAATGGGTTTTTTTGAATGATGATGATAACAGGTTTGCTCCTGATTTGATAGAAAAAACTTTAAAGAAATGTAAAAAATTTGGCGTAACAGTTGTAAATAACAGTTACTTAAAGAAAAACGAAACAAAAGAACTTGATGTCGTAAATCAGTCCTCAATATTTGGGTCAGGGAATAGTTTTATGACTAGTGTATTGCTTAAAAAAGTTTCTTTTAGAATGGGGTTTGAATTTGGTTATGGAGAGGATACTGATTTTGGAATGCAATTGCGCAATATAGGAGCAGACGTTGTATATTTTCCTAGTCCTGAAATTTTACATTTAAGTGCCCCGATGGGAGGATTTAGAACAAAACCTGTTTTAGCCTGGAAAGATGATCTAGTTCAGCCTAAACCTTCGCCTACAATCATGTTGTATAAGCAATTACACTTAACAGAAGAGCAAATAAGCGGATATAAAGTAATCTTGTTTTTTAAATTTTATAAGGCTCAGGCAATTAAGAATCCATTACATTATTATAGAAACTTCCAAAAGCAGTGGAAGCAAAGCTTGTATTGGGCAAAAGAATTAATTAGTAAATAAAAAGACTTGATAGAATCTATAACTATTATAAAACCTTTGCAAAGTCAGACACTTGTGTTTGATAATCAATCACGCAAAGTGAGTATTGATCTCGCTCAGGTTAATCTTTCAGACTGTAATTCGTTCGATATAAAAATTGTTTTTTCAAAACCGGTAACACAGTTTCGTAGCCACGATTATACATGGCAAAAATTAAAAACTAATTTTATCGCAAATGAGTTTAGTCCCAAAATTGTAAAACTTCAGAATGATAAAGTTGTTCAGGCAAACATAACAGGTGGAATTTGGGAAATTGATCATCATAATCCAACTGTTTTACTATGGAGATTCAATCCCGAATCAGCATCGCCTATTACAAATTATTCAGGGAGTCAAAATAGAAAGACTATAATAGCGGCCAAACAAAAGTTTAATTTTGTTGAAATCCCTGCTTTATTATTTCCTCAAAACGAAGCTATTGAATTAAGCCGATCCAGAGAACCCTTTATTGCGATTGCTTGTTTTACAGATCACTGTGATTTTGACACTGCTGAAAATTTAGTCCTTCAAAGGCATTTTTTCAAAGAACACAATATAAAAGTAACAAAAGGTTTTTTTTTAAATCATTTCTCAAAGCGGGAAGAAAATGCATCTTTTCAAAATCAGAAAGAGGAACTTTTAAAATGGCATGAGGAAGGGCACGAGTTGTGTTACCATTCACTTTCACAATCTATCAAACCAAACGTCGAAAGTTTTGAGGATTTTGAACAATTTGTTCCACCATTAGAGGATTTGAAAGTCTGGATTGATCACGGGTTTCAGCCCTACAATTTTTCGCTTTTTGAAAACAATAATATTCCTGAAGAAAACTTTAGTAGTCTTTTAAAAGGTAAAAAGATTAATGTTCTTTGGAATTATATTGACACGGGTACTACTACAAATGGTGTAATAAATCAGTTAAATACAAAGCATTTTACGCTGTCAATTTTTTTAAAAGGCAATAAAGACAGCCGCTTAATTAAGAAAACACAGTTGATGATTAAAAACATTTTTTTCCATTATTATAATGATGAAAAGATGATTTTAAGATACAAAGATGCGGCAACAAACTTCAAAAAAGTATTTTTTCAAAAACGATTAAAGTCATTTTTTCCGCTGGTTAAAGACTTTTTTAAGTTAAGTGTTTCTATTTTGAAGGTTTTTGTATCATGGAAAACAAATAAAGGGAAAGCATATAAATTAGCACAATATTCTCCAATCTTATTCAAACATAACATTGCGGAGGAAGAGTTTTATATTTTCCAGACATTAGAAATGTTGGATTTTAGAAAATCATTATCAGAAGAAAATATACAGTTATTAATAAGTGAAAAAGGTGTTTTTATAGCACATACCTATTTTTCGGTTCCTATGGAATACCATGCAGGGAAATTATTTTCGTCTCCAGTACAAATAGACAAGAAAGTGGATGAAAGATTTAAAAGTCTTTCCGATAAAATTAAAAATAATAAAATCTGGAATCCAACACTTACACAGTTAATTGAGTATTGGCAGGGTTTTGAAAAAGTTGTTTTAGATGTTGATGCTGAAGGTGTTATTTTTATGAAGAGTAAATCTGATTTAACCTTTAGAAAATTTACCTAATGAAGATCCTTTTTACTAAAGAAAAATATTGGCTTGACAAATGGGATGAATTTGTTATCGCAAATAGTAACGGAAGTCATTTAGTGCTTTCAGATTGGCTTAAGTCTTATCAATCATATGGTTTTGATTTTGAGGTAGGATTATATATTGAAAATGAAGAAATAATTGGAGGCTACGGTGCAGTAATTCCGAAATTATCGTTCTTTAAATTTTATATTATTCCTTATGTACCATTACTTCTAAATGAGAATAACTTAGTTTTGCCCCAAATCATAGAAGCAGCAATTAATAGGTCTAATTTTCTTAAAACAAGTTGTTTGCAAATAGCGTCTCCTTCTCTTTTAAAATTTGAGAAAGATATTTATTATAGTAAATATTTAAAAAAACACAGCTTTAAAAAAGGGAATCGTTTTAAATATGTATTTTCTTTTACAGGATTAAATTGGTTAGATTTAAATAAATACAATACAATAGATGATCTGCTATTAGATTTTAAGTCATCAGTGCGACGAGATATCAGAAGTGCAGAAAGAAAAGGAGTCACAATTAGTTATGCTGTAACTTATAATGAAATAGAACGAGCATATGAAATATGTTTAGAGAATGCACAAAAGGCAAATTACGGACTTAGAGATTGGAATGATATTAAAGAAACAATAGTAGATTTAATTGAAAAAGGGATTGCTAAATTTATTGTAGGAACTAAAGACAATGAAGTAAAGGGCGCAATTTTTATAATAAAAGCAGGAGGTTATTATACCTATATTTTGGGAGGTACTAAAAAAGAGAAACCAGATCTGCTTGTTGGACATTTATTACAATGGGAAGCAATAAAGTTATCTTTTTCGGAAAAGAATAAAGGATATAATCTGTCATTAGGGGGTTCTAAGGGGGTACAAGATTTTAAAAATGGTTTTAATACAAAACAGATTTTAGCTGAGGATTCAGCTTATTATTTAATTAATAATAGTTTGTTATTTTCGATCTATGTTTTTTTTGAAAAATATATGAAACCACATAAAAGAGCAATGGCAAAAATTTTAGCATCAATTAAAAGGTTAAAAAATGAAAGTAGAAAATAAATCTTTTTGGGAAAGAGAAGATATTATCGCTACACAAGAGGTAATGACATCAATTTCAGATTTTGAGCATTTTATGTTCGAAAGTAGTTTAAAGCGTTATGATAAGATAGGGAAAATAGATCGTATAAAAGTTTTTGGCTGCGGAACCGGAAGAGAACTTACTGGCATTGCAAAGTTTTATAAACCAAATCAAATTGTTGCCTCTGATATTTCGGATAATATGATTGAGAAATGCAACCAGAATTTAAAAGTTTGGGGTATTGATATAATTACCAGTACTATTGTTGGTGACGCAAAGGATTTTAATAAAGTTGCGAATGAGTTTGAACTGGTAACCATATTAAATAGTATGTTAACCTATGTGCCTGTTCGTAAAGATCGTTTGACAATTTTTAAAAATGCCCGTCAAATTTTGGCTGAGGACGGTGTTCTATTAGGAACGGTTCATAACCAAATTGGAGCTTTGAGGAAAACGATGTATTTTAAATTACGAGGACTTTTTTCTCTTTTTTTAGGAGAAAAAGTAGGAAACAGAAACACCGGTTTTAAAGGTTTTAAAGTTTCAGGATATTATTATACGAAGAAAGGATTGATTACAGATCTAAAAGAATCAGGATTTAGGGATATAGAAGTTTATTCAATCGAGGAATTTCATGCTATGAAAGGACAGTTGTACAATAGAAAAAAAGGATACAACAATTTAATATTTATAGCTTCTAAATAGAATTTAATGAATTTTTCGCTAATTATTTGTACTTATATGCGCCCTGAATCATTGCAAGCTTTATTGCAGTCGATTCAAAAACAATTATTGTATCCAAATCAAATCCTTATTATCGATGGTTCCATTAATAATGAGACCAAAACTGTTGTAGAAGAAAACAAGTTTCAGAATTTAGAATATTTCCTGGTTTCTAAAGATAATAGGGGCCTTACAAGACAACGAAACTACGGTGTTTCTAAGGTAAATACAGACTGTGAAATTGTTTGCTTTCTGGATGACGATACCGTTTTAGAACCGGATTACTTTAAGCAGATTATCGAAACATTCAATGTAAATTCAGCTATAGCTGGCGTAGGAGGGATTGCAATTAATGAGTACGGTTGGAAAAAACAGGATCCTGACGTTTTGTATGATCAGAAAAAATACTATTTGTTTGAGGGGTTTTATTACAAAGAAGGTTTGCGGAACGTTGTTAGGAATTACTTAAAGCTAAACTCTACTTTAGGATCCGGTAAAATGCCAAATTATTCGCATGGCGGAACCTCAGGATTTCCGCTGACAGGAAAGACTTATGAAGTAGATTTACTAATAGGAATGTCCATGTCATTCAAAAAACAAGTTTTAGATCAAATTAAGTTTTCTGGATATTTTGAAGGATATGGTTTGTATGAAGATGCTGATTTTAGTTTAAGAGCTTTGCAGTTTGGTCAAAATGTAATCAATACAAACGCGCGTTTATCTCATTTTCATGCCGAGTCGGGTCGCCCAAATAAATACAAATACGGAAAAATGGTAGTTAGAAACGGATGGTATGTTTGGAGAGTTAAAAACCCAGCTCCAGTTTTTAAAGACCGATTAAAATGGAATTTAATAACAGTACTTTTAATCTTAATTCGCTTTACAAATGTTCTTACAGAACAAAAGAAAGAAGAAGCCTTTACCGAAGCTTTGGGAAGAAGTATTGGTTTTTTGAGTTTATTCGTTAATAAGCCAAAAGTAAACTCATGAAGTTTTTAATTGTAACCCATGTTGTCCATATTCAGCATGAGAATGAATTTTTAGCCTATGCTCCTTATGTTCGGGAAATGAACATTTGGTTTAAATTTGTAGATGAAGTACTTATTGTTGCCCCACTGCAAAAAGGGGAGCGAACCGCAATTGATATCCCATACAAGCACAATAAAATTGATTTTAGACAAGTTCCAAATTTTAATTTTATTGATATTAGGAATAGCTTGATTTCAATTATTAAATTGCCAATTGTTTTGTGGAATCTACTTCTGGCAATGAAAAATGCCGACCATATTCATTTGAGGTGTCCCGGGAATATGGGGCTATTGGGCTGTTTTGTTCAGATATTATTTCCCGGAAAAAGTAAAACAGCTAAATATGCGGGCAATTGGGATCCTAAAAGTAAACAGCCATTCTCCTATAAAATGCAAAAATGGATTTTAAATAATACTTTTTTGACTCGGAACATGACCGTATTAGTTTATGGGAAATGGGAAAACCAATCCAAAAATATAAAGTCTTTTTTTACTGCAACTTACTCCGAATCTGAAAAAACAACCATTAAGGAAAAAGATTTCAATAGTACATTAAATTTTGTTTTTGTCGGTAGTTTAGTCTCGGGTAAAAATTCTGTTTATGCGCTAAAAATAATTCATCATTTAATAAATAAAGGAAATAAAATAATTCTGAGTTTGTACGGAGAAGGCCCGGACCGAGTTTATTTGGAAGGTTATATTACTGAAAATGATTTAGGAAGATTTGTCATCTTGAATGGAAATCAAAATCAGGACACAATAAAAAAAGCATATCAAAACAGCCATTTTGTTATTTTACCGTCTAAAAGTGAAGGCTGGCCTAAAGCTATTGCTGAAGGAATGTTCTGGGGTAGTATTCCAATTGCTAGTAAAGTTTCCTGTGTACCTTTTATGTTAGATTATGGGCAGAGAGGTGTTTTGCTGGAAATGGATTTAGTGAAAGATGTAAATCAGATAAATGAAATGTTAAAAGAGGAGCAAAATTTACATAAAAAAAGAGAATTAGCTATTGAGTGGTCGCAAAATTATACTACAGATCTTTTTGAATCAGAACTTAAAAAGCTATTATTAAAATGAGAATTGTACAAATAATTGACTCTTTAGAGCCTGGAGGAGCAGAACGCATGGCAGTCAACTATGCTAATGCTTTGGCTGGTGAAGCCGAGTTTTCTGGCTTAATTGTATCACGGAGAGAAGGATTGTTATTCAATCAGATTGACGAGAATGTTAGTTATTTATTTTTAAAGAAGAGGAAAATAATTGATTTTAATGCAGTTTCCAAATTGCGTAAATATTTAAAGAAGAATCAGATTGATGTAATTCATGCACACAGTTCTTCTTTTTTTATTGCGGTTTTAGTTAAATTAACTTTACCAGGAATTAAAATTATCTGGCACGATCATTATGGAATTTCGCAAGATTTGACCTCCAGAAAAGATTTAGTTTTAAAAGTAAGTTCACTTTTTTTTACGGGAATCATCTCTGTAAGTGAAGTTTTAAAAGATTGGGCAAAGAGTTATTTATGGTGCCCAGACATTATTTATTTGTCTAATTTTATCTCTGAATCTCCTATTTCAAAAGAGCAAGTAGTATTAAATGGATCAGAAGGGAAAAGAATTATTTGTGTTGCTAATTTGCGGCCGCAAAAGAATCACGAACTGCTAATAAATGCAGCCAATAGGATTAGAAATAAATTTCCGGATTGGAGCTTTCATTTATTTGGAAAAGACTTTCAGGATTCCTATTCTGAAGAATTGAAAAAGAAGGTTGTAGATTTAGAATTACAGGAAGTAGTTTTTTTTTATGGTTCAACTAATAATGTCGGTTCAGCATTAATGCAAAGTCAGATTGGTATTTTGACGTCATTTTCAGAAGGACTTCCATTGGCTATCTTAGAATACGGGCTCTCAAAATTACCTGTAGTAGCAACAAATGTGGGTGATGTATCAAAAGTAATTGATTCAGAGATCGAAGGTTTAATTGTAGAATCCAATGATCTAAATGGCTTTGCGGAAGCACTTGAAAGAATTATTATTGATGAAAAATTACGGGATAAACTTGCTTTAAAACTATATGAAAAGGTTCAGTTGAATTTTAGTAAAAAAAGTATTATTGCAGAGTATCGTTTATGGCTGGAATCTTTGATTACTTTTGCGATTTAAAAATATTAAATAGGGATGAAAAACATAAAACTGTCTTATAGCAATCTGCTTTTAATTCATGCTGCTATTGCCTTGGCTGTCTTTGCTGTACCCTTTTTGTCAAAAATATACGCATTATTAATTCCAATTGTCGGTTTTTTTATTGTTTATCGAAGTAAGAATAGGAATAACGAAGTTCTTCTTGTAGCAGCTTACCTAGTTGGAGTGGAGGTGTTTTTAAGAATGACCGGAGGAAATTTTAATAATGAGTTTGTAAAGATTAATGTGATTTTTTTCATGTTAGTGGGAATGGTGTACAGTAATTTTTCTTCCAATGCATTTGTGTATTTTTTCTTTCTTATTTTATTAATTCCGGGTATTTTAATTACTTCTACCGTTTTCAGTGTTTCTGTCGATATTAAGAAATCATTAGTTTTCAACTTATCGGGACCGGTCTGTCTGGCAATATCTTCTATCTATATGTATAAAAGAAAGATCTTATTTGCCGATCTGCAAACTGTTTTAATCGCAATGGGGTTGCCAATCGTTAGTACAACTGTTTATTTATTTTTATACAATCCAAGTGTTAGAGATGTGGTAACGGGGACCCAATCTAATTTTGAGACCTCCGGAGGGTTTGGACCAAATCAGGTTTCAACGATACTCGGATTAGGGATCTTTATTTTTTTTACGCAACTGATACTATTCTCTAAATCGAAAAAAATGATGATTTTAAATGGTGCATTGTTAGTTTTTTTGACTTACCGAGGGATCGTGACCTTTTCAAGGGGAGGAATTATAACGGCGATAGCCATGATTATTTGTTTATTATTTTTTCTATACCGTTTTTCTAATAACAGGGGAAGAAGAAAGTTTGTATCGGTTTTTATTCTGACTGGACTACTAGGTATGGGAGTGTGGGGGTATTCTTCTTTTCAGACGAAAGGACTTATTGAAAAACGTTATGCGAATCAGGATGCCAGAGGCAGGCAAAAGAAAGATCGTTTGGGAGGCAGAGAACAGATTATGAATGAAGAGTTAAAGCTTTTCATCGAAAATCCAGTTTTGGGTGTTGGAGTTGGAATGGGTAAACAAATCAGAAAAGAAGCCTCTGGAGAAGCTGCAGCTTCACACAACGAAAGTACCCGTATGATAAGTGAGCATGGTTTATTTGGTGTTTTGGGACTCGTATTACTTTTAACTGTACCTATAATGTTGTATGTTAACAATCGACAGCATTTATACTTTTTTTCATTTTTCGTTTTTTGGTTATTAACCATAAATCACGCTGCCATGCGAACAGCCGCGCCTGCTTTTGTGTACGGATTATCGCTTCTTTTTGTTCAGATTAAAATTCCTGAAAAAGAAGAAATTTCCGTCAGCTAAATTCTGTTTTTTATAATACATTTGCCTCACGTTTAAGCCCCTAAACAATAGAATAAATGTTTTTAAAATCTAAAATGCATTTCGAAATTTCGGAAAGGAAAGTTTTGCTTCTTCTTTTTGATATTATTTTTATTTTGTCTGCATTATATCTCCTAAGTTTACTATTTCATTATAATTACTTTGTTTTTGATAAAAGCAATTTTCTAAGTATAATATTGCTCCTCAGTTATGTATATGCTTTTGGGGTAATATTCGAAATGTACAATTTGCAGGTCGCCAGCAGTCAGCTACAGATTCTTCAAAGTGTAATTTTTACGGCTACAGCTTCAAGTCTGGCTTATTTGTTTACGCCGGTTTTATCTCCGGAATTGCCTAAACATCGATTGGTTATAGTAATATTCTATTTTACAATACTGGGCACTTTATTATTGTGGCGTTTGTTTTATGTCTTCTTCCTAGCATCACACCGTTTTTCTCAAAATGTAGTTTTAATATGTGATCAAAACCAAGTAGAAGAATTGGTTTTGGGACTTGAAAATGTTGATCCGCACTATAGAATTATTGGCTTTGTAAATTCAGATGCAATCTCAGAAGAAGATTTAAACTTCCACTACGTTAAAGAAATTAAAAAGAAAGATTTAGAAGAGTTTGTAATTAGGAATCAGGTTTCAGAGATTGTTATTGCTTCCCAAAAAACAGATGGAATTACAGCCGATCTCTACCAGCAATTACTTCATTTATTAGAATCAGGAAATATTATTCGGGAATATACGCAGGTTTACGAAAGTAAAACACAACGGATTCCGGTTCATTATATAGCCCGCGATTTTTATAGATTTTTCCCCTTTAGCCGAAATAATAACAATAAGCTGTACTTGTTTTTTGTTCGCCTATTAGAATTTTTGTTTTCAATTACGGGATTGCTTATTTGCTTCCTTTTTATTCCTTTTATTTTTATCACGAATCTGGTAGCGAATAAAGGAACTTTGTTTTACACACAGGAGCGTGTAGGTAAAAACGGTGTAGTTTTTAAAATCTATAAGTTCAGAACCATGGTAGAAAACTCAGAGTCTAATGGGATTGTTTTCGCTAGTTCGAATGATAAACGGATTACTCCATTTGGTAAAATGATGCGTAAATCAAGAATCGACGAATTACCGCAGTTTTTTAATGTTTTAAAAGGCGATATGGCTGTTATTGGCCCTAGACCTGAACGACCATTTTTTGTGGATGAAATAGCTCGAATCATGCCTTTTTATGAGACACGACACGTTGTGAAACCGGGACTGACCGGTTGGGCACAAGTAAACTATTCTTACGGAGAATCTATCGATGAGAGTTTGATAAAGCTGCAATACGACTTATACTACATCAAACACCGCAGCATATTTCTGGATTTAAGTATTACTTTTAAAACGATTACGACTGTTTTGTTTTATCGCGGACAGTAATTTAAATAATAATCGGAATACGTTTTTTATTTCGAATAGCGACTCTCACTAAAACAAATCCGCTTGTAATAATCATTGGTAAAACAATGAAGAAATGTGCTTTGTTGATCATGAAAATGGTGTAAACTACCAAAAACAGTAAGTGTATAACAGCAAAGCGGTACGTCCATCTTTTGTTTTTTAAGATTGAAAAAAGGATTAATACCAACAAAAGCGGACTAAGCAAAAGTACATTGTAGTTCATTGCCAGTTCCTGATGAAGCGAATAGAATCCGATAGTAACAAAAAAGATTCCTATAAGAGATAAGATCAAAAGATAGATTTTATCGACTACTTTGTTGTGCGCCAAAACAACAAAAGCCAGTATAAGGAGATAGGTGTAAATATTATTCCACCATGAACTTGGTTTCTCTTTTTCAAAATTAAGCACAGTTTTGCTTTGGCTTACTAAGGGATGATTTTGAAAAGTAGTTTTCTCTAAGTTGCTTTTTAGTTCGAAAGGTAAAAAGATCTTGGTTCCCGCTTGGTCTACTTTGGTTCCGAAAATAATACTGGTTCCTAGCTGATCGTAAAAATGCTCATCGAAATAAGGAAATAGAATGGATCGATACGTTTCAGTTGTGTCTCCTTTTTTAGTTACAACCTCCCCATTGAGCGATTTATTGATGACATCAACCACCATCGAAGTACAGTTTTTGTCAATAAACTTATAAGTGTAATAACGATCTTCAGAGAGTGCCGTTGCATTTAAGTTATCAAAAAGTGTTTGCTTTAGGTTTTGAGGTATCAAAAGCTCCTGTTCAAAAACACTTCTCTTCTCAGTCGTATAATCGCTTACAAATTCAGGATAGGATCGAACGCTTACAAAATATTGCAGATCGCCTTTTGCAAACTTGGCAACAAAATTGGGTGTTCTAAAGTCAAAATTACCATAATTGTAAACAACATCAATGTTGTTAGCCGGGTCAGCGACACGAATTGCAGTATGACCAAAATAAGTATAACTTTCATTACCCAGTCCGCAGGTAATAACACTTATTTTAGCCTCTTTTGTTAAAGGTATATTCTGGCCAAACCCCAGGAAACTTAGTAATAATAGTAAACTAAAAAGTGTTTTTTTGAAAAGGACATTTTTCATAATTTAAAATGTTAAGAAGTTTGAGGATTAACAAATATTATCTAAAGATACCTAAATCTACTTTTAAAGAAAAAATATTAGAATACAAAGCTGTACTTTGGTTTCCTAAATCTGTCAAAGCATAGTCGACCTGAATACCTTTGTACTTAAAACCAAGCCCTATATTAGGCTGAAAGTTTAGTTTTTCGGTGTTGTCTAGTTGCGTTACATTTTGAAAATTTCCTGCTCCTGCTCTTAAAAAAACAAGATCGGTATAACCAAACTCAAAACCCAGAGCAGGATCGATACTGACTGCTTTTGTAGAAATAATATCATTGGTTTGCTCAAAACGCATATTTAAATTGGTTGCAACCAAAAGACTGTAATCGTTGTGAAATTCAATTTTTTTAGAAATTCCCAGTTGCGCTTTTGGTAAAGTAATTTCAGTGCTCTCAGGCAATTCGTTGTTTTCTCCCGGAATAGCATTGGCAATTTTCTTGTATTCCTCTTCATTAATATTCCATACATTGTAAGTAGTGGTAATATCGCGAAGCATCAAACCAAAATTCCAGCCATTTCTTTCAAATTGAAGTCCAAAGTCAAAACCAAAACCCCAGGAATTGGCAAACTTTCCAATCACTCGTCGGATTACTTTTGCATTCACTCCATATTGAAAACCGTCTACGGGTAATTTTCTTGCGTACGAAAAAGTAAAACCATAATCAGCAGTAGAGAACAGCCTGATTCGATTGTAATCTATATTCCCTTGATTGTCGATCAACTGAGTAGTGTCCATAATGTCATCCACTCCAAAACGAATCATCGAGATTCCCCAGGCACTTCTGTCGTCAATCGGACTTGCATATCCAATGTAGTCGTATTGTGCAATATTGGCAAAATAATTGGCGTGCATCAACGAAATTTGATGATCTTCAAGATGCGTCAGACCGGCTGGGTTCCAATAAACGGAATTAACATCATTTGTAGAAGAAACTACAGCACCCGACATTCCTAAAGCAGCTGCGTCAACACCAATATTCATAAACTCATTCGAATACTTTCGAACGGTTTGTGCATACTGAATCGTGCAACTACAAAATAATAATAACACAAAGATTTTCTTCAACGGATATTTTTTAGCAGACCGAAGTCTGTTTTAATTTTTATCAAAAATATAATATTTTAGTCATCTAATTCAAATTATTGTAAAACTTAAATTTTTCATATAAAAATGTTTACAATGCTTTTGAGGGAATAGCATTTTAATAGAAAAAATTTCTGTTAATGTCGCTTATTTATACGAAATTTGCCGTTCAACATTTGTCAAAATTATAAATCATGAATATTAAAAAACACATTCCTAATTTAATCACATTAATCAATTTATTCTGCGGTTGTATCGCGGTTGTTTTTGTTTCGGAAGCCAATTACGAAATGGCTTTTTACATGGTTTGTTTGGGAATCTTCTTTGATTTTTTTGATGGTTTTTTTGCCAGATTGTTCAACGTTTCCAGTCCGCTTGGATTACAGTTAGACTCGTTGGCCGATATGGTTACCAGCGGAGTGGTACCGGGTTATGTAATGTATACCATGTTTCTGAAAAGCGCCAATCCTCATGAAGTAATTGGTTCTGTTTTTATTCCTTTTTTAGGATTTATAGTAACCTTAGGTTCTTGTTACCGATTGGCAAATTTTAATATTGATACCCGTCAGACCGATTCTTTTATTGGTTTGCCAACACCTGCAAATGCTCTTTTTATTCTGAGCTTGCCTATGGTTTTGAAGTTTTCAGACTCTCTATTGGTGTTTGAAATACTAACCAACCATTGGGTTTTATTAGGAATTACTTTGTGCAGTGCTTATATTTTGAATGCCGAAATTCCGTTGTTTGCATTAAAAGTTAAAAAGTTTACTTTAAAAGATAACGGGCTGCAAATCGTGTTTTTGCTAATTGCTGTAGTTTTGCTTTTGTTGCTTCATTATATCGCGATTCCGTTGATTATTATTATTTATGTACTGCTTTCAGTGGTAAATAATGTGTTTTTGAAAAAGTAGTTTTATTGGAATGGCAAGAAAAACGACTACCCGAAGAACTTCTTATTCCCGCAAATCGAAACCTCAGAGGTCGATTCTGGCAAGTGGACTTCGCTTTATCATTTATTCTTTTTTAGTATTGCTTTTTTTTGCAACAGTTTATCATTATCGTGATGGACTGGCTTATTATCTTGGCTTTAAATCAAATAAAGTTTTAGAGGAGGATGCTGTGGAAAAACGTCTTTCAGATGTTAGAAATGTTCAGGTTCTGGAAAATCATAAAGGGAAAGTAATCGGTATTGATGTTTCTGAATTTCAGGGAACCGTACATTGGGGTGAAGTTGAGGTTTTGGAAGAAAAATACCCGGTTCAGTTTGTTTTTATTCGTGCTACGGCAGGGAATAATAAAGTAGACAGGCAGTTTATGCACAACTGGTTAGGGGCAAAAAAGCACAAGATTATACGCGGAGCCTATCATTACTATCGTCCTAACGAAAATTCGATAGAACAGGCCGATCTTTTTATAAAAACCGTAAAACTGCAAAAAGGGGATTTACCGCCCGTTTTAGATATTGAACGATTGCCTAAAAATCAGTCGCTGGACAGTTTGAAAAAAGGCCTGAAACGTTGGCTGAATAAGGTCGAAGCACATTATCAGGTGCGTCCGATTATTTATACCGGAGAACGTTATTATGGCGATTTCCTGAAAGAAGAATTTGGAGAATATTTATTCTGGATTGCCAACTATAACTTCTACAGAGAGAAGATTGAAGAAGACTGGCTATTTTGGCAGTTTACAGAAAAAGCTTCTTTGCCGGGAATTAAACACAGTGTGGATGTGAATATCTACAATGGAGATTTAGAGCAGTTGCAGTTTATTACTGTAGAATAATAAGTTTTCAGTCGCAGTTTTCAGTCACAGTAAAACTGAAAACTGCGACTGAAAACTTCCTTAAAATTCAAGTTTCTTTTTACGTAGCTCAAAGTTTTGTCCCAGATAAACACGACGAACCATTTCGTCTTCAACCAATTCTTCCGGAATTCCGGCTTTCAAAATTCCTCCTTCAAACATTAGGTAAGTCTTGTCGGTAATGGCCAAAGTTTCCTGAACGTTGTGATCGGTAATTAAAATTCCAATATTTTTGTTTTTTAGCTGCGCTACAATTCTCTGAATGTCTTCCACTGCAACCGGGTCAACTCCTGCAAAAGGCTCATCCAATAAAATAAATTTTGGATCGGTTGCCAAAGCACGGGCAATTTCCGTACGACGACGTTCCCCCCCTGAAAGTAAATCTCCTCTGTTGGTACGAATGTGTTCTAAGCTGAATTCTTCAATTAAGCTCTCCATTTTTGCAATCTGTTCTTCTTTCGATAGTTTCGTCAATTGCAAAACACTCAGGATGTTGTCTTCAATGCTTAATTTTCTAAAAACAGAAGCTTCCTGCGCCAAATAACCAATTCCTTGTTGGGCACGTTTGTACATAGGATAATCGGTAATGTTCAGATCGTCCAGATAAATATTACCTGAGTTTGGTTTTACCAATCCCACAATCATATAAAATGAAGTCGTTTTTCCTGCACCATTAGGTCCTAAAAGACCTACGATTTCCCCTTGATTAACTTCAACAGAAATCCCTTTTACAACACTACGTCCTTTATAGGTTTTGATTAAATTATCGGCTCTTAGCTTCATTTTTTTTAATTAGATAATTTGGAAATTAGATAATGAGATAATTAAAACTAGCTCAATTCAATTTATAAATTTGATGGGACAAATTAAAAGTAAAATAATCAATCAGATAAATGAATTAACAAATTATTGCATTTTCAAAATCATCTGATTGAATAGGTGCAAAATAAATAATTAGAGCATTTGAGAAAATTATCTCATTATCTAATTATCAAATTGGCACATTTTCTAATTCCCTTGCTCTTCTAAAGCTTCCCAAAATTCGTAAGCTCTTCTCAAATGCGGAATTACGATGGTTCCGCCAACCAAAGTTGCGATTCCCATAGCTTCCATCATTTCTTCTTTGGTAACTCCTTCTTTATGGCTGGTTTCGAGGTGGTATTTTACACAGTCGTCACAACGCAAAACCGCCGAAGCTACTAATCCTAAAAGCTCTTTTGTTTTTACATCAAGAGCTCCCGGAGCGTAAGCATTCGTATCAAGGTTAAAAATTCTTTTTACAATTTTATTGTTGTCGGCCAATAATTTTTCGTTCATTTTAGAACGATAATCATTAAATTCTTGTATGATATCAGACATTTTCTTTCATTTTATTTCGATAAACAATCTTAGAAATCAGAATACTTACTTCGTAAATAAGCAACATTGGTATGGCCACGATAGTCTGGCTTACTACATCTGGAGGGGTTACGATTGCGGCAATAATCAAAATAATTATTACGGCATATTTCCAGTATTTTCTCAGGAATTCAGGAGTTACTAATCCCAATTTGGTTAAGAAGTAAATAGCGATTGGCAATTCAAAAAAGATCGCACTACCCAATATACTTGTTTTTACCATACCCATATAGGAGTCCAGTGTGAATTGATTTTTTACAACATCACTCACGGAGAAAGTAGCCACAAAATTTACAGACATTGGAATAACTACAAAATATCCGAACAATACTCCTAAGAAGAAAAGTAAAGAGGAGGTGAAGATGAATACTTTTGCGTTTTTTTTCTCTTTCTCGTACAAAGCAGGGCTGATAAATTTCCAGATTTCCCATAAAATATAAGGAAAACTCAAAATAAAACCGGCCAAAATACACATCCAGACAAAAATATTTACCTGGCCTTCCATTTCCGTATTTTGGATAATAAAATTCAGCTGCGTAATGCAAATACTATCAGCGAAACCAAGCTGGTGCGACAGATCGCAAAACCAGATATAGGTAAAAAAAGTAGGTCTGGTTGGCCCCAGGATAATTTCATCAAACAAATAGTCACTTACAAAATACGTTACAAATGCCATTATCATAATTGCAATTGTACTTCTAACCAGTAACCATCTTAATTCTTCAAGATGGTCCAGAAACGACATCTCGCCAAGGTTTTTTTTTGCCATTATACGATTCCTTCTTTTAAAATGTCATGTAAATGTAATACGCCTTTGTACTCTCCATTATCAGCAACAATAAGTTGTGTTATCGAAAAATCTTCTAAAATATTCAAAGCGTCAACCGCCATTGTTTCTGAAGATACGAATTTAGGATTTTTAGACATAATATCTTTTGCCGTTAAATCAGCAATAGAATCTCTGTCGTTTAACATTCTTCTGATGTCTCCATCGGTAATGATACCTACAATTTTATCGTTTTCGATTACTGCGGTTACCCCCAGTCTTTTTTCAGAGATCTCAAAAATAGCTTTTTTGATTGAGGTGTCCGGAGTTACCATTGGTTTTAACGAATGTTCAATCATGTCTTTAACGCGAAGGAGTAATTTTTTTCCTAAAGCGCCACCAGGATGATAAACAGCGAAATCTTCAGGTTTAAAATCACGCATTTCCATCAAACAAATGGCTAAAGCATCACCCATAACAAGTTGAGCAGTGGTGCTGTTTGTTGGAGCCAGATTTATCGGGCAGGCCTCCATTTCAACAGTGGTATTCAGAACATAATCAGAACCTTTAGCTAAAAATGAAGTTACATTTCCGGTTATTCCGATCAAAATGTTTCCAAAACGTTTCAATAGGGGAACCAGTACTTTTATTTCGGGACTGTTTCCGCTTTTTGAAATGCAGATTACAATGTCGTCGTTTTGTATCATTCCCAGGTCGCCATGGATGGCTTCTGAGGCGTGAAGGAACATAGATGGCGTGCCGGTTGAGTTAAAAGTAGCGACCATTTTTTGAGCAATAATGGCACTTTTTCCGATGCCTGTAACCACTAATCGGCCCTTAGTTTCGTAAATGCGTTGGACAGCTTCGTAGAAATTTTCGTCCAGAAAATCAATTAGCTTTGTAATTGCTTCACTTTCAGATAGTATGGTTTTTTTGGCGATCGCCAATATATTTTCTTTTGTGATCAAAACAGAATATTTAAAATTTGTATGTATAAAAGAAAGTTGTATCTTTATGTGTTGCAAATTTATACAAAATATCCATTAATATAAAGAATGAATTCAAACGAAATTGAAATACACAAGGAATTAAAGAAGTATTTCGGCTTTAGCCAATTTAAGGGCTTGCAGGAGCAAGTCATTACGAGTATTTTAGATAAGAAGAATACTTTTGTAATTATGCCAACTGGCGGTGGAAAGTCTCTTTGTTATCAATTACCCGCTTTAATTCAGGATGGAACAGCCATTGTTGTTTCTCCTCTGATCGCTTTGATGAAAAATCAGGTTGATGCTATTCGAAGCCTTTCTTCAGAAAACGGAATCGCCCACGTGCTAAATTCCTCTCTTACCAAAACAGAAATTGCCCAAGTAAAAAAAGACATCACTTCAGGTCTGACCAAACTTTTATATGTAGCGCCTGAATCGTTGACGAAAGAAGAATATGTGGCCTTTTTACAGAGCGTGCCCATTTCATTTGTAGCTATTGACGAAGCCCACTGTATTTCCGAATGGGGACACGACTTTAGACCGGAATACCGCAATCTGAAAAATATAATCAAACAATTAGGGAAAGTGCCTATTATTGGACTTACCGCAACTGCAACTCCAAAAGTTCAGGAAGATATACTGAAAAACCTTGAGATGGCCGACGCTAATACTTTCAAAGCGTCATTCAACAGAGCGAATTTGTACTACGAAGTTCGCACAAAAACAAAAAATATAGAGTCGGATATCATTCGATTTATCAAACAACATAAAGGCAAATCGGGAATTATTTACTGCCTTAGCCGTAAAAAAGTAGAGTCGATTGCCGAAGTTTTACAAGTTAATGGTATCAGCGCTGTGCCGTATCATGCCGGTTTAGATGCTAAAACACGTGCGAAACATCAGGATATGTTCCTGATGGAAGACGTAGATGTGGTAGTAGCAACCATTGCCTTTGGAATGGGAATTGATAAACCGGACGTTCGTTTTGTAATTCACCACGATATTCCAAAGTCACTTGAAAGTTACTATCAGGAAACGGGTCGTGCCGGACGTGATGGTGGAGAAGGACATTGCCTGGCCTATTACTCCTATAAAGATGTAGAGAAACTGGAGAAATTCATGTCCGGAAAACCAGTAGCAGAACAGGAAATTGGATTTGCTCTTTTGCAGGAAGTGGTAGCCTATGCCGAAACTTCGATGTCACGCCGAAAATTCCTGCTGCATTACTTTGGTGAAGAATTTGACAGTGAAACGGGTGAAGGTGCGGATATGGATGACAACGTTCGCAATCCTAAAACAAGAATTGAAGCCAAAGATCAGGTCGTTAAATTGTTGGAAATTGTTCGGGATACCAAACACATTTACAAATCAAAAGAAATTGTGTTTACTTTAATTGGTCGCGTAAATGCGGTCATTAAAGCGCACAAAACAGATACACAATCGTTTTTTGGATCAGGCTCAGATCACGATGAAAAATACTGGATGGCTCTGCTTCGACAAGTTTTGGTGGCAGGATATCTGTCAAAAGATATTGAAACTTATGGTGTAGTGAAAATCACTAAAGAAGGATTGAACTTCATTAAAAAACCGGTTTCATTTCTTATGTCTGAAGATCATGAATACAATGAATCTGAAGATGAAGCTATTGTAACTGCAGCAAAATCATCAGGTACGGCCGATGAAGTTTTAATGGGTATGTTGCGTGAATTGCGTAAAAAAGTAGCCAAGAAACTAGGAGTACCTCCGTTTGTTGTTTTTCAGGATCCTTCTCTTGAGGATATGGCTTTGAAATATCCAATTAGTTTAACCGAATTGTTCAATATTCATGGTGTAGGTGAAGGAAAGGCTAAAAAATATGGAGGTGAGTTTGTGTCTTTAATCAGTAGATATGTTGAAGACAATGACATTATTCGTCCGGATGATTTGGTTGTAAAATCTACCGGAGTCAATTCGGCCAATAAACTATACATCATTCAGAATATCGACAGGAAATTACCGTTAAGTGATATTGCTTCTGCAAAAGGACTTTCCATGGATGCTTTGATTAAAGAAATGGAACAAATCGTTTACTCGGGAACAAAACTGAATATCAAGTACTGGCTGGACGACATGCTTGATGACGATCAGCAGGAAGAAATTCATGATTATTTCATGGAATCGGAATCCGATAAAATCGAAGATGCACTTAAAGAGTTTGATGGCGATTATGATATTGACGAACTGCGCCTGATGAGGATTAAGTTTATCAGCGAGGTCGCGAACTAAAGTTAAAATTCAAAATATAAATTCCAAATTCCAATTGCTTAACCAGTTTGGAATTTGGAATTTTTTTATTGGAGTTTGGAATTTGAAACTAAAGTTAAATTCCAAGACTAAAAAAACTCAAGATATAAATTCCAAATCCCAATTGTTTAACTCAGTTTGGAATTTGGAATTTTTTTATTGGAGTTTAGAATTTTTATTGGAATTTGGAATTTTTATTGGAATTTGGAATTTGAAATTTGGGATTTAAAAAAATCTAGTTTATCCTTCAAATACCTCCCCACGATGTGGTTTCAACGCATCACGCACGGTAATCATATTTTCGTCGGTAACCACCATAAAAGCGATCGCATGCATATCGTTTATGATTTTAAATCCTGTAATATTTAAAGGAAGCTTTTCGATGACGATATATTCTTTCAAATGGATTTCATGATGCTCGGCTGTTTTAGCAGAAGCGGGTCCACGGAAATCCCAAATTAGTTTTATTTTTCTGGACATTATTTATAGGTACAAAGTTTCAAAGGGGCAAAGGTACAAAGTCTCAGATCAAAATGTTATTTTTGCATGTTCTTTTCATAAATAGAAAAGCTAATTTGAATAAATAAAATACAATGCCAAGAGAACTTTTACTTCAGGTAACGCCGGAAATAGCAGCAAACGAATTGTTGCTGAAAGACCATTTGTCTAAACAAATAAAAGTTTCTCCCAAAGAAATTCAACATGTTTCGATTCTGAAACGATCGATTGACGCACGTCAAAAAGCGATTAAAATCAATTTAAAAGTCCTAATTTATTTGCAGAGTGAGCCTTTTCAGGAAACTAAAATTGAGTTGCCTGTGTATAAAGATGTTTCATCTGCACAAGAAGTAATTGTTGTGGGGGCGGGTCCGGCCGGACTTTTTGCAGCACTGCAACTAATAGAATTAGGTTTAAAGCCAATTGTACTTGAACGTGGAAAAGATGTTAGAGGACGTCGTCGGGACTTGAAGGCGATAAATGTTGATCATTTGGTAAACGAAGATTCTAATTATTGTTTTGGAGAAGGCGGAGCAGGAACCTATTCGGATGGGAAATTGTATACGCGCTCTAAAAAACGTGGAGATGTGACCCGAATTTTAGAACTTCTTGTTGCTTTCGGAGCTTCAGAGGATATTCTGGTAGAAGCACATCCACATATTGGAACCAATAAGCTTCCAAAAATTATTGAAGATATTCGAAATAAAATCATAGAGTTTGGCGGTCAGGTTTTATTTGACACGCGCGTTACTGATATTCTGGTAAAAAATAATGAAGTTGAAGGAATTGTAACTCAAAACGGAGACAAGATTCTGGCCAATAAATTAATTCTTGCCACAGGGCATTCGGCGCGTGATATTTTTGAATTACTGGACAAAAAGAAAATTTTTATAGAAGCAAAACCTTTTGCTTTAGGAGTTCGTGCAGAGCATTCACAGCAATTAATTGACAGTATTCAGTACAGCTGCGATTATCGTGGTGAGCATTTGCCTCCTGCGCCCTATTCGATTGTAAAACAAGTGAACGGCCGTGGGATGTATTCGTTTTGTATGTGTCCGGGTGGTGTAATTGCGCCTTGTGCAACGAGTCCGGGTGAAGTAGTCACTAACGGTTGGTCTCCATCAAAACGCGATCAGGTTACTGCAAATTCAGGGATTGTAATCGAATTAAAATTGGAAGATTTTAAACCCTTTGCAAAATTTGGAGCTTTGGCTGGGGTAGAATTTCAAAAAAGTATTGAACAAAAAGCCTGGCATTTGGCTGGAGAAACTCAGAAGGTTCCTGCGCAACGAATGGTAGACTTTACACAGAATAAAGTTTCGACTGATATTCCAAAAACGTCTTATGTTCCCGGAACGACTTCGGTTGAAATGGGGCAGGTTTTTCCGGGATTTTTGTCGCAGATTCTGCGTGAAGGTTTTAAAGAATTTGGAAAATCAATGCGTGGTTATTTGACCAATGAAGCTATTTTGCATGCTCCCGAAAGCCGAACGTCATCTCCTGTTCGAATCCCAAGAGATCCTCTAACGTATGAGCACTTACAAATTAAAGGACTGTATCCGTGTGGAGAAGGTGCCGGATATGCGGGTGGTATTATCTCTGCAGCCATTGATGGGGAAAAATGCGCTTTAATGATTGCTGAGGCTTTAAAATAGAATGCTTTTTATAGTAAAAGTAGTATGTTTGTAAGGCGTATTTTTAACTTTATATTCTAGTGTCTTTTATGAAAAACTTCTTTTCTAACTTCTTTGGAAGAAATAACAATCCGGAATCAATTGTTTCTTTTGATGTTCTGGATGCTATCTATGCTTATTTGCAAAATGAGTCAAGTCGTGTGGATTTTAAAATGAAAGGAATTCATGATACCGTTTCTGCTACGATGTACTCTTTTCCGGGTTCATTTGATCATGAAGATGGGAGAAGTGAAATAGAGAAAAGCGGATTCAAAAACGCATATGAAGTTTTAAACGAATTGTATAAAAAAGTAAATATAGCCCCGCTTTCTGATGAAGAAATGCAGGAGGAGCCAACATACAATTATCTTCATATTGAATTTTATTCAGAGCCTTCGTCAGAGATGAAAAAGCATCTCAAGCATGTTTTGCAAAATTTCATTATCGTCTTTTGTTGTACCAATAGTTTAGAGTCAAATGATTTTAAAATACTATACTCTAACAGCTATTTCTTTGATTATACAAAAGGGCTTCTGGAAGCTGAACCAATAGCTATTGAAGCGCCTAAAAACCAAATTGAAGAAATAGGTTTTAAAGATTTTAAAACAGTATTGCAGGGAATTTGTGAGTATATGGAAATTGAATTACCCTCGACAATTGTTAGGCCTTCTGCGGAAAGTTTAATGGCAGATGAAGTTTCAATAAATCATTTTAGAGAGTTTTTGGAATTAATTTCGAGAGGGGAAATAGAAGAAGAATTGCTGAAGGATCAGTCTCAGGTGCTTTTTGATAATTTTGGAATAGAGGAAGGGGACGAAGATTATGATTATGAATTTGACTTTTTTGAGGGAATAAACTCCTGGCACAGTGACTGGAAATTTGATCCCGAAGATGTTGAATATTTTGTATCCGAAATGATTGGAGAGGATTTTAGTTTTGAATACCCTGAAGATACGTACAGTCATGATTTGTTTCCGTACATTCAAAAAGAGCTGGCAAAGCAGGATCTGGAATTAATGAGTTATGATACCAAAGGAGATAGTTATTTGTTCTTTGTAGCAAATAAAAATGATGTAAGCCGAATATTAGAATTGGCTGAAATAACCGAAATGGGAATTGACAAGTTGATTTAAGCGGGATCGCTTGGGTTTTGTATAAAAAAATCGCCATGAATTCCCGAATTTATTTTAAATGATTTGGGAATTCGCGGCAAAAAAATTAAGGAATCAGAATGATCTTTCCGGTGCTTTTTCGACTTTCAAGATAATCGTGTGCTAGTTTTCCTTCTGATAATTTGAAAGAGGTTGGTTCTGAAAGTTTAATTTTTCCATCAGAAATCCAGTTGAATAATTGAGTTGCTCTTTTGATTCTTTCTTCTTTAGAATTTAAGTAACTCCATAAATCTCCTCCGGTTAGCGTTTTAGAACCGTCCATTAACATTCTCGGATTTACGGGTTCCGGATCACCTCCGGCCATTCCAAAGAAGACCACTTGTCCGCATTCTTTCGTAACTTCAAAGCTATCGTTTAAAGTGCTACCGATACTGTCGTAAACAACGTCTACACCATTTGCAATTGTTTTGAAAATTTGGGATTTCCAGTCTTCGTTATAGAGGAAAACATGATCTGCACCCTGATCATATGCTACTTTTGCTTTTTCTGAAGAGGAGGTTAAGCCAATTACTTTCGCTCCTAAAAGTTTGCTGATTTGTGTGAGGATTTGTCCAACTCCGCCGGCTACAGCGTGAATCAATACAGTCTCGCCTTTTACGGTTTTGTGGCTGTCGGTCGCTAAATAATGTGCAGTTAAACCTTGTAGTAAAACGGCTGCTGCAGTTTCAAACGAAATTGTATCGGGTAAAGGTAAAACGTGGTTGGTATTTACCGCGACTAATTCTGCATTTGCAAAAGGAACATCGGCGAAAGCCACGCGATCGCCTACTTTATATTCGGGATGATTGTTAGTGTTTACTATAATTCCGGCACCTTCATAACCTGCAATAAAAGGAGGGTTTCCTTTTAAATGATAATTTCCTTTTCGTCTGTAAACATCTGCAAAGTTTAATCCGATGGCTTTCATTTCGACTAAAATCTCATCGTTTTTTAATTGTGGATTCGGAATTTCAATATAGTCCAAAACATCCGAATTTCCGAAAGAAGAAAAGGTAAGTGCTTTCATTTTTACATTATTTTGAGAATACAAATTACGGTAAAATTAGTTCTCAGTTTTCAAAAGACTTCTAAAAGGGTATAAAAAATTAAAGTGTTTGGTATCAGGCAGGTTTGTGAAAATTAAAACTGGTATTTTATAGCAGAAAGTTGTGTAAAAGAGATGTGTTTTGTAATAGAAAAAAATAAAAAAACCGCCCACGGATGTGGACGGCACTTGTGTTAACCTTTTATAAACAAGTATTATTTCTTTTTTAGTTTGTCTTTAAAGACTTTTTCAAATTTTTCAATCTTGGGCTGAATTACCATTTTGCAATACGGTTGGTTTTTGTTGTTGGCATAGTAATTCTGGTGGTAATCTTCAGCTTTGTAAAAAACGCTAAAAGGTTCTATTTTTGTTACAATCGGACTGTTGTAGACTTTTGCTTTGTTCAGTTCGGCAATAATGCTTTCTGCGGCCTTTTTTTGCTCTTCATTTTTATAAAAAATAACAGATCGATACTGTGTCCCAACATCAGCACCTTGTCGGTTTAAGGTAGTCGGGTCGTGAACGGTAAAGAAAACCTTGAAAATTTCATTAAGGTCTGTTATGTTTTTATTATAAGTAATCTGAACTACTTCGGCATGTCCGGTTGTTCCTGTGCATACCTGTTCGTATGTAGGGTTGGCAACTTTTCCTCCGGAAAAACCGGAGACCACAGATTTCACACCGTCTAAATTTTCGTAAACCGCCTCTACACACCAGTAGCAGCCTCCGCCAAGTGTAATTGTTTCAAAATTTGAGCTGCCTTTTGTTTTGCTATTTTGTGCAAATCCGTTTAGGGATAAAGCAAAAATGCCAATCAGAAATATGTTTTTCATGTTCAATTTTATTTAGTGTCAGGAATAAAGTCTAGGGCAATCGAATTCATGCAGTAACGTTTTCCGGTTGGTGGAGGTCCATCATCAAATAAGTGGCCTAAATGCCCGCCACAACGTCCGCATAAGGCTTCGATTCTTTCCATTCCCAAAGAATTATCATTTTTGTAAACCACGCTTTTTTTGTTGTCTTGTTCGAAGAAACTTGGCCATCCGCAGCTGCTGGCAAATTTAGCGCCGGAGCGGAAAAGTTTATTGCCGCAAGAAGCACAATAATAGGTTCCTTTTTCATCCGTTTTCCAGTATTTTCCGGTAAAGGGTCTTTCGGTATCGGCTTCGCGCATGACAGCATATACATCTTCAGGGAGCACCTTTTTCCATTCGGCATTGCTAACGTTGAGTTTAGTAGTGTCTGTGTTGGAGTAATAGGGATTTCCGGGCTTGCTGATTTTGTTTTCCATAAGTGCCGTTTTTGTATTTTGCTTTTTTGCGTTTTGTCCGCACGCCTGTAAAATAAAGAGCGGAATTAAAAAGCAAAGGCTGAGAAATTGAGTTTTTGTTTTCATTGTTTTTGAGTGCTTTAATTCTGTATTTCAAAGATACGGTTAGATTTCACCCGGAAATGTCGCTTACTTTACAATTCAGATTTTTTTAAGTATGTTTTAACTTTTATTATGTACGTAAAACAAAGGGATTCAGTTTTTAAGGCTTATTTTTAAAGAGGTTTGAAGAATAATGAGGTTGTATTTTATTGACAGTCAGTTTTTTGTAAAGTTCAGGGCTCGTTAAACTTTTCACAATCTCTTCTGAGATTTTCAAGCCATTTCTTTTTTCGTATTTTTGTTTGATCAATTAGCCCTATGATAGAAGAAAACGTAATACTCGTAAACCAACAAGATGAGCAAATTGGCCTAATGCCAAAATTAGAAGCGCATGAAAAGGCTGTTTTGCATCGTGCTTTTTCCGTTTTTGTCTTAAATGATAAAAATGAGATAATGTTACAGCAACGTGCTCATCAAAAATATCACTCACCTTTGCTTTGGACCAATACATGTTGTAGTCATCAACGTGAAGGAGAGACAAATGTCGAAGCCGGAAGCAGGAGACTGTTTGAAGAAATGGGGTTTAAAACAGATTTGAAAGAGCTCTTTCATTTTATTTATAAAGCTCCTTTTGATAATGGATTGACAGAACATGAGCTCGATCATGTTATGATTGGCTATTTCAACGAGGATCCAGCTATCAATCGCGAAGAAGTGGAAGACTGGAAATGGATGAAAATAGAAGATGTAAAAGAAGATATTCAGAGACAACCCCAAATTTATACCGTATGGTTCAAAATAATTTTTGATGAATTTTATCATTATTTAGAAGACCATAAACTTTAAACCAAACTAACCACCAACCCAAATGAAAGTAACCATATCAAGAAAAGCACATTTTAATGCTGCACATCGATTGCACAGGAAAGATTGGACATTTGAAAAAAACGATGCCGTTTTTGGCAAATGTAATAATCCCAATTTTCATGGTCATAATTATGGTTTAACAGTAAGTGTTACAGGAAAAATTGACCCGGAAACCGGTTTTGTTTTAGATGTGAAAGTATTAGCGGATATCATACGAGAAGAAGTAGAGGTTCCGTTTGATCACAAAAACCTGAATCTGGATGTTCCGGAATTTCAGGATTTGAATCCAACAGCTGAAAATATTGCTGTTGTGATATGGAATAAAATTAAAAAAAGAATTCAACCTGATTTTGATTTAGAAATTGTTTTGAATGAAACGGACCGCAATTTTGTAACTTATAAAGGAGAAGAATAAATGTCATTAAAAATAGGAGATATAGTTCCGAATTTTACTGCAAAAGATAGTCATGGAGAAGTTTTTGAAAGCCAAAGTGTTTTGGGTCGAAAGCCGCTTGTGATTTATTTTTACCCAAAAGATAATACGCCTGGATGTACCACTGAAGCCTGTAGTTTTAGAGATCAATACGAAGATTTCAAAGATTTGGGTGCCGAAGTTATTGGTATAAGTAGCGATAGTGTAAAATCGCATCATAAATTTGCCCACAAGCATCAATTGCCTTTTATACTATTGTCGGATCAGGATAAAAAGCTGCGCAATCTTTTTGGAGTGCGCAATAACTTGTTTGGTCTTTTGCCGGGAAGGGTTACTTACATTATTGATAAGAATGGAGTAGTCATTTTGATTTTTGATAGCATGAATGCTGCAAAGCATATCGAGAAAGCAATGGAGACAATCAAAGAGCTTGTATTGTAGAAATAGAAAATAATATCAGGTTGCTGATAGAATAATTAAGGTTTTAGGCCTGAAGAATACATGAGTATAAAATTATATCCTTTACAGTTTGTACCTATTTTAAAAGATAGAATTTGGGGAGGAGAAAAACTAAAAACAGTTCTTAATAAAGTAATCACCTCAAAAAATACGGGTGAGAGTTGGGAGTTATCCGCTGTTGAAGGGGATGTAAGTATGGTTTCGAACGGGGTTTTGAAAGGAAAGTCTCTAATGGAGCTTATTGCCGAAATGCCAAACGAAATTTTAGGAACAAAAGTCTACAGTCAGTTTGGAAAGCAATTTCCGTTACTTTTTAAATATTTGGATGCTCGTGAAGATCTTTCGATTCAGGTACATCCAAATGATGAATTAGCCAAAGAACGACACAATTCTTTTGGTAAAACAGAAATGTGGTATGTCATGCAGGCCGATGCTGATGCCAGAATTATTGTGGGATTTAAAGAAGATTCTAATAAAGAAGAATATCTGAAGCATTTAAACGATAAAACTTTGGTTTCAATTTTAGATGAAGTGAAAGTAAAGGCGGGTGATGTTTTCTTTTTAGAAACAGGAACTGTTCACGCTATTGGTGCGGGTTTAGTTGTTGCTGAAATTCAACAGACCTCTGATGTAACGTATCGTTTGTACGATTTTGACCGTACGGATGCACAGGGAAATAAGAGAGAACTTCATGTAGATTTGGCGCTGGATGCTATAAATTACAATAAAGTAGAAACGCAAAAGAAATATGAGGCAAAAGTAAACACATCTAATGTTGTGGTAGATTGTCCTTATTTTACCACTAATTTTATTCCGTTAGAAAGTAAAACTGAAATCGTTAAATCAGGTGAAACTTTCACGGTGTATATGTGTATCGATGGAGATTTTAAAATCGAATATGAAGGTTTTGAAGGATTCTATAGAAAAGGAGATACCGTTTTGGTTCCTGCTGAGGTAAATACATTTATTTTAGATGGAAATGCTTCAATTTTAGAAATTTACATTTCATAGCGCGTAATAAAAAGATAATGTGTACTTTTGCAGTCGCAAATTAAAATAAAAATAAAAATGGCAAACGTTAAAAACTTAAAGAAAGACATCAATTTTGTATTAGGAGATATTATTGAGGCAATTTACTTGTTTGAAATGTCAACAACAGGAAATCCTACTCCGGAAACGAATGCTTTGATCGATCAGGCTATTGCTGCATTTGATACTTTGATCACAAAAGTAAATGCTAAGAACGTTGAAAACAAAAAAGCACACTTCAAACAAATCAACGTTGAATTGGAAGAAACTGCTAATCAATTGATTGCTAAAATCAACGAATTGTAAGCAAAAAAAAGTATAAAAAAGTGCAAATTTATTTTGGTAAAACGAAAAACCGCTTTATATTTGCACCCGTAATGAGTCGCCAGCGTAGCTCAGTTGGCTAGAGCAGCTGATTTGTAATCAGCAGGTCGTGGGTTCGAGTCCCTCCGCCGGCTCAACAAAACCATCACTTTTAGTGGTGGTTTTTTAATAAAATAAGCAGTAAATTAATTTTGGAAAATTAAAAAATCCATTTTATATTTGCACCCGTAATGAGTCGCCAGCGTAGCTCAGTTGGCTAGAGCAGCTGATTTGTAATCAGCAGGTCGTGGGTTCGAGTCCCTCCGCCGGCTCAACGGAAAACCATCACTTTTTAGTGGTGGTTTTTTTTTGCTCTTAAACGAAATAAGTAAAGTGGAGGTTAGGGATCAGGTCGATTTTTGCAATCTGGTTGTGAGGTTCTAAATTTTCACTTCTTATAAGCTATATTCCATTGTTTTTAACGGCTTCATTTGAGCAGTGCGCTAAATTATTGATAGTGGTTTCAGATTTTACTATTGTAGTGGATTAAAGAATCCGAAACTTTAGGTTTCGGACTGACTTTAAAACTTTAAATTTTCCCAAAACCATCACAACGGGAGCGTAAAACCTGTGTTGCCAATAGGTGTTATTTTGCTAGTGTACTTTTCATGATAATTTGTCTTATGCTTTTTTCGAAATGGTAAACAATAGTATCATCCCTGCTATAAATGTTTTCCAAAATAATTACGTCCAAATCCTTTTCTGGGAAATAAAATTTAAGACTTACAAATCCTATCCCTCTTCCGGCATGACCAATGTATTTATATTGTTTTTCGCCATTTATATTAACTCCATAACCGTAATTTGATTTTGTTTCACCAAAGGTTAAATCAGATTCTACAACTGTCGAATTTGTCATAGCATAATAAGATTTTGGTTGTAATATTTTGCCCTTGTGAAGTTTGGTGTCCCAGATGTTTAAATCAGTTGCATTAGAGATAATTCCTCCCGTAGGGACAAAGTTTGACCAGGATTGATCAGTAAACTTCATGTTGTTAAAATTTACGACCTCAATTGAATCTTTGGTATGCCAGTATCCATTTATAAGATTTGGATTGACTTTATTCATTTCATAACAATACGTGTTTTTCATTCCTAAGTCTTTAAACAGACTGTTGGCTGCCTCAGTAAATTTTTTAGCTGTAACTTTTTCAATCAGTCGTCCTAATAATCCATATCCGGGATTACTGTAATAGAAGTCAGTTCCGGGTTTAAATCGTAAGGGTTTGTCTAAGGATACTATTCCGGAAGACATATTGAGTAGTTGATGAACTGTTACTGTATCTGCCCATGTTTGTTGCAATTCAGGTAAGTATTTTTTAATTGGTTTTTCCAGGTCTATTTTTCCTTTCTCAACCTCTTTTAAAACTAGTACTGCTGTAATTTGTTTGGTATTGGACTGAATTCTGAAATTGTCTTTTAGTGTCAATGGTGTTTTCTTTTCGATATCAGCATAGCCAAAAGCCTTCGAGTATTTTGTCTTCCCTTTTTGTGTTATTAATACAACACCATTAAAGCTTCTTGGACTTGTAAGTTGAATTAAGCTGTCAATTTTAGCAGAATAATTGTCTTTTTGTTGTCCATATGAATTAGAGCTAACAAAAAGTACGGAGAAGATAAATGGTAAAAAATTAAAAATTCGTTTCATAGAAATTATCGTTACTGTCGTTTTTTAATACTGAAGTTGATTCGGTGTGATGATTACCGGAAATCTTCCTCTGCAAGAGTAGTTTAGGGACTAAAGTAAGTCAATTATTCGGATTTGACAAATCATCCGATTGTAAAATTAATCTTAGGTTAGACTAAAATTCGATCTTGTCAAAGAGTAGTCAGTGGCTGGATTTTTATATTTCTCCACCACATTTTGTGTTGATTTCAATTTTGTTAATTAAAGTGCTAGTATTTCTTTTAAATATATCGTAACACTATTTTTCTTATGTTTGTTACTTAACCAAAAAACAAATTAAAAATGGAAGAAACGTCAGTTTTTGAAAAATTTGAGTTGCAGCTTGACCAAACTGCGAAAGACTTTTTAAAGGAAACCGCTAAATGGGCTTATTTTTTGTCTATTTTAGGGTTTGTAGGGATTGGATTAATGATTTTAATCGCTGTTTTTGCCGGAACTATTTTTTCTGCAATGGGTAACAGTATGGCCGGAATGGGGGCATTCGGAGGCTCGTTTGGAGCGATGATGGGATTTTTCTATGTTTTTATTGCGGCGATTTATTTCTTCCCGGTGTATTATCTGTACAAGTTTGCGGTAAATACGAAGAGGGCTTTTCGAGAGAATGACTCGGAGTTGTTGACGAATTCTTTGGGGTATCTTAAATCACATTATAAGTTTGTAGGTATTTTTATGCTGGCGATTTTAGCATTATACGGACTTATATTTGTGTTTGGAATTCTGGGTGCGCTGCTTGGAAGATAAGCAAAGAAGGAATATGTAGTTTCGTAAATTCCATATTATAAGATTTCGGTCAATCGATTGACTGAAAATTTAAGCTAAAAAAAATGTCCTGAATAGTCAGGACATTTTTTATTGGAATTTATTTTTGCTGCTCTTTTTTGATGTCAGCAATGTATTTTGTTAGTTTTTTACCGTATAGGGAACTTGCTACTTTTGGCGTCATCGATTTTTGAATCGTATCCAGAAACTTAACATTGATGTCGTAAATCTCCGCTAAAGCAATATAAGGGGCTATTTCGTGATCTTTGTTGTTAAGAGCAAAATTGGTAGCGTATAAGTACTTTCTTTTGATGTTAGACTCTTGTTTGATGTTGATGCTGTCAATCGCTTTTTGATCTTGTCTTTTTACAGCTTTAAAGCGAGATTCTACCATGGCAAGGCTTTCGTCGTTAAATCGGGAATTGATCTTTTTGTATTCTTCGTATAATTCCTGATTCTTAGATCCTGTAATTTTTGCTCCATAGATAAAATTATCCAGGTTCGTGTCGATATTAATGTTTCCCGGTTCTGCAAAAAACATAACATTGTTGTCCAATGAATTCGTTACTCCACGGTCCAGGAATAAATAAAGCATTTCAGGTGACTCTAATTTTATGTTGCTTTCAAATGAAGAATTTCCGTCTATTTTGATGCTGTCAATAGCAACAAGTGTGGTGTCAACGATTCTCTGAATGTATAAAGTTCCGTTTTTTAATCCTTTTATATTTCCTGTAAGGTGCAAACCGTCAGTTGATTCTTTTTTGCTGCATGATGCCAATAGAGCAAGTGTAACAAAAGCAATAATTGATTTTTTCATTGGTTTTTTAGATTTTGCTGCAAAATAAAGAAAATAGTTTGAATGTAATGAGGTAGCATTTAAATTTTGCGAAAAAATAAATCCCAATCTATTTCTAAATTGGGATTTGATATTTTTAAGAAAAAAGGGATTACATGCTGAGGTTGTATGCAGTTCCGTTTTCGTGTGTATAAGTGAATTTGCCATCGCACTCATTATTGCCATAATCAACAACTCCGTTGAGTAAACCACCCTGAACTTTTAGTTTTCCTTTGGATACAAATTCGCAAGCGTATTTTTTTATCAGTGATTCCTGAACTGTTAGCGTTAAGGTCGTTCCGCTAGAAGTGGTAATGGTATGATTTCCTTCGGTCATTTCATAAGTGTTGTCTTCTAAAACATATGGAGTGTCAACACCCGTAGTTTGTTTTACAGTCCAGTTTCCGGAGCTTAGATAAACTCTGCCTATTAAATCGGTAAACTTTCCATTGGTAACTTTTCGGGTCCATTGTGGTACAGTTGCCACCGTTGTGGTGTTGGTGTATTCGATTGTTCCTTCCAGTTTTACTCCATTAATAGAATAGTCGATTCTTTCGATTGTCATTTTGCTTCCGGTTGTAATTATCGGACCGGAAAGCGCGATTTTTAATTTCCCTTTTCGGGTGATTTGGTTGTCAGCACAGCCCGCAGTTCCGTAATCAACCGTAAATACTTTCGGATAAGAGGTCGCGTTTTGTTGTGCAATTGTAATTGTCGCACAAATGCCGGGTGTAGTTTCATTCGACTTTGTGGTAGTCGTGTTTTTTGCTGAAACAATTAATCCGGTTTTAATGTCCATTTCGTTTGTGGCATCAATTGCAATAGATGCTCCAACAGTAGATACGTCGGATTGATTGCTTGTGTCATCGTTGTTTGAACAGGAAATGTAGGTTAGTGCTGTTCCACAAAGGATTAGTAATGAAAAGACAGTTTTTTTCATAGTAGTTTTTTGTTTTTGATTAGATTAAAAGGCTTTCAAATGTAATAAAAAAAATGAATCGTAATAAAAAATCCTGTAAGTCTGAAAATGTAAAGTTGTTTGTTGTAAGTGGTTATAAAACAAGAAGCCCCGTAAGTTGTGCTTACAGGGCTTCGTTTTAATATTAAAAACTTATTTGGTAAAAGTTTTATTTAATCATTTCAAAACTTCTTTTTACAAAAGCTGTTAAAGCTTCTCCTTTTAATAAGTTTTGAGATAGTTTCGCTAAATCTAAAGCTTGTTTTACCAAGTGCTCCTGATGTGTTTTGTCTTCTGTGTTCAGGATGCTTGTTGCTAAATCAGAATTGGTGTTTACAATTAAATTGTACATTTCTGGCATATTGCCCATTCCGAACATTCCGCCACCACCTGACTGGCTCATTTCTTTCATTCTTCGCATAAATTCCGGTTGCGTGATGATGAATGGAGCAGCCTGGCTGTCCATTGCTTCCAGTTGTACCGAGTATGCTTTAGGAATGTAAGTTTCTAAAGAAGTTTTTAGCGTTTCTTTTTCTTTGTCAGACAACTTAGAGATAGTGTTTTCCTCTTTTTTAATCAGGTTATCAATATGATCAGAATCGACACGTACAAAAGTTAAACCGCTGTTGTCACCTTCAATTTTTTGAATTAAGTGTGAGATAATTGGCGAATCTAAAAGCAATACTTCGTATCCCTTTTCTTTTGCTGTTTCAATATAAGAGTGTTGTGCATCTTTGTTTCCGGCATAAAGAATTACCAGTTTTCCGTCTTTGTCGGTTTGGTTTTCTTTTAGTTTTTCTTTTAATTCTTCAAGCGTAAAGTAAGTGTTATCCACTGTTGGGTATAATACAAATGCACCTGCTTTTTCGTAGAATTTATCTTCAGAAAGCATTCCGTACTCTAAAACGATTTTAATATCGTTCCATTTTTGCTCAAAATCAGCACGGTTTTCGTTAAACAAAGCTTTTAGTTTATCGGCTACTTTACGAGTAATGTAGTTTGAGATTTTCTTAACTGCACCATCGGCTTGTAATCCAGAACGGGAAACGTTCAATGGAATGTCCGGAGAGTCGATAACACCTTTTAACATCGTTAAAAATTCAGGTACAATTCCTTCTACGTTGTCGGTAACATAAACCTGGTTTTGGTACAATTGAATTTTATCTTTTTGAATCTGCATGTCCGAACCTAACTTAGGGAAGTATAAGATTCCGGTTAAGTTAAAAGGGTAATCTACATTTAAGTGGATGTTGAACAATGGGTCTTCAAACTGCATTGGGTATAATTCTCTGTAGAAGTTTTTGTAATCTTCATCAGATAACTCACTTGGTTGCTTTGTCCATGCCGGAGTTGGATTGTTGATGATGTTGTCGATTTCAACAGTTTCATTTACGTAGTCCTCAGGAGCATCTTCCGGTTTTGGAAGCGTCTCTGTTCTGGTTCCAAATTTAATTGGAACTGGCATAAACTTGTTGTATTTATTCAATAATCCGCTGATTTTTGAATCTTCTAAAAATTCAAGAGAATCTTCAGCAATATGCAAAATGATTTCAGTACCACGTGAAGTTTTGTCAGCCGGCTCTAAAGTAAATTCAGGGCTTCCGTCGCAAGTCCAGTGTGCAGCTGGTTCGTCTTTGTATGATTTGGTGATAATTTCTACTTTTTCTGCAACCATAAAGGCAGAATAGAAACCAAGACCAAAGTGACCAATAATACCAGAATCTTTAGCAGAATCTTTGTATTTATCCAGGAATTCTTCAGCTCCTGAAAAGGCAACCTGATTGATGTATTTTTCAACTTCGTCAGCTGTCATTCCCAGACCCTGATCGATAATATGAATTTTTTTACCTTCTTTGTCTACTTTAATTTCGATAACCGGATTTCCGTATTCTACTTTAGCTTCACCAATACTAATAAGGTGTTTTAGCTTTAAAGTAGCGTCCGTTCCGTTTGAAACCAGCTCACGCAAGAAAATTTCGTGATCGCTGTATAAGAATTTTTTGATTAAGGGAAAGATGTTTTCTACCGAAACATTAATTTTACCTGTTGTCATATTTTTTAATTTTTTAGTTTAATGTGATGATTTTCATTTCTTCAAATAGAATACCAATGTTTTTTTAGATGACAAAATGGCGCAAGTGTTAATTTTGAAAGAAAATAATTAGATTCTGAAACCGAGGGTATCCCTATGAATTGTATCTTTGTGGTATAATAATTGTTAAACGTGTCAGTATTAACTCTAAAAAAAATGTACAAAATGAAGAAAATTATTTTCATTTGCATGATCGCCACGATGTTTTTCGCGTGTAAATCAGCTTCGTCTACAACAGCTTCATCCGGAGCAACTACGTTATCGACTAAACTTGACAGACCTTCTCAAGTAGCTCTTAAAGGAAATTGGGTATTAACCAATGTATCTTACCCAGGTTCTGAGTATATCAAGGTAAATTCTTTCGATCTTGCAGATTCTAAATGTTTTATTGGAAGTACGTGGAGTTTTATCTCCAATAATAATAAGGGAACGATGGCTTTAACAGCAGCAAGCTGTACGGGATTTAGTTCTCCGATTGTTTGGAGTATTAACAATCAGGGATTGTTTGTGCTTAAAATTCTGGATGCGGGTATCAAAGCAAAAAAAGTGAGAGATGGCTACTTACTAAAAGTTGCAGGTTTAACTGAGAGTTCGTTTCAGTTGATCGATAACATTAATGTGGGTGGACAAACGAAAGATGTAGTTTACCAGTTTCAAAGAGCCAATTAATATTAAAAATAGAGAAAGATGAGAAAAATAACAGTTTTAGGTTTGAGTAGTTTACTTGTATTGGCAAGTTTTTTTACAAGTTGTGATTCGGTAAAAAATGCAAATAATACTCAAAAAGGAGCCGGAATTGGAGTAGTTGCGGGTGGTATCATAGGTGCTGTTTTAGGAAATAACCTAGGAAAAGGCGGAAACGCTGCCTTAGGAGCTGCAATTGGAGCTGCTGTAGGTGGAGGAACTGGTGCTCTTATTGGAAATAAAATGGACAAACAAGCCCGTGAAATTGATCAGGCTTTACCAGGTGCAGATGTAGAAAGAGTAGGAGAAGGAATTCACTTAACTTTAAATGAAAATGCAGTTCGTTTTGATACGAATAAATCTTCTTTAACATCTCAGGCTAAAGCAAATTTAGATAAATTGGTACCTGTATTTACTGAATACGGAGATACTGATATTCAAATTTTCGGATACACTGATAATACAGGAAGACCAGAATACAACTTGACACTTTCAGGACAAAGAGCTGCTTCTGTGCAAGCTTATTTGGTTTCAAAAGGATTAAAATCAAGCCGTTTCAAAACTTCAGGTTTAGGTATTGTTGATCCAATTGCACCAAACGATACTCCGGAAGGAAGAGCGCAAAACCGTCGTGTAGAGTTTTCGATCACTGCAAATGACAAAATGGTAAATGACGCTAAAGCTCAGGCTGGAAAATAGTTTTCAAACGCAATAAAATTTCTTAAAAGCTGTTTCATAATTGAAGCAGCTTTTTTTTGACTTTAGAAATTAAACATTGTAAATTTGGCCTTTCAAATACGACCCATGCTTGACATTCAAAATATTTCTTTTTCGTACACCGAAAACCCTGTTATAAAAAACGTTTCTTTTACCATAAATAAAGGTGAGAATATTGCCATTATTGGCGAAAGCGGCTGTGGAAAAAGTACACTTCTAAAGTTAATGTACGGTTTGTACAACTTAGACGAAGGCAAGATTTTTTACAATGAAAAACCTATTTTAGGTCCAAAATACAATCTGATTCCCGGAATGCCTTTTATGAAATATCTGGCACAGGATTTTGATTTGTCTCCTTTTGAAACAGTAGCTGAAAATGTAGGGAAGTTTCTGTCGAATGGTTTTGCAAATATGAAAAAACTGCGCGTTCAGGAGCTGCTGGAAATGGTAGAAATGGAGCAGTTCTCCAATGTAAAAGCTAAATTTTTGAGTGGAGGACAGCAGCAAAGAGTTGCTTTGGTGAGAGTTCTGGCTTTAGAACCCGAAGTTATTTTATTGGATGAACCCTTCAGTCAGATTGATGCTTTTCGAAAAAATGCATTACGCCGAAACTTATTTCGTTACTTAAAGCAAAAAGGAATTACCTGTATAATTGCAACACATGATAGTACAGATGCTTTGTCATTTGCCGATGAAGCAATTGTGATGCGAAATGGAGAAATCATTATTAAGGACAATCCAACCAAGATTTACGAGGATCCCGAAACGAAATATGTAGCCTCGCTTTTTGGAGAGGTAAACGAGGTCCCGACGCATTTGTTGGTTCCTTATGAAGATCAAACGCATAAAACGCTGGTGTATCCGCATCAGTTTAAAATGGTTACCGAATCGAATCTGCCGGTAAAAATCAGGAGAACTTATTTTAGAGGAAATCACTATCTCATTGAAACGGTTTATAAAAGACAGCTGGTGTTTTTTGAAAGTGAAATAGATTTGCCTCTGGAACAGGAAATATTTTTAGGTTTGAATTACCTATAAAATTAAAGCCCTAAACTTATTGTAAGTTTAGGGCTTTTTATATTAAACCCGACAGGTTTCAAAAACCTGTCGGGTTTGTTTTATAGATGAGATGAATCTAGTTTTTCAAGTATTTTTCTAAAAACTGATCTTGTTCCCATAACAGGTGCAGGATGTTTTCTTTGGCCACATAACTGTGTGCTTCTTTAGGTAAGATAACCATTCTTGCAGTTGCTCCCAAACCTTTTAAAGCCTGGTAATAACGCTCTGTTTGTAAAGTAAAAGTTCCCGGATTATTATCGGCTTCACCATGAACTAACAAAAGAGGTGTTTTCATTTTGTCTGCATTCATAAAAGGTGACATTGCCGTGTAAACTTGCGGAACTTCCCAGTAATTACGTTGTTCTGTCTGGAATCCAAATGGAGTCAGTGTTCTGTTGTAAGCACCGCTTCGTGCAATTCCACAAGCAAAAAGATTTGAATGCGTTAGTAAATTAGCCGTCATAAAAGCACCATAAGAATGTCCTCCAACAGCTACTTTTTTACGGTTGATATAGCCTAAAGCATCAACAGCATCAATCGCAGCAGCAGCATTGTCTACCAATTGTGAAATGAAATTATCATTTGGTTCTGTAGTACCTTCTCCAATAATTGGAAAAGCAGCGTCGTCTAAAACGACATATCCTTTGGTTACCCAATATACAAATGAACCATAATAAGGAGTGGTAAATTCGTTTGAATTTTGAGTCGATTGTCCCGCGCTGTTTTTGTCTTTGTACTCAGCCGGGTAAGCCCAGATTAATAAAGGAAGTTTTTCTTTTTTTGCTTTATCATAACCGGCTGGTAAGTATAAAGTTCCCGAAAGTTCAACACCATCTTTACGCTTGTATTTGATCACCTCTTTGCTCACATTTTTAATGCTTTCAAACGGATTTTTAAAAGAAGTAATTGGCGTTAAGCTGTTTTGTTTTTTAATATTTCTAAAATAATAATTTGGGTATTCACTTTTAGACTGAATTTGTACTAAAACTTTCCCCGATTTAAAATCTTCAATTTCGAGTAAATCTTCTTTTTTGTCTTTGTAAGTTGAAGTATAGATGCGTTTTGATTGTAATGTTTTAAGATTGAATTCATCTATAAATGGAAATTGTCCTTCTTTAGTGTATCCTTCTCCAATACGGTAAGCATTGTCTTTTTCAATGGCTAAAACGTACTTATTGTATTCGTTTTTTCTGGTTTCGAAAACTCCCGGATCTGAGTAAACATCCTGTTGGTTTCTGTCTGTAATTACTTTTGGCTGCTGTGCAGGATTTGATGGATTGATGAAATACGTTTTTGTATTACGAGTATCGTACCATTGATCCGTTAAAAAAGCGACATTGTCGTTCCCCCATGTAATTTCGGCATAACGTTGTGGTACTTTTACTAAAGAAGTTCCTTCATTTGTAAAAGGCGCTTCCCAAAGAAAAACTTCGTCTCTAAAATCAACTTTGTTTGCAGGATCTCCTTCGTCTAAAGCTACCACATAAGATAAGGTTGCCGGTTTATCATTTCTCCAGGTCATTTCTCTTTTTCCTTTTCGAACAGCCATAAAACCTTTAGGGATTATTTCGTTTAACGGAACATCATTAACCAGTTTGATCTCTTTTCCTCTTGCATCATAAACAATAGTTCGGGATGGAAATCGGAATAAAGGCACTACATAGGAAAACGGTTTTTGAATCGTTGTTAACATGATATAATTACCGTCTGGTGAAATTCTTTCTCCCGAATACATGGCTGCTTCTTTAAACAAAGTAGCAGTTCCGTTAAGGTTAACTTTGTACAGTTCAGAAGTGATAATGTTCTCAAAATTAATTTCGTCATTTTGATTTTTCAACATATCCGGGTAGGTTCTGTTTTGAGATTTTGTTCCCGCAGTGTTAGAGATAATTGGACCTGTTGGAAGATCTTTTTTAGCATCCAGTAATGGTTTTCTGTTTTTCGGAAGCATTTTTACCAAAATAGTTTCATTGTCTAAAAACCAGCTAAACGGATTTCCTAAATTGGCATTAACCGTTGCTTCGGTAAGTTTGGTTGCTTTTGCAGTTGCAACATCCAAAAACCAAAGCTCAACACCCGTACTTGTGGTGTGCGAAAACAATATTTTCTTGTCATTCGGAGACCAAAGGATATTGCTTATTTTTGCATTCTCAGGTAATCCTGTAACCTGAACTTCTCCTTCTTTACCGCTAATTTTTTTTAATTTAAGATTGGTGGTATACGTTACAGAGCTCGAAATGTTTGTTACCGGATTAATTCTTAAACCTCCTAAACGAAGTTCTTCCTGATTTAAATCGTCTAGTGTTTTGTATGTACTTCTGTACATCAGCAACATATTTTCTTTTTTAGTATCCATAGATACCGTAGGAGCTTTTTCGTAATCGGCTAAATCTAAAATAGATTTTGATGGTTTTTGATAGGTGAGATTTTCCTGTGCAAAGGCAAAAAAGCCAATGTTAAGAAACAAGAGTAATGTGACCTTTAATTTCATAATTTGAATTTTACGGATTTAAAATAGGTATTCGTATATGTTTGACTAAAGTACTTTAAACTTGTTACATTTTAGGAGTTATTTTTGATACTTTTCACGTTTTTGAGGCGAAAACTGTTTTTTCAGAATCTAAACTGTCAGAATTCGGTGTATAATTAAAGTATATTAAATTGCCAATTACGAAAAAAACACTAATTTGGACGCTAATGTTTTAAACTATACTTAAATTTGCATTACAATTTTTTAACAAATAATAAAAGAATATGTATCATTCAAAAATAGCGGGCTTAGGATATTATGTCCCTTCAAATGTTGTGACCAACGATGATTTGTCTAAGATAATTGATACCAATGATGAATGGATTCAGGAACGTACAGGAATTCAGGAGCGTAGACATATTATTCGTGGAGAAGACACCACAACTACAATGGGAGTAAAAGCAGCTAAAATTGCTATAGAACGTTCTGGCGTAGCCAAAGAAGATATTGATTTTGTAGTATTTGCGACCTTAAGTCCGGATTACTATTTTCCAGGGCCAGGAGTTTTGGTACAACGTGATTTAGGATTGCGTACAGTAGGAGCACTGGATGTTAGAAATCAATGTTCAGGTTTTGTGTATGCATTGTCGGTTGCCGATCAATATATCAAAACCGGAATGTACAAAAACATTTTGGTGATCGGTTCAGAAGTACATTCAACGGGATTGGATATGACAACCCGCGGTCGTGGTGTTTCGGTAATTTTTGGAGATGGAGCAGGAGCAGCGGTTTTGAGCCGTGAAGAAGATTTGACAAAAGGAATTTTATCGACGCATTTGCATTCAGAAGGACAGCATGCTGAAGAATTGGCTTTGCAGGCACCGGGAATGGGAGCGCGTTGGGTGACTGATATTATTGCAGATAATGACCCGAACGACGAGAGTTATTACCCATACATGAACGGACAATTTGTGTTTAAAAATGCAGTAGTTCGTTTTGCAGAGGTTATTAACGAAGGATTGGAAGCAAACGGTTTGCAGGTTTCGGATATCGATATGTTGATTCCGCATCAGGCGAATTTAAGAATTTCGCAATTCATTCAGAACAAATTCAAATTGAGTGACGATCAGGTGCACAATAACATTCAGAAGTACGGAAATACTACTGCTGCCTCTATTCCGATTGCTTTGACAGAAGCGTGGGAACAAGGAAAAATTAAATCAGGAGATACTGTGGTTCTGGCTGCTTTTGGTAGTGGTTTTACCTGGGCAAGCGCAATTATTAAGTGGTAATTAATTCATCTTGCATTATATTTCAAAACCTGCTCTTTTTTAGAGCAGGTTTTTTTATATCCGGCTGAGTGGAGTCGTCGTTGTGGTTAGCCTAACCTTTGCCTTCTCTCGCTTTGACCGTTCCGTTTTTAATTTATACTTTTGTTCAGCAGCATCAAGCCGATGCAATTTTAAATCAATCAAATGAAAAAAAATCAACTGGAAATAGCCTGTTTCAATTACGAATCGGCGATAATTGCGCAAGACAATGGTGCGGACAGAATCGAATTATGTGATGATATGCAGCTTGGCGGAACAACACCAAATTTGATAACTGCAGAACGAGTTCGCGAAAAACTAACCATCAAAATGCACGCTATTATCCGGCCTCGTGGTGGTGATTTTGTTTATAGGGAAGAAGAGTTTCTGGAAATGAAACAAGATATTAAACAATTGAAAGCACTTGGAGTTGATGGTTTTGTTTTCGGAATTTTAAATCAGGACGGCAGTGTAAATAAAGAACAGAATTTGGAATTGGTACAATTGGCCAGTCCGCTTTCGTGTACTTTTCACCGTGCTTTTGATGTCGTAAATTCTATCGAACAAGGATTGGAAGAGGTAATTGAATGCGGTTTTCAAACGATATTAACTTCAGGAAGAGGCAAGAATGTTGAAGAAGGAATTTTTGATTTAGCAGTGATTCAAAAACTGGCTGGTGACCGAATTGAAATCATGCCCGGGGGTGGTTTACGCTCTTCGAATATTAAATTACTACAGGAAAAATTGCAGCCTACTTTTTATCATTCGTCGGCCATTACTGATCAGACAGAAACAGCAAATCCTGAAGAAATAAAAGAGTTAAAAAACTTTTTGTAGAGGATACAGTTAATAATGAATAAAAAAAGCCTGGAGTTGGCAAACTCCAGGCTTCTTCATTTTATACGAAACTATTAAAATCGATTGGTAATGTTGGATTAAAATAATCCGCCACCGCCTTTATTCGTATTGTCTTCTCTTTGTTTACGTTGCAGGTTTTTGATTTTCGCACCTCCAAAGTTGTACGTTAAACCTAAATAAACGGTTTGGCTTTCCCATGTAAATTGTCCTGAGTGTGAATAAGGATACTGAGAATCGAAAGCATATTTCATTGTATTGAACACGTCGTTAAAACGTAAGCTAATGTTCATTTTGTTGTTTAACAAGGTGTAACGAGAACCCATGTCCATTTTGTACATTGCATGACTGTTATTTTGCAGACCTTCAACTTCTCCTCTGTAAAATCCGAATAATAAGAAACTTAAACGTTTGTTTACTTTAAAGTTTGAATTCATACGACCGTTAAAAGCACCAACAGTAATTTTTCTATCCAGAGGGCTACTTTTTTGAGTTACCGGATCGTATACAAACACTATACCTTGTTGGTTAATGCTTGAAAAGTCAATAGATGGTGAAATATCCCACCATTTTGCAATTTTATAAGTGAACGAAGCTTCAAAACCATAAGAAGTATTGTTGTCAAAGTTCGAATACGTTAGGATTTGTTTGTTACCACTTGGATCTGTGTCATCTGGAAGTAAAACTCTGCTGATTTGGTCGTTGATGCTTCTCACAAAAACACCTGCAGTAAAACTTCCTTTTTCGAAAGTTTTAGTATAATTTACTTCAACCGAATTCGTGAATTGAGGTCTTAATTCAGGATTTCCTAATGCTGTAATTAATGGCGTAGAAAACTCACGAATAGGTTTTGTTTGCTCTAAACTCGGACGGTCTACACGACGGCTGTAGCTCAACTGAAATGTGTTTTTCTCATTCAGGTTATAAGTCAAATAAGCCGATGGGTATAAGGTGATATAATCATCATTAAACTTATCCAGACCATGATTTAAGTTGGCTACAACTTTATAGCTTTCAAAACGAGCTCCTACCTGATAACTGAATTTTTTGAATTTCTGACCAAATGTTACATAAGCAGAATAAATATCAGTATCGTAAGTGTAATTCGAAATTGGAAGTGCTGCAAGCGGATTACCGGTGATATAATCGTTATCCGTTTTTGTAATTCTGGCTTCGGCACCTGCTTCAAGAGTTGTTTTTTCGTTTAATGGATTTACGTAATCAACATTTAAAGTACTTAATTTACGAGTACCGGCAATATAATCGATATAAGACTGGCTGTCTGTACTATTGTCTTTTTTTCTTATTTGTGTATCAAAACCAGCATTTTGCGTTTCTTTATTGTTGCTGTAGTTGGCTTCAAAATCTAAAGTGTGACCTTCTTTTTTAAAGATATGTTTGTAAGCCAAATTGTAAGTTCCTACGTTATCCGGACCAGTATATTTTGATTTCTGTAACATATTGTTAATGTCAGAACTGCTTACATTACTGTAATCAATATTCGTGTCTACAAAAAACTTACCGTTTGATTTATTCTGATTGGTATAAAAAGAGATCGTATTGTGGTCATTGATGAAATAATCCATTCCAATTTTATACAGGTAAGAATCATTTTCGTTCACAACATCAATTTTCTGACGAATGTCCTGATCGTATCTGTTGATGAAACCATCGTTATAATAAGTTCCGAAATTTTGTCCTACGTTACCAAAGAAATTTACTTTTCCGGTTTTATAGTTCAAATCCAAAGACTGATTGTATTTGGCTACTTCTCCAAAAGTGATTCCGCCACTGTAGCTTCCGTTGAAACCAGTATTGCTGTTTTTGTGTAAAATGATATTGATAATACCTGACATTCCTTCCGGATTGTACTTGGCACTTGGGTTGGTAATCAACTCAATTTTTTTGATCGAGGTCGATGGAATTTGTTTCAACAACTGAGCTGGATCAATATTCGAAGGTCTTCCATCAATCAATACACGTACATTATCATTTCCGCGAAGCGAAAGTTTTCCGTCCTGATCTACATTCACAGACGGGATGTTGTTCATAATATCAGATGCAGAAGCTCCGGCAGTAGTCAAATCTTTTCCGACAGTAATTACTTTTCGGTCAATTTTTTGCTCGATTGTCGAACGCTCACTTACGATATTTACTCCTTTAAGCTGCGTTGCTTCTTCTTCAAGAGACACATTAATAGTAGCGGTTTTTTTGTTGTCGCTTAAAATTAAAGAACCTACATATTTTCTAAATCCAATGTATTGAATTTCGATCGTATAACTTTTTAAAGCCAGATTCTTGATAGAGAAATCTCCGTGGTCATCAGAGTTAACCCCTGTAACCACTTTCCCGTTTTCTTTGATAGAAACTGTCGCGTAAGAAATAGGCGCGTTATTTGATTTCTCGGTAATTTTTCCGGAAACAGTTCCTGAATTCTGTGCATTTGCTGTTGTTATTACACCCAGTAATACAAACAGAAAGAATTTTAGTTTCATAATGTAATGATGATTTTGGAGGATTGATGATGATTGTTTTTGTTTTTGTTTTTTTGCCCTCAAACTAATTTGAAGTTCTTATTAAGACTCTTTTGCCATAGATATGTTACAGAAAAAAGTGAAAAAAAAATATATTTTTATAAGATCGTCTGTTTTATAACAGGTTAGCTTTTTGATTTTTGGATAATTTTAACACTTGAAAGCGAACGCTTTTTAAGAATTCAGGATCGTTTTATACCATTTAATATGTTTTTGATTTTCTGTAATTGATGAATAAGCAGTATATTTGCTCACTTTAAAATAAGTTTACATGTCATTATCACAAATTCTTACTCCTTCTATACAAAAAGCAATACAAGCATTATTTGATGTTACTGTTGATAAAATCGAATTTCAAACGACCCGAAAAGAATTTGAAGGCGATATCACAATGGTGATTTTTCCTTTGTTGAAAGTGATCAAAAGCAATCCTGCCGAACTGGGCAGTAAAATTGGAAATTATTTAGTTGAAAATGTTTCCGAAGTAGCCCGTTTTAATGTGGTTTCGGGATTTTTGAACATCGTTATTGCCGATAGTTATTATTTGAATTTCTTTAATGAAATAAAAGACAATACAAAATTTGGATATGTAACGCCAAATCCGGAGGACAAAGCGATTATGGTCGAATATTCTTCGCCAAATACCAATAAACCACTGCACTTAGGTCACGTACGTAACAACTTGTTGGGATATTCGGTAGCCGAAATTATCAAAGCATCAGGAAAAAAAGTATATAAAACACAAATTATTAACGACCGTGGAATCCATATTTGTAAATCGATGCTGGCTTGGCAGAAGTTTGGAAATGGTGAAACTCCCGAAAGTTCAAATTTGAAAGGAGATAAATTAGTAGGTAAATATTATGTTGAGTTTGATAAAGCGTACAAAGCGGAGATTTCTCAACTAATGGAATCCGGTAAAACCGAAGAAGAAGCCAAAAAACAGTCCCCAATTATCATTGAAGCACAAGAAATGCTTAAAAAATGGGAGTCTGGAGATGAAGCTGTAATTGCGCTTTGGAAAATGATGAACCAATGGGTTTATGATGGTTTTGCTATTACCTATAAAAATCTGGGGGTTAACTTCGATAAATACTATTACGAAAGCAATACGTACCTGTTAGGAAAAGATGTTGTTCAGGTAGGTTTAGACAAAGGGGTTTTCGAAAAAGATCCTGATGGTTCTGTTTGGATCGATCTTACAGATGAAGGTCTTGACCGTAAAATTGTTTTGCGTTCTGACGGAACTGCGGTATACATGACACAGGACATTGGAACTGCAATTCAGCGTGTAAAAGATATGCCGGATGTAGGCGGAATGGTTTACACCGTGGGTAACGAGCAGGATTATCACTTTAAAGTATTGTTCCTGATTCTGAAAAAATTAGGTTTTGACTGGGCTTCAAGCCTGTATCATTTGTCATACGGAATGGTTGATTTGCCTTCCGGAAAAATGAAAAGCCGTGAAGGAACCGTTGTGGATGCTGATGATTTGATGCAGGATATGACGGATACTGCCAAACAAATTTCGGAAGATTTAGGAAAACTGGACAGTTATTCAGCTGAAGAAAAAGCCAAATTGTACCAAACCATTGGTCTTGGAGCGTTGAAATATTACATTTTGAAAGTAGATCCTAAAAAACGTATTTTGTTTAACCCGGAAGAATCTGTTGATTTTGCCGGAAATACAGGACCATTTATTCAATACACTTACGCGAGAATTCAATCGATTATCCGTAAGGCCGATTTTGATTTTTCGGCTAAAACCAATACAGAAGAATTACACGAAAAAGAAAAAGAATTGGTCAAACAAATCGAGCTTTTCCCGGAAGTAATTCAAAATGCGGCACAAAATCATAGTCCGGCCTTGATTGCTAACTATACTTATGATTTGGTAAAAGAATACAACTCTTTCTATCAGTCAGTACACATACTGGGAGAGACGGATTTAACTAAAAAGATCTTCAGAGTACAGCTTTCGCAAAAGGTTGCTGAGGTTATTAAAGCAGCATTTACTTTATTAGGAATTGAAGTTCCGGAGCGTATGTAAAAGAACTAAAACACATAAATAAGGAGAAGCCAATAGTTTTACTATTGGCTTTTTTTTTTACTTTTTTTAAAACACAAGGAATAATATCTTGGTTGTTAGTGTGTTGCATTCTTTGTTGATGAAGCTATTTACAGATTGCTGTTGGGCTAAAATTTGTCTTAAGAAATATTTTTTCCGAAAAACATAAATTGTAATACAATTCTTATATATTTGTAAAACCAAAAGCAATTCTTGCATAAGGGGCAAATAATTATTTCGACACTGCTCTATAATTATTTTATCCTGATACTCCAGGTACAATTATCCGATACAAATACTGTAAACTTTTATGCTTTCAGATCAATTTTCTGCGAGCATGATCATAATTCCTTCATATTCATTTTTATTTATTTTGAATTAGTACACTTTTAGTAAAAAATGACTAGGAATAAACTGTCCAAAGTCAATTTGGACAGTTTTTTTAATTCAAAAAAGGAATTGTTTCTGCATTATTTCCTCACTAAAGAGAAATAAAAAGTCTGAAAACTGACTTTTTGAGATTGAAGGAAATAGATTTTATACCAAAATTATTCTTACAATATTTTAGCAGGTCTGCCTTTTTTTAAACACTGTAAATCAATGTGTTTGTGTTTTACGTTTCCTCTTATCAATCTATAAAGTAATATTATTAGTACATTTATTAATGTTAAATGTTTTAAAATTCTTGTTAAAATTAATTTAAAACAATAAGTTGCGTCATTAATTCAAAAAATGAAAAATAATGAAACTTAAATTAAATGGATTTTTAGTGCTGTTCCTGACACTAGTGTCGCAAATTACATTTGCCCAGGGGAGAAGTGTTTCAGGTACTGTTTCGGATAAGGCCGGACTTCCGCTTCCAGGAGTAAGTGTACTGGTTAAAGGAACGAAAGTTGGAACACAAACAGATTTTGAGGGAAAATTTACGATTAAAGCAGCAGCAGCCGATGTTTTGCTTTTTAGCTTTGTGGGGATGAAGCCTCAGGAAGTAGCGGCAAGTTCTTCTTCGCTCCGTGTGAAATTGCTAGAAGATTCGATGCAATTAGAAAATGTGGTTGTAACAACTGCTTTGGGGATTAAAAGAGAAAAGAAGTCCCTCGGATATTCTACACAAGAGATTACAGGGAGTGACTTATCGGCCGGTGCCGGGAGTGCAAACTTCCTCAACGAACTTTCAGGAAAAGCGGCAGGTGTTAGTATCCGAAAAAATACAAACTTTGGCGGTTCTACTAATGTTGTTTCAAGAGGGATAAAAAGTCTTACCGGCGACAATCAAATGTTGATCGTAATTGATGGTATGCCGGTTAACAATAGCAATATTAATTCAAACCTGGGAGATCAGACAAAAGGTGTCCGTAACACTTACGATTATGGTAATGCAGGTATGGACATTAACCCGGATGATATCGAAACATTAAACATTCTGAAAGGGGCTGCAGCATCAGCATTGTATGGATGGCAGGCCGGTAATGGGGTAATCATGATCACCACCAAAAAAGGAAAATCTAAGAAAGGACTAGGGGTTACCATTACCAGTGAACTTACTATAGGAACTATTGATAAATCGACCTTTCCGGATATTCAGACCAAATATGGGCAAGGATATGGCCCGACATATGATGAGAAGGGGAAGCCAATAGGTATTCCGACAGGACCTACAGGCGCTTTTTTTACAATTGATAAAAATGGAAATCAGGTAGCGACCACTATTGATGATGCCTCTTATGGTGTGGCATTTGATCCAAAACTTTCTGTTTTTCAATGGGATGCTTATACGCCGTTTTCTGATAATTATGGCAAAAAAACACCATGGCAGGCTGCTAAAAATGGACCGATTACGTTTTTCCGAACCGCTCAAATATCCAATAATTCGATCTCTTTAGAAGATGCCAATGACAAAACTAATTTTGTACTCAATTTAAACCATTACAAAGAAAATGGTATTTTGCCCAATAGTGAACTGAAGAAAAATAATTTAAGTTTAAAATTCAACCACAAATTTAGTGACAAATTATCAACGAGCATTTTTGCCAATTATTCCTCTCAAAATACATTGGGTAGAAATGCAACCGGATATGGTGGAAATAATGTAATGGGGCAATTTCGCCAATGGTGGGCTACAAATGTGGATATAAAAGAACAAAAAGAGGTCTTTGAAAGATCGGGAGGACAAAATATTTCCTGGAATATGGCTGACCCTGCAAATGGAAAGTTTAATCCGAAGTATTGGGACAATCCTTACTTTTCACGATATAAAAATTATCAAACGGATGAGAGAAATCGTTTTATTGGTTACGTTCAGTTTGATTATAAAATAAGCGACTGGTTATCGGCTTCCGGAAAAGTAAGTACAGACAGTTATGCTGAATTACGTGAAGAAAGACTGGCTGCCGGATCTCTAAATGCTGTATTTGGAATAAACAGATTAGCGGTACCTTCCGGATATCAAAAGTATCAAGGGATGTTTTCGGAACAAAACTATCAGTTTACTTTAAACTTTAAGAAAGACATTACTGCTGATCTTTCTCTAACCGGACTTTTAGGGACCAATGCTTTACGAACAAGACGAACTTCCACTCTTGGATCAACAGAAGGAGGACTAATTGTTCCGGGTCTTTATGCCCTGTCTAATTCAGTATCACCTAGTCCGTTTGCACTAGAAAAAGAAGATAATTCAGGAGTAGACAGTGGTTATGCTTCCCTTTCATTTGGTTTCAGAGACTTTTTGTTTTTAGATGGAACCTTTAGGTATGATGCTTTTTCTACTTTACCCAAAGGGGATAATTCCGTAAATACTTTTTCTGCTTCTACAAGTTATGTCTTTACCAAACATATCAATCAGCCCTGGTTGTCTTTTGGAAAATTAAGGGCCAGTTATGCTGAAAATCCACAAGGAAACATAGATTTATATGCTTTACAGGATGTTTTTACTAAATTCAATCCATTTGGTGATGGACAACAGCTTTACTCTATTCCAAACGTAGCAAATAATCCCGAGTTGCGTCCGGTAAAAACGGCCTCACAAGAAATTGGTTTGGAGATGCAATTTTTTACAAGAAGAATCGGTTTTGAAGTGAGTGCCTACAGAAGTTTAAGTTCTGATCAAATATATGATGTGGATTATTCCACTTCAACAGGATATTCTAAAAAATACATCAATTCGGGTTCTGTAGAAAACAAAGGGCTTGAGGTGCAATTCAATGCAACTCCTGTAAAAACGGAAGATTTTCAATGGGATGTTTTTGTAAACTGGTCTAAAAATAAGAATGAAGTTGTTAGTTTAAGATCGGGTATTGAAACAATTACATTAGGTACTTTTCAGGGAAATGCAAGCATTATTGCAAAAGTGGGTCAGCCATATGGGACTATTATTGGGAAAGACTATACCTATACCCCGGATGGACAGAGAATTACAAGTAATGGTTCTTATGTATTGAGCACTACATCTACAAATGTTATTGGAAATGTTACTCCGGATTGGATCGGTGGTTTGCGTAACAAGTTTACTTATAAACAAATTTCAGTAGGCTTCCTGATAGACATGCAAAAGGGTGGAGATCTTTTCTCTCTGGATCAATCTTACGGACAAGACGCCGGTTTATACAAATCGACAGCCGGAAACAATGAGTTAGGAAACCCGGTAAGAAATACGATTGCTAACGGAGGTGGAGTTATACTTCCGGGTATTGATAAAACTACGGGTTTGCCAAATACGATAAGAACACCGAATCCGGAAGCATCCGGAAGCATATACGGTTATAGTAGCAACCCTCAAAAAGCTTTTGTATATGATGCCAGTTACATCAAGTTGAGAGAGGTAAATATTACGTATCGTTTTCCAATAGAAATTATTTCTAAAATGGGTTTAAATGATTTACGTCTTTCTCTTGTAGGTTCCAATTTATGGATTATCCACAAAAATCTTCCAGACGCTGATCCCGAAAGCGGACTTAGTTCCGGGAACTTAGCGGCAGGCTATTCTAACGGATCTCTTCCGACCACAAGAAATATAGGCTGTAACCTAACTTTAAAATTCTAAATTATGAAAAGAATATTTTCTTTACTATACATCATTACAGTAGTCACCTCCTGTAGTGATATTACCGATCAGAATGTTGATCCTAAGAAACCAACGATTACCAAAGCAGAATATTTATTTACCAATGCTCAGAAAAAAGTCGTGGATCAAATGGTGAGTACCTCTGTAAACTATAATGTTTTTAGAATGTTTGTGCAACAATGGACAGCAACTACCTATCCTAATGAAAGTCAGTACGACATCACCGGAAGAAAAATTCCGGACCAGCATTTTTCAGTTTTGTACCGGGATGTATTGATGGATTTAAAAGCATCGCGAGAATTAATTGTACCTGAAATTGCGGTTTCAGCTTCTGAAATCGCTATAAAACAAAATAAGCTGGCTTTAATTGAGGTTTTTGAATGTTACAGCTATAGCGTTTTGGTGGATACTTTTGGTGATGTGCCTTATACACAGGCATTAAATATAAAAAAATATCCTTTGCCGGCATACGATGATGCAAAAACAATCTACAAAGATCTTATTAAAAGATTTGCAGCAGCGGCAGTCATTTTAAAAGCCAATACACAAGATCCTAATTTTGGCCGGGCCGATCTTGTTTACAATGGCGATGCAGCAAGTAATGCCAAATGGGCTAAGTTTGCTAATTCAATGATCGTAAGGCTTGCGGTGAATATTTCTGATGTTGATCAGGCCTACGCTGCTACGCAAATTCAGGCAGCACTTGTTTCAGGGGTATTAGGAAGTAATGCCGATAACACTAAACTAAATTATTTAGCAACTGCAGGCAATCAAAATCCATTGTTTGCGGATTTAGTGACAAGCAAAAGAGATGACTTTATTCCTGCTGAACCTTTTGTCGCGGCAATGGATGCCATAGGAGGTGATAAAAGAATGGACAAATATTTTGTTAACGCAACTAAGCCGGTTCCGGTAATTCCGGCTGGAAGAAGTTATGTAGGAGGTACTTATGGAGAAGCCAATGTTTTTGGATCTTATTCTCATATTACAGGTACATTGAACAATCCTGTTTTTCCGGGGACGCTGTTTGATTATGCTGAATTGCAGTTTTTACTGGCAGAAGCTGCTGAAAAAAAATTGGTTCCCGGCGGTACGGCACAAGCCGAAATTTATTACAATGCCGGAATTGATGCTTCTTATGCCGATTGGGGATTGACTCAGGCGGATGCCAATAAATACAAACTTTTACCAAAAGTTGCTTATACAAATACTGCGAGTGGAGCTACCTGGCAGGAAAAAATAGGCATGCAATCTTGGTTTGCCCTTTATAATAGAGGTTTTGAAGCATGGACTTCTTACAGGAGACTGGATTATCCAAAATTACTACCCTCAAATACTTCAAAAAATAGAGGGTTTTTAACGGTTCCTGTGAGATACACTTACCCCGGTGTTGAGCAATTTCAAAATGGTACTAGCTATACCAAGGCAACAGCTGCGATTGGAGGAGATTTAATGACCACTAAAGTATTCTGGGATAAAAATTAGATTTTTTTAACCGATAATTTTATACAGAAAACCGATAGTCTTAAAAGGCTATCGGTTTTTTGAGTTTTACATTTCTGCATTACACGTAATGCAAGGGTAAATTCTTAAATGTTTGTGATTGGTTACGACTGTATTTTACTCAAAAATGTAAAGTAATTAAGACGAAAATCGCAGTTGCTTTTTTGCTGAATTTTCGTGTAAAAAACACAGTTTATCATTTGTAAATCTCGTTTTTATGGTTATGTTTACAGTAAGAAAAAGATTTGTAAAAAAGATTTTCCGAACCACTAAATACAGGATGTCACGTAGAGAATTCTGTTAAAAAAATAATCGAGGAAGCCGAAAATCGCAAGAGTAGGCAAACAATTTAACCAAAAAACAAATGATTAAAAATTCCTTTTTACTACTAGTGCTTCTGGTAGCGTGTTGCAACGTGAATGCTCAAGATTTGATTTCGCCTTCTTATGGATTTTCCCACAGTAAAACAGCTTACATAACTTTAGCCGATGGTACTGAAATTAACGGTACTATTAAAGATATTGATAGAGACAAAGGTTTGATTGAGTTTATCAAATTACAAGACGGAGCCGGAAAAAAGCACAAACTAAAACCGGAAGATATTAAATTCATGTACTTGCCGCCAAGTGGATTAGACAACTTAGGTAAGAAACTTAATTTCCTTGAAGATTTCAAAAAATGGAATGATACGAAGTTGAACCAGGATTTTTTAAATGACGGATACGCTTATTTTGAAACTACTGATGTAAAAATCAAAAAGAAAAACAGCAAATTGTTAATGCAATTACTTAATCCTTCTTTCAGTAAAGAATTTAAAGTATACTGTGATCCTTATGCAAAAGAAACAACTTCTTTAGGAGTAGGTGGTGTAAAATTTATTGGTGGAGATGCAAAATCGTACTATGTGGCTAAAAAAGATTCACCGGCATTTTTACTAAAGAAAAAAGATTATAAAAAAGAATTCGTTCCATTATGGGGAAGCTGTGAGAAAATAATTGCTGCAAATCCGGAGCCTAAATGGACGGATTTAACGAAACATATTGTTACATATTCTGAATGTGCAGAAGCTAACTAATATTTTTTATAGCAATTAGGTTTCCTATATATAGTGAAATCAAGAGCCGATAGTGTTGTAACTATCGGCTCTTTTTGTTTTAGCTTTTTTGATTCTTATCTTGTTTTTCGGGGGCTAGATAGTCAAAGTGCTGGATTTTAGCCTCGTGAAAAAGTAAAAAAATAGTACTGTATTTACTTGTATCGCATTAAATGATATACTAATTTTCCGGCTTTAAATAACAAGATATAATGAGGTTCTAATCTCTTTATTTACAGACTCTAAACATCTTCTCAAGAGTTTTTTTGTTATAACCAAAGTAAATAATCTCGATACTTATCACAAAATATTAAAGATACTCACCTTTTATTAATTTTAATTTTATGCTGTTTTGAATTAGTAAGCTAATAGCTCTTAATTAAACATAGAAGGTATTAGACCGTTTGAATTAATTTTCAGACGGTTTTTTTTGGCATAAAAAAAGCCGATAGTTGTTGAAACTATCGGCTTTTTGTAACTAACACAAATATTTTTATTTTACAAACTTGTTGATGATCGCATCTGTTTCTGCTTTTGTAGCAGTTGGTTTTAAATCAAACAAAAGAGAGTAAAGCGCTTTTCTGTCTACTTTAGCTTCCAAGTTTAAATCCTGGTGTCTGTCAAAAAGCGTTTGCCATTTGTCACGAACATTTTTCCAAAGTGCGTTGTTTTCTTTCCACCATTTTTGAGCAGCGATACATTTAATATCTGCTACTTTAGTATAAACGTCTAAACCTTTTTCTTGAGCTAGCAAAACATCTTTTCCGCTGTCATCACGAACCAATTTGTCATTGTCTTGCTCATGATTCCATCCTGTAGCTGTAATTTCGTGAATGTTTCTTCTTTTTAAAACATTATAATCATTACGTTTTGTTTGCTCTCTTCTTGGTAGTGGTGCATCAGCGATGTTTGCCCAGTAGTCTTGTCCGTCTACGTGTACCCATGTAGAAGATCCTTCGTAACGTGGACTATCGTCTACCTGATATACTTTTTGACTCCATTGTCCTTTAACTGCTTTTTTGTCCAGTTTTTTATATTTCCATGAAGTCCCTTTGTTGAAAGTGTATAAGTCAGTGTTTTCGTACAGCCAATCTTGTCTCCAGTGTTTGATGATCATATCGTCACTTACAATTAATAAGTGTTGCATTACAATTTTGTTTGGAGTGTCTTCTAATAACTCAACCCATTCCAAAGCAGATTCATGTTTTGTTTGAGATGGTTTATAAGTTGCAGAATCTTTAGCGTATTGAAAAGTTTCTGCGAAATTAAACTTCACTTCGTAGCAACCACACATAGATTTGATGGATTTGATGTCTTGTTGTTTTTTATCCTGACTGAAACCAAGGCTACAAGTCAAAGCCATAACAGCTGAAAAATAGAGGCTTTTTGAAATCATAACGTAATATTTTGTTTTTTAAATTTTCGCAAATATATGGATTTAATTTAGAACAAATAAAAATAGTTTATATATTTGCGCCATTATTAAGAATGAATAAAAATAATGAAAATCAAATTTATCTTTTTTACAGCTTTTCTTTTTTGCCAAATTTCTTTTGCACAGAAGAAAGATACCACGGCTGTAAATAAACTTTCTGAAGTGGTGGTTACCGGGCAGTTTGAACCACAGTCTATAAAAAAATCGGTGTTTAATGTTCGTGTGATTTCTAATAAAGACATACAAAATTTAGCAGCAAATAATTTAGCAGATGTTTTAAATCAGTATTTAAATATTACAGTAAGACCAAGTGGAACTAGCGGACGTTCAACAGTTTCTCTTTTCGGATTGGATGCTCAATATTTTAAAATTCTGGTGGACAATATTCCATTAGTTAATGAAGCAGGATTAGGTAACAATACTGATTTATCCCAAATCAATCTTAATGATGTTGATCATATTGAAATTGTAGAAGGTTCAATGGGAGTGGCGTATGGTGCCAATGCCGTGAGTGGAGTTTTGAATATCATTACCAAAAAATCTTCGAAGTACAAATGGGATATTAATGCCGCTGTACAGGAAGAAACGGTGGGCAAAGAATTTTCTGCTTTTGATAAAGGACGTCACATTCAATCATTGCGCGTGGCACATACCTTCAATAAAAATTGGTTTGTAAGTGTTGGAGCAAATCGAAATGATTTTCAAGGATTTTTAAATGGCAGAAAAGGGAAAGATTATTCCGAGGCTGATTTTACACGCGGTTACAGCTGGTTGCCAAAAGACCAGTTGAATGGAACCGCTTTGATTTCCTACCAAAAAGATAATTTTAGATTTTTCTACAAATTCGAATACTTAGATGAAAATGTAGATTTTTATAATAGTACAGTACAATCGAATTTCAGTCCTACTTTGGGATCTTATCGTTATGCCGACGATAAAAGATATTTTACCAATAGATACTTTCATAATTTGAATGCAAGTGGAACGCTATTTTCTCAATTGTATTATAATGTATCCCTTACGCATCAGAAACAGCAGCGCGAAGTAGAAGATTTCAGATACTATTTGTTTACTAAAACAGAAGACACGAATGTTAAAGTAAAAGACCAGTCGATGGAAGTGCTTTCGTCTACAGGAACTGTCAGTAATTTTTTCTCCGATAAAAAGGTCGATTTACAACTAGGTTATGAGTTTGTAAATAACAGAGGACTTTCGATAGTAGAAGCACAGGGCAATAATCTAAAAACTGTTTATAAAACAATTGAAAACTACGATTTTTTTGCCTCTTCAGAGATCATGGCCTCTGAACGATTTTCTATAAAACCCGGAATACGATTTTCGGCACAGTCTAAATTCAAAGATCAGTATGCTTCCTCAATTGCATTAAGATACTTATTTGATAAAGGATTGGAACTTAGAGGTTCTTATGGAAATGGTTATCGAACGCCAAACTTTGAAGAATTATATGCGAATCAAATTTTTGATGGACATTTTTTTGCTGCAAATGAAAATTTAATTCCCGAGACAAGTACTTCTTATGAAGTTAGTCTTAAGAAGTTTACCACATTTTCTTCCGGTTTACAGCTTTCCAATATGATTTCAGGAAGTTATATGGATGTTAACGATAGAATTGATATGGTATTTATAGGTAAAAACGACAATACAGGAACTCCTGAATATCAATACAAGAATATCAACAAATACAAAATGTGGAATTTTTCTGCAACCAATCAAATTAGAATAGATGGGTTGACAGTCAATGTTGGAGCTGCATTAATAGGTGTTTCGCAACTTATAGACAATCAGCAAATTGTTTCAGATGATTCATTTCTTTACTCCTTTAATTTAAATGCAAGTGCGTCTTATAATATTTCAAAATGGAAAACAATTATTTCCGGATATTATAAATACAATGGAAGAAGCCAACAATTCCTTGCTTCAGGTTCGGAATTCATATTGTCTACTATAGCACCGAGTAATTGGCTTGATGCCTCTATTCGAAAAAATCTTTTTAAAGACAAATTTGAAATAACAGCAGGAGCACGAAATATTTTGAATATAACAGATGTAAATCGAACCGGAACAAGTGGAGGTGCTCATTCAACATCTTCGAACTTAATGCTTGCTTACGGACGTTCTTACTTTTTAAAATTAGCATATAACCTTAATCTTTAAATATTAATACATAAATACAATGAAAAAACTTTTATTACTATCATTCGCTTTCTTATCACTTGCATCATGCTCAAGTGACGACGATACCCCGGTTGAAATCCCAACCGTTGGAGCAACTTTACAACCAGCAGTTGGAGGACCAAATCAACCAAATCAGGTTTACCTTGATTTAAGTGCTGCAGAATCTAAATCAGTAAACAGAGAATCTTGGAATTTTGGATTTTCAACAGGTGCTGATTTTAGAGTTGTATTGAACGGATCTGTTAAGATGGCAGTTAAAAAATTAGCTACATCAGATATTACAGTATCACAAACAATCGATGCTAACGTTTCAGTTGGAGCAGGTGAAACACTTGCATCAAACGGATATGTTGACAATCCAACAGGTGTTTTAGCTGGAGCTGGAGCAGGAATTGGAACTGCTATCGCTGAAGTTTCTGCAACGGATGCTGATAACAAAGTATATTTAGTTAATCTTGGATTTAAAGTTTCAACAGCAGTACCGGCAAAAGGGGCTGTAAGTGTTGACGGTGATGCAAGAGGATGGAAAAAAGTTAGAATCTTAAGAAGCGGAAACGGATACAAAATTCAATATGCTGATTTGACTTCTACTACATTTACAGAAAAAGTAATCTCAAAAGAAGCTGATTTTAACTTTACATTTTTCAGCTTAGCAACAGGAAATACAGTTTCTGTTGAGCCTCAAAAAGCAAAATGGGACTTAAACTTTACAGTATTTACTAACTATTTAAATATGGGTAGTGGTGAAGTGACTTACGGATACTCTGACTTTATTACAACAAACGCAAAATCTGGAACTCAGGTTTATCAGGTTGTAACTACGGCTGATGTAACTTATGCAAATTTCACAAAAGCAAATGTGGTTGAAGCAAACTTCACACTTTCTAAAACAGATCAGAGAGTTATTGGATCTAACTGGAGAAGTGGTGGTGGACCAACTACTTTACCAAGTGTTAGAACAGATCGTTTTTATGTAGTTAAAGATGCTGCCGATAACTACTATAAAGTTAAATTCCTGGCGATGACAAACGAAGCAGGAATAAGAGGTTATGTTACTTTAGAGTACGCAATCTTGAAATAATAAGAAAATAAGAGACCTCGAATAATAAATTGTTCGAGGTTTTTTTTAAGCTGTAGTTATCTGAATTCTTATTTTTTTAAAGGACTTTATTTCTATAAAATCCGTTCAGGAAGTGAAGAAATTAAAACAGGTAAAATTATAGTGCAATAAGAATACATTGAGTCCATTAAGCTCTGTTCACTTTAAAATTTAGTTAATCATTAGCTTTGTTTTTTTTATTTTTTTTTTTTGATAAAGAGGTTGGATTTATTCAGCCTCTTTTTTTGTTTTATTTTAATGTTAAAAACAATCTATAAATTAATGTTTAATTCTATCTTTGCCCATACTTTTTTATAAGGAATTAGTAGGAATTTTGAATAGAAATTTTTAACGAATCCTTTCTTCAAATTTATTATTACGAGTGAATACAAAATCTTATTTCTTTCAGTCTTTTGCAATTGTGGCATTGGCATTCATCGCTTTCATTGGATTTAAGCAAATCTTGCCCGATAAAATTTTTTCGGATAGTAAAGTAAATTCTAAAAACGTACTTATCGATAGTCTGCTTTTGGAGTCAGTCGCAAATGATTCTCTGGAACAGCAGGGAGACAGTCTGACCGAAGACGAGAAAAAAGAAGCGAGGGAAAAAATCGTTTTTGATGCCTCAGAAGGAATTGAGTTTCCATCTGAAACTTTCGATAACTATAAAGGATATCAATACCTGATTTCTTTTTACGAAAAATTATACCAGCTGGAAAAGAACCCGCAGGCCAAAGTCAGAATCGCCTATTATGGAGATTCTATGACCGATGGAGATTTAATTGTGCAGGATGTTCGTGTCAATTACCAGGAACGTTTTGGAGGCAGTGGAGTTGGTTTTGTTTCTATTAATTCAGAATCTGCTGCATCAAGAGGATCTGTAAAATCGTCGTCTTCCAAAAACTGGAAAATGCAATCCTATCTGAACGTAAAACACCCAACAAGTCCTTTTGGAGTAAATGGCCACGTGTTTTTTGCAAATGATAAATCAAATACAACCTGGGTTCAGTATGAAGCAGGTTTGAACAAACACGCGACAACTTTAGACAATCCAACATTGTATTATGGAAGGGGATCTAAAAAAGGAAACGTGAACTTCATTATCGGAAGAGATACCTTGCGAAAAAGCCTTGTTCCAAACAATCTGATCAACACCCTAAAAGTGACTTCAGGAAGTATAAAAGGATTCAAAGCTAATTTTATTCATTCCGATTCGATTCCAATCTATGGTTTTAACTTTGATAACGGAAGCGGAATCCATGTCGACAACTTCTCGCAAAGAGGGAACTCGGGTTTGCCAATTTCGATGTTTAATGCCAATGTGATGCAGGGCTTCAATAACAGTCTGAAATACGACCTGGTTATTTTGCATTACGGAACCAACGTTTTAAATTACGGAACCAAGAATTACAATTGGTACCAAAGAGGAATGACCAAAGCTGTGAATAAAATTAAGGAATCTTTTCCGGGAGTTTCTATTTTGATTATCTCGACGGCTGATAAATCGACCAAATACGATTTGGAAATGAAAACCGATTCAGCTGTTGTTCCTTTAATGAGAGCGCAAAAAAGATATGCACTTGAAACCGAATCCGGATTTGTGAATTTGTACACCTTAATGGGAGGTGACGGATCGATGGTGAAATGGGTAGATGAATCTCCGGCAAAAGCCAATAAAGATTACACTCACTTTAACCAGCGTGGCGCAAAAGCTATTGGTAAATTATTATACGATCAATTGAATAAAGGATACGAGCAATATAAAGTATTACGAGTAAACAGAGAGACTGATGCGACGAAACGGAAAGCAGTCAGGAAAACCAATACAGATTCCGTTGCTGTAAAAACAGATAGCGTAAATGAATAGACTAATTATTTTCTTTTGTTGTCTTTTTTTCTCAACAAACGATAAAACACCAAAGACAGATCCAATTTCAATTCCAAAAAATATGATTCATAAAGTCGATACAGCAGCTGTTGATTCTTTTTCGGGAGACAGAATCTATAATGCAGAAGTTTTGGTGCCGTTTTTTTTGAAATTAAAGTCGAACGAAACCCAAAATAGTCGAAAAATCAATGTGGTACACATTGGAGATTCTCATATTCAGAGTGATTTAATGACAAATGAGATTAGGAAAAACCTGCAGCAAAAATTTGGTAACGCCGGTCGCGGGCTTGTTTTTCCACATCAGCTAGCCAAAACAAACGGTTCTTATAACGAGCGGTTCCGTTCGAACAGAGCATGGGAAAGTTATCGAAACATTCACCCTTTCAAAAATGTTCCGGTTGGATTAAGCGGAATCGCACTTTGGAGAGACAATGGCGGTTTTGCCGTTGAGCTGAATGTTAAAGATCCGGCTTATAATTTTAATACCATTAAGATTATTACGCCTCACAATCAGAATATGTTTGATTTGGCAACCTCTTCTCAAACCAGAACGATTCAGTCTACAGAGCGTAAAGTAATCACCCATAAAATTAAAAAAGGAGAGGCTATTTCGACCATTGCCGATAAGTACAATGTTTCGGTGGCCGATATCAGAAAAGACAATCATCTAAAGTCTAATAACATTCGCGCGGGACGAACATTGAAAATCAGAACTAACGAAACCAAACCCAGAAATATCACGAGCTCTGAATTTGTTCCGTTAAATCTGGAATCCGATTCGTTTACTCATTATTACAATTCTGAAAAGACACTGAATCGTATTTTTCTGCTTCCGAATAAAGAGGCTTCAAAGTACGAACTGAACGGGATAGTTTTAGAAAAAGATGCACCGGGTTTAATTTACAGCAGCATTGGGGTCAACGGAGCCAAGTTTTCAGATTATAACAAATACCCGTTGTTTTTTGAACAGTTAAAAGCATTACATGCCGATCTTATGATTTTTTCGCTGGGAACAAACGAAAGCTACGATCATATGGAAGCATCGGCCTATATAAAGGAATTGCGTGATTTTATAAAAAATGTAAAAGAACAAAATAGTAATGTTTCTATCATTGTAATGACTCCGCCTCCGTCTTTACTCAAAGCAAGAAGACCCAATGTTTATGTCCGCGATTATGCAAAAAGTATCATTGAAATTGCAAAGACAGATGGTTTTGCCGTTTGGGATTTATACGATGAGCTTGGGGGCATGGATGGAATCCGGAGTTTAAAATCCTCAGGGTTAATTGGGCCGGATTGGGTTCATTATTCTAAAAAAGGATACGAAAAACAAGGAAACTTGTTTACAGAAGCATTTTTAAAAGCATACGATAATTTTAAATTAAAGAATTAAGTTGATTACAATTGATAGCATAAATAATTGGTTTATTCAGAATTTTGGTGAAGTTACTTTAGAACAGGCCAAAAGTTGGTTTATATACAATCCCGAAGAAAAATTACTGTTTAATACCGGTTTATTCCTCGGACTATTTCTCGTTTTTTATTTTGTGTATGCCTTTTTACGCAAAACATTTTATTTGAGATTAACATACGTTATTCTCTTTTCGCTTTTCTTTTATTACAAGTCAAGCGGGATTTACTTTTTGCTGTTATTGCTTTCGTCCGTTGTTGATTATGGCCTGAGTCAGATTATTTACAGAGAAGCAAAAGACAGTACAAAGAAAATTTATCTGGTGATAAGTGTAATCCTGAATCTGGGATTGTTGGGGTATTTCAAATACATGAACTTCATGATTGTTACTTTCAATGATATGTTTCATGGGAATTACCAACTACATGATATTTTTCTTCCGGTTGGAATCTCCTTTTATACCTTCCAGTCGATGAGTTATATTATTGAAATTTATCGCGAAGAAATCAAGCCAACCAAAAACTACATCGAATACTTGTTCTTCGTTTCGTTTTTCCCGCAGCTGGTGGCCGGGCCAATCGTTAGGGCAAAAGACTTCCTGCCTCAGATTTATCAAAAATTAAACCTGACCAGAGAGGATGTAAACAACGCTTTGTTTTTGATTATTGGCGGATTGATTAAGAAAACCGTAATTTCAAATTACATTTCTATAAACTTCGTCGATCGTGTTTTTGATACACCGATGAATTATACGTCCTTCGAAAATTTAATGGCGTCTTATGGATATGCTATTCAAATTTATTGCGACTTTTCGGGATATTCAGACATGGCAATCGGAATCGCTTTGCTGTTAGGATTCAAACTGCCGGCCAACTTTAGAACACCTTATAAATCGACTTCTATTACTGATTTCTGGAGAAGATGGCATATTTCGTTATCGACCTGGTTGAAAGACTTTTTATATATTTCTATTGGTGGAAACCGCGAAGGAACATTTGCCGGATTTTTATTCCCGAGTTTATTCTTCTTTGGCTTATTGCTTTGGGGGATTTCAAATATAAACGAGAGTTTTATTCCGTTAGGGATAGCGATTGGTGCAATAGTGCTTTTCTGTCTGACATTTTTACTTTCGAAAAAGAAAAACCAAACGCTGGTAACCAATTTTAATTTGTTTACCACCATGCTTTTAGGCGGATTATGGCACGGAGCAGGAGCGCAATTCATTGTTTGGGGAGCCTTACACGGTTTGGCATTAGCGGTTCATAAAATTTTCATGGAGTTCTTCCCTTCCAAAAAAGAAGGCAAAGGTTCCGGGTTTTTGTGGAGATTCTTTTCAATCGTCATTACGTTTCATTTTGTGGTATTCTGTTGGATATTTTTCCGCGCCAGAGATTTTGAAACAGCCTTACAGGTAATCAATAACATTGGTCAGCTAACATTCGAACCAGAGAATTGGCAAACCATCATATTAGGATATAAAAACGTATTTTTATTGATGCTTTTCGGATACGTGTGGCACTTCTTACCGGAAGTGATTACCTCGAAAATGAAATGGGCCTTTGACAATACACCACTGATTGGAAAAGCAATCGTATTAGGATTTGTATATTGGATTGTTTACGCAACAGCAGTTGCCGGTTCACAGCCGTTTATTTATTTCCAGTTTTAGAAAATAGGTTCAAAGGAACTAAGTTACAAAGGCGCAAAGGTTTTATTCTTTGCGCCTTTTTTTGTTCTCGCAGATGAGACAGATTCTTTTTTCTTAGATTAAGTATGAAAAAAAATCAGCTAGATCAGCTAGATCTGCGAGAAAAAATAGTGCGACTCTGCGTCTTTGCGAGCAAAAAAAACATTGCGACTTCGCGTCTCTTTGCAAGAAAAAAATCATAGCGAACTTTGCGTAAAACTTTGCGCTCTTTGCGGTAAAATTAGCCTGCACTTCAAGTTTAAATGTGATTAAATAAAAATTGCCTGAAATGTCTAATTAGATTATCTTTGCACTTCAAATAAAGAAAAAAGTATGTTTGATAATTTAAGCGATAAGTTAGATAAAGCCTTCCATATATTAAAAGGACACGGTAAAATTACAGAAGTAAACGTTGCCGATACTTTAAAAGAAGTTCGTCGTGCCTTACTTGATGCCGATGTTAACTTTAAAATTGCTAAAGATTTTACTACCAAAGTAAAAGAAAAAGCAATTGGTCAGGACGTTTTAACAACACTTCAGCCAGGACAATTATTGGTGAAGTTGGTTAAAGATGAACTTACTGAATTAATGGGTGGTGATGTTGCCGGTGTAAATCTTTCCGGAAATCCTTCAGTTATTTTAATGTCAGGACTTCAGGGTTCGGGAAAAACGACCTTCTCAGGAAAGCTGGCCAATTTCTTAAAAACGAAGAAAAACAAAAAACCACTATTAGTAGCCTGTGATATCTACCGTCCTGCGGCGATCAATCAGTTACATGTTGTGGGAGATCAAATAGGTGTTGAGGTTTACTCAGAGCCGGAAAATAAAAATCCTGTTGAAATTGCTCAAAACGCAATCAAACATGCAAAAGCAAATGGTTTTAATGTCGTGATTGTCGATACGGCAGGTCGTTTGGCAGTAGATCAGGAAATGATGGATGAAATTGCTCGTGTTCATAAAGCAATAGAGCCTCAGGAAACTTTGTTTGTTGTGGATGCCATGACTGGACAAGATGCTGTGAACACAGCCAAAGCCTTCAACGATATACTGAATTTTGATGGAGTTATTTTAACAAAATTAGATGGTGATACACGTGGTGGAGCTGCAATTTCGATTAAATCGGTTGTAAACAAACCAATCAAATTTGTAGGTACAGGTGAGAAGATGGAAGCAATTGATGTTTTCTATCCGGATCGTATGGCCGAGCGTATCTTAGGTATGGGTGATGTTGTGTCGCTTGTAGAAAGAGCGCAGGAACAATTTGATGAAGAAGAAGCCAGAAAACTTCAAAAGAAAATCGCGAAAAACGAATTTGGTTTTGATGATTTCCTTACGCAGATTCAGCAAGTAAAGAAAATGGGTAATATGAAAGATCTGGTTGGAATGATACCGGGTGCTTCAAAAGCCATGAAAGATGTAGAGATTGAAGACGATGCATTTAAACATATTGAGGCAATCATTCACTCGATGACCCCAATAGAAAGAAGCAAACCTTCGATTATCGACGTAAAAAGAAAAGCCAGAATCGCTAAAGGTTCCGGAACCAAAGTCGAGCAGGTAAATCAGTTAATGAAGCAGTTCGACCAAATGAGTAAGATGATGAAGATGATGCAGGGTCCGGGTGGAAAAAATCTGATGAAGATGATGGGCGGAATGAAAGGAATGCCAGGCGGAATGCCGAGATAAAAATAAAAGTTTAAGGTTTAAAGTTTCAAGTGATACACTGGAATTTTAGACCTTAAATTTTTTAATTAAATTGATATAAGAGAAGTTTAGCTTCTCACATTTAACTTAGAACATTTAACTTTAAACACACAATGCAACTACTAGACGGTAAAAAAACAGCTGAAGACATTAAAAACGAAATTGCAGCCGAAGTTCAATCGATAAAAGATGCGGGAGGGAAAGTACCTCACCTGGCAGCGGTAATCGTTGGAACGGATGGAGCAAGTTTAACTTACGTAGGAAGTAAAGTAAGATCTTGCCAGCAAATAGGCTTTGATTCGACTTTGGTGAGTTTACCTGAAACAATTACTGAAGCTGAACTACTGGAAAAAATTAAAGAACTCAATGAAGATGATAACCTCGACGGTTTTATCGTGCAGTTACCTTTACCAAAACACATCAGCGAACAAAAGATTTTAATGGCCATCAATCCCGATAAAGATGTAGATGGTTTTCACCCTGCCAACTTCGGAAAAATGGCTTTAGAAATGGACAGCTTCATTCCTGCGACACCGTTTGGAATCATGCAATTGCTAGAGCGTTACAACATTGAAACAGCAGGTAAACATACCGTTGTTATTGGTAGAAGTCATATCGTTGGCCGTCCAATGAGTCTTTTAATGAGCCGCAAAGGTAATCCGGGAGATTCGACAGTTACACTAACGCACAGTCGAACCCAAAATATCGAAGAATACACCAGAAGTGCCGATATTATTATCACCGCATTAGGAGTTCCAAATTACTTAAAAGCCGATATGGTAAAAGAAGGAGTAGTGATAATCGACGTTGGAATTACAAGAGTAGAGGACGCTTCAAGTCCAAAAGGATATGTTATTACCGGTGATGTTGATTTTGATGGAGTAAGTAAAAAAGCATCATATATTACACCTGTTCCTGGTGGAGTAGGGCCAATGACAATCGCAATGTTGCTTAAAAATACACTTTTAGCAAGAAAGATGCGTAGTACAGAAAAATAAGAAATAGAAAAAATCCCAAACTTCAAATTCCAAATTCCAAAACTCAGATTGGGATTTGGAATTTTTCTTTTAGAAGAAATAATCTGCGCTAATCCGCGTTTTTGCAAAGCAAATCTGTTTCATCCGCGGGTAATACATAAGCCTTATTATTTCATCAGGAATACATAAAGACATAGAAAAAAAATCTAACGTCCAGTTGGAATTTGGGTTTTGCGATTTGGAATTTCTCCTTTAAATAAAATTTATTGAAAAATTTTCTTGTCAATTCAAATTATTATATAACTTTGTATCTCAAAGTACTTTATTTATGAATCAGAAGCACCAAGAAGATTTAGCACATATCCGTTCCATGATGGAGCGCTCTTCAAGATTTATATCGTTAAGCGGACTCTCAGGGGTATTTGCGGGACTTTCTGCTTTGATTGGTGGATTGTATGTATATCAATTATTTAAAGCAAAGAACCTCGAGTATTTTGGCGGAGGGTATGAACAAAACTATTCCTATTCTGCTGACCTGGTTTCAGAGCTGGTTTCTATTGGTTTGATTATTTTAGTTGTTGCATTTTCTTTCGGGCTACTTTTTACGGTTAGAAAAAGCCGAAAGTATGATTTGCCTATTTGGACTTCGGCAACCAAAAAGATGCTTTTTAACCTGGCAGTTCCATTATTGGCGGGCGGTATATTTTGTCTGGCGTTAATTTATCATCAGATTTATGGCTTAATTGCACCGGCTACTTTAATTTTTTACGGACTGGCTTTGATAAATGCTGAAAAATATACTTTTTCGGATATTAAATATCTGGGTTTCTGTGAGTTGTTTTTAGGATTTGTTTCTCTATTTTTTATTGGATATGGTTTGCTTTTTTGGATCATTGGATTTGGTATTTTGCATATCTTGTACGGATTAATAATGTTCAAAAAGTATAAATAATCCAGTTCATGGGAATTATTGATAAACTAAATAAAGATTTTGAAAGCCGTGTCAGATTGGGGATAATGTCCATACTGATGGTGAACGAATGGGTGGATTTTACGGAGATGAAAAGCCTCCTGAACATCACCGATGGAAATTTGGCAAGTCATTCCTCAGCGCTTGAGAAAGCAGAATATATTGAAGTGAAAAAAGAATTTGTGGGCAAAAAGCCTAAAACGTCCTATCAGGTAACTCCCAGAGGGCGTGCGGCTTTCAAAGAGCATCTTTCTTATCTTGAAAAATTGATGAAATCGTAATAACGCTATTTTTTTATCCAAATACTTTGAAATACAAAGTACTTTTTAATTTGAAATGATAAAATCGCCTTAAAAAAAAACTAAAACAAAATCAATAAAGAACGGGCGATAACCTATTGAATACTATTAACTTAATGCAAAACTTATGAAAAAACATCAAATTATCCCAGCCTGCAGTTTAATTTTTATACTGCTTTTTTACAATGAAGCAATGGGCGTTAACCTCGCTATTTTTGGATTATTATTCATCGGACTGATCTGTTATTTTTTTCAGGACAGGTTTACCGAAAGATCACATTTGATTCTGGTAGTAACGTCGGTCTTATCCTGTCTGGCTTTTGCCTGGTACGGAGATTTTCCGTCATTTTTGGCACTTTCAATGTCTATTTTGTTTTTGCATTTCAGAACGCAAGATCCGGAACTTAAAATAATTCAGATCTTTCCACTTGTGTTTTTAAATGCGTTTGCCACTTTAGGACGTGTTTTTATGTTCAGCCAATGGCTTCCGGAACAAAAAATCCACAATAATTTCGCGAAGAAACTAGTGGCTTATGTTGTTATTCCCTTGATTTTTCTTGCCGTATTCTTTACTGCTTATTCTTTTGGGAGCGAGCATTTTTCATCCCTGCTAACGGATTATACTTTAGATATTAATCTTTTTGAGCTCATCGTGTTAGGAGTTTTAGGATTTTACATTTCATTTAGTTTTTGGAATTATTGGGTTCCCGAAGTATGTTATGAAAAGAATGAACTTTTAGATAATGAATTTAACAACATCAACGAAATCAAAAATCAGCAGACATTTTCGTTTCTGGATTTAGACTTTGAAAGAAAAAGTGGTGAGATTACATTAGTCCTGTTAAATTTCATGCTGCTGGTTTTTATCATTACCTACAATTACGAGCAATTTTTTGAAACCGTTGAAGCTTCTAAGCTCAGCTCAGCGACTCACGAAAGAGTAAATGCCGTAATCTTTTCGACTATCATGGCGGTTGGCGTGATACTGTTCTACTTTAAAGGAGGTTTTAATTTTGATAAAAAAGCAGCTCCTCTTAAAAAGCTGGCTAAAATATGGATTGCTTTAAACGGTGTTTTGATTGTCAGTACCATTATTAAAAACTCAGAGTATGTTTCATTCTTCGGGTTGACTTATAAAAGATTGGGGGTTTATGCTTTTCTGATCCTGGCGGTAATGGGTTTGATCTTTACATTTTTAAAAATCAGCCGACAAAAAACAAATGCCTATCTCTTCAATCAAATGGTTTGGTGCTTTTATGGAACCATATTGTTGTGCAGTTTTGTGAATTGGGGAAATCTAATTACAAACTATAATATCTCGGTAAATAAAGGAATCGAGCCAAGGTTTTTAAGGAGTTTGCACTTTAATGATGAGAGCCGAAATGCTTACTTTTCAACCCTAAATATTGGTGGTGAAGGACAAGGTTATCTGGAAGAGAATCGTGTAGAAGACCATAAGAATGATCCTTTTCTGTCGAAAGCACTCTATTATGAGTTTGTGAATACTAAATAGTTTCTAAAACCGTCTTAATTATGGTATTAAGACGGTTTTTTAATGTCCAATTGTTTTTGGTTATAAAAATAAAGAATACTTTTGCAGCACTTAAAAAAAACTTCTCCAATGGACGATTATGATTCGTTAGTATTTAATTAAAGTAGCTTTTGAAATTTTTCAAATTGCTACCATAACCCCCTGCAATTTTGAAATGAAAGCCTTTTACAAAAACAACAACGGATTAATCGAGACTAAAGAATGGACTCCAAACTGCTGGATCAGTATTGAATCTCCGTCAGAAACTGAAAAAAAGTATTTACTGGACGAACTTCAAATTCCCGAAGCCTTTTATAATGATATCGAAGATATTGACGAAAGACCTCGTTTGGAGTCTGAAGACGGCTGGAATTTGTTTATCATGCGTGTACCCATAAAAAGCAACGACGTGAAACTTCCTTTTCAGACTGTTCCCATGGGGCTGATTTTTAAAGAAGATATTTGTGTGACCATCAGCTTTTATGAGACACAAATTATCTCCGATTTTGTACAATACAGCAAAAGAAAAAATATACTGATAAAAGACAACTTCGATTTAGTTTTAAGACTGTTATTGTCGTCAAGTGTCTGGTATTTGAAATATCTGAAGCAAATCAATCAAAAGATAAAACTAGCGGAGGATAATCTGGAGAAATCAATTAAAAATGAGGAATTACAAGCGCTTTTACAAATCGAAAAGTGTTTGGTGTTTTTTATTACCTCCTTAAAAGGGAATGATGTTTTGTTTCATCGAATTAAAAATCTAAAAGCACACCGGGAGCATTTTGATCCTGATTTGCTGGAAGACGTAGATATCGAGTTAAGTCAGGCACAGGATACCGCCAATATTTACAGTAATATTTTGACGGGAATGATGGATGCTTATGCTTCGGTAATTTCGAATAACATGAATAATATTATGAAGCAAATGACTTCGATATCTATTATTCTGATGATTCCTACTCTGATCGCCAGTTTGTATGGAATGAACGTACCAAATGGCATGGAAGAAAGCAAATTCGGTTTTTGGATTCTGCTTTTTGTATCTGTTATTTTGTCTTCCTGTGGGGCATTTCTATTTAAAAGAAGAAGATGGTTTTGATACTGTATTTGCTATAAAACATATAGCAACATCGTTTTTGATATAAAAAATACAAAAAAAGAAAAATCCCATTAGTTTATAACCAATGGGATTTTTTTATCTGTTTAGTAATCTCCTTTTTTCTTAAATCGGGGATCGTGTTTAGAGATGAATTCTGTTCTTCGTCTCGGAGCTTCTTCCTTTGGCAAACTTGCTTCCTCTGTTTTACTCGATGGTTCAATTAAGCGGTTTAATTCTTTAATTTCGCCATCAGTCAAATCGCGGTAACGTCCCACGGGAATATCCAGTGAAATATTGATAATTCGGATACGTTTTAAAGCCGTTACATCATATCCCAAATATTCACACATCCTACGAATCTGACGGTTCAGACCTTGTGTCAGAATAATTTTGAAAGTGTATTTGCTGATTTGTTCTACTTTACATTTTCGGGTAACCGTATCTAAAATCGGAACACCATTTCCCATTCGCTGAATAAAACGGTCTGTAATAGGTTTGTTAACCGTTACCGTATATTCTTTTTCGTGGTTGTTTCTGGCACGCAGAATTTTATTGACAATATCACCGTCATTCGTCATAAAAATCAATCCTTCACTCGCTTTGTCCAGACGTCCAATTGGGAAAATACGTTTCGGGTAATTAATATAATCTACAATATTATTTCGAACCTCGAGATTGGTGGTACATTCAATTCCAACAGGTTTGTTGAACGCCAAATACACCATTTTTTCGTGTTTTTCTACAATAAGCTTTCCATCAATACGTACTTCGTCATCCGGCGAAACTTTTGTTCCCATTTCCGGTACGGCACCATTTATTGTTACGCGCCCTTCTTCAATAAGTTTATCGGCTTCACGACGAGAACAATACCCAGTTTCTCCTATAAATTTATTCAGACGTTTTAAATTCTCTTCCATACTGCAAAAGTAGTCAAAATTTAGACTTCTTAGAATTTTAGATTTCAGACTTTAGATTGTTGGATTGTGAATTTTACACAATCTTGTTTTTTGAGGCCCGAAATCTTCACAAACGTTTTATAGAACACGGATGATACGGATTCGCTTCGCAAAGACGCGGATTATAAATTTATTATTCTAAAAATTGTCAAGAATGCGTTACTTTATCTGTAAGATAATGTCTTTAAAAAAAACTTTGTACCTCTGAGCCTTTGCCACTTTGAACCTCTATTCATGATATGACGAACTATCCGAAGGAGTTTCTTTACGGTCAAACATTCCGTAATCGCGAACTACTGAGGCAATTCTTAAGTGATAGTCTTTAAAAACCTCGTTTCGTCCCTTTGCCTGTGCATGACGATGCATTTCGAGATTTCGCCATTGCTGAATACTTTCTTCATCTCTCCAGAAAGACAGCGACAAAACTTTGTCAGGATCGCTAAAACTCTGAAAACGTTCTATCGAAATAAATCCATCGATATGGTCTAATTCTGGTCGCAAGCTTGCAGCGATGTTTAGATATTCTTCTTTTTTTCCTTCGTTAGGGATTACTTCAAAAATTACAGCTATCATATTTTGTTTTTTATTTTATCGAAATCCAGATATGTTTTGGTAATCTGGCATTAATCAAGGGTTCGTATTTTATATTATTTTCTAAAAGTGTGATTGTTTTATATTCATGAAATAGAAACCATAAAACTTCAGTAGCCAAATTAATTGAAAAATGTTTTGCAAGACACATATGTCCACCAATTCCAAAAGTTAGATTTTCGTCATTATTGCTTCTCTCAAAATCAAAAATAAGAGGATTTTTAAACTTTTCAGAATCACGATTTGCCGAAGCAAGTACAATTAATATCGGGTCATTTTTTTTAATTAGGCTTTCGCCGATAGTAATATCTCCATTTGCAATTCGTCTTGTATTATGAATGGGCGGATCAAATCGTAACGTTTCTATAACTGATTTTTGTATTTCGCCTTTATCTGAAAAACTTTTGTTAGCAAGAATTTGTAATAATGAATTACTCAAAATTCCTCGTCCGGCGTCATAACTCTGAATAAAAAATCCGATCAAATTACTAATCGCTATTTTTTTTATTTCGTCAAGCGAAAGAGTTTCTGATTCTAATAATTTATTGAATAAAGATTCATAGAAATCGAATGATAAATGTTTTTCGGCGATAGAAAATATGGTTTCAGAAATTTCATTGATCCATTTTACTTGTTCTTCACTTTTAGTCGGAAGCATTATTTTGACTAAAGCTTCGATATTATCTAATATAAAAGCAGAATCATTTTCCTTAAAACCAAAACTTTTCAAAATAACCAAAAGTGGTAATTTTTTACAAACCGAATTTACCCAATCAATTTTGTTTTCGATTACATCATCTTTTATTAATTGGGAAAGTAATGCCGTGATGTGGACCGGTTTTAGGTTTGAAAATAGTAAAGTGGCAATTTCGCGATTTATAGTATGTTCAATTCCATTTGATAATCTTGTTAAGTTAGTCAGAATATCTAATGCGTGTTTATTTAATTTTTGTTCGTTGTTTAAATTGATAACCGGAATTAAAGCTTTTGGATTTTTTAGGATTTCAATACAATGTCTGTGTGAGTAAATTGCCCAGATTTTATTGTCTTTGTCCCAATGTATGGGGTTTTGAGCCAACATCAATTTATAGATTGAATAAGGATCTTGCACATCGGACTGAAGGAATAAAGTAGCGGTCATGTAGATTGTTTTTAGCAAAGTTATTTAACTTTACAAAAGGATACTTCATTCTGTATTTAACTATGAAAACCTAAAATGGAAGATCAATTTATAAAAGCGGCAGGATTAATTGGTGATGCTACGCGCGCAGCTATTATGTGGGCATTGCTAGACGGAAGGGCTTTTACTGCCACAGAACTTTCAGTTGCTGTAAATACATCGCCGCAAAATATGAGTATGCATTTGGGCAAACTTCTTGAAGCAAATTTATTGGCTGTCGAAAAACAAGGTCGGCATAAATACTACAGGTTTTCTAGTAAAGAAGTTGCTTATGTCGTTGAAGCAATGGCAAACCTAATTCCGAAGCCGGAGATTTCATCAAAAAAGAAAACTGAAAATTATCCTCCAATAAAATATTGCCGAACTTGTTATGATCACTTGGCGGGTAAAATAGGAGTGGCTTTAGCCGATAGTTTAGTCGAACAAAAAATAATAATCGAAAATAATAACACTTTCGAAATTAGTCCTGAAGGAGAAAAATGGTTTTCAGATTTCGGAATTAATTTAGAAGAAGCCCAAAAGCAAAAACGAATATTCTTAAAACCGTGTCTCGACTGGAGCGAAAGACGAAATCATATCGCAGGATCAGTAGGAACCTTGTTGTTGAATAAAATGCTGGAGCAAGACTGGATCAGAAGAACGAAAGATTCAAGAGCAGTTATAATAACAGGAAAAGGTGAAAAAGAATTGTTGAAGAATTTTAAAATTGTTGTTTAAATGCAATCTTGTCATCTCGACCGAAGGGGGAGATCACACACGAAACTCGACATAGATTGGGTTTTCGTTACGGAATTACTAACGAATATTTCTCCTTTATCGTAATTCAAAAGCAAAAAAAAAACTTAGTGCCTCAGCACCTTAGCGTCTTTCCTCAGCAGTAAACAAAAAATCAATAACCTTCTGATACAACTCGTCGTCATGCATTCCGTGGCCGAGGCCTTTCGTTTCAATAAATTGACTGTTTTTCCAATTGCTGGCAATTTTTTTTCCTTCTTCAAAAGCAACAATCTTATCCGAGGTATCGTGTGCTATTAAACCTGAAACATTAAATTGGGAGGCAAAGCGTTGTCCAGAAAAATCTTCGAGTTTGAAATTGAAGCGATTCATGAATTTGCCTTCTAAAAGTGTAAACATTTTGGTGTTTAAACTCAACATTGAGATATAATTGTCGATCAGTGTTTTTAAGTCGGATGGAGCGCCAAGAATAACCATTTTGTTGATACTGGTGTTGGGAAACAAGTATTGATGATAAACACAGGCAGCACCTCCTATAGAATGGCCGATAATAATGGTGGGCTGGTATTTTTCTACCGCCTTATTGATAAATTCGGCATAGAGCGGAACGTTAAATTCTTTACCGCTGCTTTGTCCGTGTGCGGGAGCGTCAATCGCAATAATGGTGCTTCCTGATTTTTGAAGATGTGGCAGCGTTTTTTTCCAGCGGGAAGCATTACTTTCCCAGCCGTGAACAAGCAATATTTTAGTTTCGTTACCTTTCCAGATGTAGGTTTGAAAATGATGCTCGTTATGATGAAACGTTTCTGTTTCGGTATTTCTTAATACTTTGGGAAGGCTGTCTTTCTGGAGTCTTCCAATTCTGGGCTGACTGAAAAGTGCATAAGAAAGCTCAACGGCTTTTTGTGGGCGAACGTAACTTAAAAAGTTAATGTAAGATCCGACCGATTTTAATGTAATGAAACGTATTCCTTTTTTAATTCCCAAAACGTAATTTTTTTTCTAAAGGTAAAAAATATGATTCTAAATTGGGTGAAAAATGTTTTGCCACAGATTAAAGTGATTTATAACGGATTTTATTTCACCCTTTAGGGTTTTCCATCTGTGTTAATCTTTTTAATCTGTGGCAAAAATAAATGCAAAAAAAAAAGTCCCGATTGGATCGGGACTTGTATTTAGAATTTAGAGAACAATTGTTCCATTTTTTCTTTTTCTTCTTCAGCTAATGCGCTGTCAACTAAAATTCTTCCAGAGTGCTCATCAGTAATGATTTTCTTTCTTGAAGCAATTTCTACCTGAGTTTGTGGTGGAATTGTAAAGAATGATCCTGCTGAAGCTCCTCTTTCGATAGATACAACTGCCAAACCGTTACGAACACTACTTCTGATTCTTACATAAGCAGCTAATAATCTTTCTTCAATTTGACCTGAATACTCAGCAGATTTCTCTGTTAAGAAGATTTCTTCTTTTTGAGTTTCAGACATAATTGCATCCAGTTCTGATTTTTTATGTTTTAAATGAGAACTTTTTGCGTCAAGTTTTTCTTTTAAATTAGAAATAACTTCTTTTTTATGTTCGATAGAAGCCTTCATTTCTTTGATTTGCTTTTCAGCCAATTGAATTTCTAATTCCTGAAATTCAACCTCTTTAGTCAAAGAATTAAATTCTCTGTTATTACGAACTGATTCTTGTTGTTTTGTGTATTTTTTGATAACCTCTTTGTGCTCGTCAATAGCGTTTTTCTTTGCTTTGATAAGATCCTCAATCACTTCAAGTTCACTTTTCAGTTTCTCTGAACGCGTGCTTAAACCTGCAACTTCATCCTCTAAATCCTCTACTTCTAAAGGAAGTTCTCCTCTTACGTTTCTGATTTCGTCAATTCGGGAGTCAATAAGCTGTAAATCGTATATTGCTCTTAACTTGTCCTCAACACTTAATTCTTTCGTATTCGCCATATTCTATAAGTACTTAACTGGATTTGTATTTTCTTCTGATAAAATGATTGCAAAATTAAGGATTTTTTTTCGAAGATAATCAACAATATAGTTTTTTGTATACCGTTCGCTCTCAAAATGACCAATATCGGCTAAAAGAAGTCGGTTTTCTGCTTCATAAAACTGATGGTATTTTAAATCGGCAGTTAAAAAAGCATCGGCTCCACTCTGAATGGCATTTTTTATGGCAAAACTTCCCGAACCCCCAAGAACAGCTACTTTTTTGATTTTTTTGTCCAGAAAAGCCGAGTGGCGTATTCCGTCGGCAATCATTTTGTCTTTTACAAAAAGCAGAAAGTCTTTTTCATCCATTTCGGTCTCAAATTCGCCAATCATTCCGAGGCCAATATTCTGATGCGCGTTTTGGATGTTATAAATTTCATAGGCAACTTCTTCGTAGATATGGTTAGAAAAAAGTGCTTTCAGAATTTTGGATTGCAAATGTTTTTCAAAAACAACTTCAATTTTTATTTCCGTTCCGGTATGTAATTTTCCTTTTTCTCCAATGACCGGATTACTGTTTTCATTTCCCTGAAACGTAAAAAAACCTTCTGTATTAAAACTGCAATTGTCATAATTTCCAATGGTTCCGGCACCGGCTTCAAACATGGCATTTCTCACTTTTTCGGAATTGTCGACAGTGGTATAAGTAACTAATTTTTGAATAAAATTTTGTTTCGGAACCAAAACCTTTGTGTTGGTTAAGCCTAATGCATCACAGAATATTTTATTAACCCCTTGCGAATGGTTGTCTAGGGCGGTGTGTACAGCATAAATAGCGATGTCGTTTTTGATGGCTTTCAAAATGGCGCGCTCCACATAGTTTTTACCGGTTATTTTTTTGATTCCGGAGAATAAAATAGGGTGAAAGCAAACCACCAGATTGCAATTTTTAGCCATTGCTTCCTCAATAACCTGTTCTAAGGCATCATGGCAAACCAAAACTCCTGTACTTTCGGTTTCGGTATTACCCACTAAGAGTCCTACATTGTCAAAATCTTCGGCATACCCCAAAGGAGCCATTTCTTCAAGGACCGCTATTATATCTTTGATTTTCATTTTCTAGTTTTGTTTTGGGTTTCAAGTTCCAAGTTTCAGGTTTCAAGTTCCAGGTTATGGCGGAAACTTGAAACAAATTAACGAAAAATATTATACTTTCGTAAAATGAATGTACTTAGAAAAATACTTTTCCCCTTTGCCATTTTATACGGATTCATTACTGCCGTAAGGAATTTTCTTTTTGACAAAGGAATTTTGAAATCTGTTTCATTTGATATTCCGGTGATTGCCGTTGGAAATCTTAGTGTTGGTGGAACGGGTAAAACTCCTCAAATCGAATATCTTATCCGACTATTGTCGGATCGTTATAAAGTGGCGGCGCTAAGCCGTGGTTACAAACGAAAATCAGAAGGTTATGTATTGGCCAGTGAGAGTTCTAATGCCGAAATTTTAGGCGACGAACCTTTTCAGTTTTATCAAAAATTCCCAAATATTCAGGTAGCTGTTGATGCCAACAGAAGAAACGGAATCACACAATTGCTTTCGCAAACAGAAAAACCGCAGGTAATTTTGTTGGACGACGCTTACCAACACCGAAAAGTAAAAGCGGGATTTTATATTTTGCTAAGTTCTTATGACGATTTGTATGCCGATGATTTTATGCTGCCAACCGGAAATCTAAGAGAGAGCAGAAGCGGCGCAAGCAGAGCCGATATTGTCATCATAACAAAATGCCCGAAAGAGCTATCGGAGCAGAAACAGGAAGAAATCAGACTGAAGTTAAAGCTCAGCTGCTCGCAACAGCTCTATTTTACTTTTATTGATTATGATGATTTTATTTATAGTAAAGACGAGAAAATTGCAGTACACGATATCCAATCAGAATCAAAATTGCTTTTGGCCGGAATTGCAAAGCCGACTCCGTTTTTTGATTATTTAAAAAATGAAAAAGACGAATGCCTGACTTTTCCCGATCACCATCATTTCTCAGATGCCGATTTAGAAACCATTCAGCATAAAGCGCAGGGGAGAAAAATTATTACGACCGAGAAAGATTATGTGCGTTTAAAAGATTCGAAATTGGCTTCAAACCTGTATTACCTTCCTATAAAAAGTACGTTTATCAACCACCAGCAAAATTTCGATACTACCGTTCTGGAGTATGTAAAAGCAGGCTTGTAATCTCAGGAAAGTAGCGCTAGTTAGAAAAACTTGGCTATAATGCTGTAAAATTCGTCCGGAACAAATGGTTTTGTAATCACATCGTTCATGCCGTAAGACAGCAGCATGTCTCTGTTTTCGTCAAGCGAAATAGCGGTAAGCGCTATAATCGGAGTCGTTTTGTCAAACTCTCTGATTAATTTTGTAGCTGTAGTTCCGTTGATTCCAGGTAAGTGAACATCCATTAGAATCATATCAAAACGTTTTACTTTTAAAAGCTCAACAGCATCTTCACCATTGTCGATAATTTCGCAGGAAATGTTTTTGTTCTCCAGCATTTTTCGGGTAATCATCTGATTGATTTTGTTGTCTTCAATCAACAGAATCGCCTTGTTTTCTAATTGCGTATCGTTATATGGTTTTATTTCTTCAATAGTTTTCAATTGCTCTTTGTTAATCTTAAAATTTAATTTGAATGTAAAAGTCGAACCTTTACCCACTTCACTTTTTAGTTTGATTTCTCCGCCCAAAAGTTCAATTAGTTTTTTGACAATGGTAAGTCCGAGGCCGGTTCCGCCGTATTTTCTGTTTACTTCTATGGATCCTTGCGAAAAGCTTTCAAAAACAGTTTGAAGCTTGTCTTCGGGGATACCAATTCCGGTGTCAACAATCTCAAAATAAACAATTGCATTGTCGCCTTCCAGTTCGAATAACTTTGCAATGACACTCACATGTCCGTTTTGAGTGAATTTTAAAGCATTGTTGATTAAGTTCAAAATGATCTGAGACAGTTTGGTCGGGTCTCCAATTAAATTATCGGGGATGCTTTCGTCTATTTCAAGGTTAAAGTAGTTTTTGTTGGCCGTTGCTAACTCCTTTAAAGAACTCTGAATATTGAAAAGTAACTCTTTAAGATTGAAGCTGATGTTTTCTATTTCAACTTTTGTAGAATCGATTTTATTAATTTCGAGGATTTCATTGATAAAAGTGGTCAGGTAGTTTCCTGAAAATTTTAAAGATTCTAAATATTTTAATTGTGTTTTTTTAGGATTGTCTTCGAGTAACAAATGGGTAATTCCATTAATGGCGTTTAATGGCGTCCGCAATTCGTGACTTACCGTTGATAAAAATTCAGATCTGGCTTTTGATGCTTTTTCCGCTTTGTTTTTGGCCAGTATGAGTTCTTTGTTTTTTTCTCTCAGGAGTAAGTTATTCTGATTTCTAATAATGTTGTTTTTGTACAAAGCCAGACTCAAAAGGGACAAAATCGAAATAAGGGCAATCGCTAAAATACTCACCAGTTTAGAATAACGATAGGTTTTTAACTGGATTTTTTCTTCGCTTTCCTTTTTAATACTGTCTTTTAAGGATTCGTTCTTTTTGAATTTTTCAAATTCATTTCGATCCGTTTTGTTGTTTTTTAATTTTAAGATGTAATTCTCTAATTGATAATGTTCCTCCAGATAGGAGTAGGCAAGGTCAAAATTTTTATTTTGTCTGTAGTACTGACTGATCGCTAAGACGATTTTTGATTTTTGAGCCAGGTTATTGGTTTTGGCATTATAGCTTAAAGCATTGTTGAAATAAACAATAGCCGAATCATTTCGTTTGAGTTGTGTTTCAATTAAACCAAGTTGATAATAGGAATCGATTTTGGCTTTTAGGTTTGCCGGAAGGTCCGTTTCCTGTGTTATTTTGCGAAAAGTTTGGGCTGCTAAGGGCAGATTTTTGTTGTTTTTTAAGGCTGTCGCTTTCTGATAGCTCAGCACTTCGGCCGGATCTGAAATCTTTAATTGGTTTAAAAGCTCTTCGGTTTTTTTATAATAGATTTCCCCTGCCTGGTAATTGCCTTTTGCCGTATTTGTCAAGCCAATATAATGCAAAGCCAGAGCCTTGGTACAGGTTGGTTTTATATTTTGAAATAGAAAAACACTTCTATGAAAGTTTTTCAGAGCTTCTTGGTAATTTTTTTGGCTGTAATAAATCTTTCCAAGCTTAAAAGTCTGATTGGCGAGGTTTTCGGCTTTATCGTTTGTTTCGCAAAAGTCAATGGACTTTTTGGTGTAAAAGATAGCCTTATCGTAGTTTTTATTGCTGAGACTGGCGTCTGTTAATTTGTTGTAATAGAAGACACTGTCTGTACTCTTTTTAGCCTGAGAGTACAAAAACGAATTTAATAGACAAACAACAATAAAAAGATAGTGTTTCATGTATGGCTATGCTTTTACAATGAATCTTTAAGTTTTTCTTATTAGTAAAATCAAATCGATCAATCTTGATGAGTAGCCAATTTCGTTATCGTACCAGCCCACAACTTTTACCATTTTGTCAATAACCGAAGTTAATTGAGCATCAAACAAACACGAATGCGTATTGCCAATTACATCAACTGAAACAATTGGATCTTCAGTGTAATCTAATATTCCTTTTAAATTTGTTTTTGAGGCTTCTTCAAATGCTTTATTTATTTCTTCAATCGTAACAGCGCGTTTTACATTAAATGTGATATCGGTTAAAGAACCATCAGGAACGGGTACGCGAATTCCACATCCTCCGATTTTATGATGCAAGTTAGGGAAAATTTTTGTTAATGCCTTAGCTGCACCTGTTGTTGTTGGAACAATTGACTGACTTGCTCCTCTTGCACGACGTAAATCCTTATGTGGCTGGTCGTGAAGACTCTGATCTGTGGTGTAAGAGTGTATGGTTGTGATATAGGCTTGTTCAATTCCACACAATTCATCGATGATTTTGATCATAGGAGCCGCATTGTTTGTTGTACAGCTTGCATTCGAAACAATGTTTTCGCTTCCATCCAGAATCGTTTCGTTAACCCCTAAAACTACCGTTTTGATGGTGTCAACTTCTGATGGCGCCGAAAGAATTACTTTTTTGGCACCAGCTTCAATATGGGCGTTTAATTCCTCGTGTGTTTTGTACTTTCCTGTTGATTCAATTACAAGATCGATGTCGTGACGTTTCCAGTCCAGATTAGAAATGCTTTTTTCGTGAAAAAAGAAAAAATGTTTTCCGTCAACAATAATCCCTTCTTCGTCATGACTGACTTTAAAGGGTAAGACTCCGTGAATGCTGTCGTATTTTATTAAATGCGACATGGTTTTGTTATCGGCGATGTCGTTGATGGCAACTACTTCAATTTCAGGATGGTTTAGAAGTAAGCGAAATAAATTTCGGCCGATTCTTCCAAAACCGTTTATAGCAATTCTTGTTTTCAAGCTTTCGATTGTTTGTTACATCGTTTAATCGTCGATTGGTTTAACCGTAGGTACGATTAAACGATTGAACAAATAAACGGTTAGACTTTTTTATAAAATGTGTTTTTGTGCTTTGTAAGAAGAACGAACCAGCGGGCCGCTTTCCACATGACGGAAACCTAATTCAAGGCCAAACTTTTCATATTTAGCAAACTGATCAGGCGTTATAAATTCTTTTACAGGCAAATGTTTTTTACTTGGCTGTAGGTATTGGCCAATAGTAACAACGTCAACATTTGCATTTCGTAAATCAGTCATCGTCTGAAAAACTTCTTCTTCAGTTTCTCCAAGACCCAGCATAATTCCAGATTTGGTTCTGTTGATTCCCTTTTCTTTCAGGTAACGTAAAACTTCGAGGCTGCGATCGTATTTGGCCTGAATACGTACTTCACGGGTCAAACGGCGAACCGTTTCAACATTGTGTGAAACGACTTCAGGATTGGCCTCAACAATTCGGTCGATGTTTCTTTCGATTCCCTGAAAATCCGGAATTAAAGTTTCAAGAGTAGTATTCGGATTCATTCTTCGGATTGCTTTAACTGTTTCAATCCAAATAATAGATCCGCCATCTTTTAAATCATCTCTGTCGACACTCGTAATTACGGCATGTTTGATGTTCATAATTTTGATCGAACGGGCTACTTTCTCAGGCTCGTCCCAATCAACCGTTTCAGGGCGTCCGGTTTTTACACCGCAAAATCCGCAGGAACGGGTACATACATTTCCCAGAATCATAAAAGTGGCTGTACCTTCGCCCCAGCATTCTCCCATATTTGGGCAGCTTCCGGAGGTACAAATAGTGTTTAGGCTATATTTATCAACCAAACCACGTAGTTCAGTATATTTTTGTCCAATAGGAAGTTTAACCTTTAACCATTTAGGTTTTCCCGTTGGTATATTTTCAATGACTGTTTCCATATATCAAAATTCAAAGTACAAAGATAAGCAATGTAGTTTATTTGGAGATTCGTTTAAGATTTAATTTGGTATTGATGTGCAGAGAGTTTTTAAAACGCACTTTTGGTGATAATCTTGCTAGGGTGTTAAATTATTGTTTTTAAAGCATTGATGCTTATTGAAATACCTGTTTTTTGTTTGTCAAATGGAATAAGAGCAATGATTTTGACTGACTGCTCATTTTTACTCATTTAAAATTTATATCTTTATTTGTTAAAAAATTAGTGGTAACCGAGTCAAAACGGAATTGGGTTTGTACTACATTTGTTGTTAAATTGTAATCATATAAAACATGAAAAAGAAATTTATAGTATTGGGAGTTTTGTTTGCCGCTTTTGGTTTTACGAAAGTAAACGCGCAGATTAATTTTGGTGAAAAAGCGATGAGTGCTGTTCAAAAAGGAGTTAGCGGTTTTACTTTTAGTAATGCTGATGCTGCTGCTTTATCAAAAGCTGCTGTTGATAAAATGGATGCTGAACACGAAGTTGCAGCTGCGGCCGATCCTTACACTGTAAGACTGAACAGGGTTTTTGGAAAATATACAAAAGGGGACGGATATACGTTAAACTATAAAGTTTATAAATTAAAAGAAGTCAATGCTTTTGCTACTGCTGACGGAAGTGTGCGTGTGTATTCGGGATTAATGGATATCATGGATGACAATGAATTGCTTGCCGTAATTGGTCACGAAATTGGACATGTAGCCAATCATGACTCTCAGGATGCGATTAAAGCGGCCTATAGAAAAGAAGCTTTGTTAGAAGGAGCTGCTTCACAATCGGCAACTATTGCAAGTGTTACCGATAGCCAGTTGGGTAAAATCGGAAGTGCGATTATCGATAGTAAATTCAGCCGTAAACAAGAGGCAGAAGCCGATTTGTTTGCTTATGATTTTCTGAAAAAGAATGGTTACAATGTAAATGCCGAAGAATCTGCTTTTAGAATTTTGGCCAAGATGAGCGAAGGAAATGAAGCTTCGTTTATTGATCAGATGATGAGTTCGCACCCGGATTCAAAACAAAGAGCTGAAGACGCTAAGAAAAGAGCAGAGAAAGATGGTTTGTATAAAGCGTATGTACAGCAAAAAATTGTAAATACCGCTCCGGCAAAAAAAGGAACTCCGGCTAAGAAAGCACCTGCTAAAAAGAAAAAATAATTTTTAGATCGAATTTTTAATACGAAACCCGACAGATTTTAAAACCTGTCGGGTTTGTTGTATAAGGTTTAACCTAAAACGTGAAATGCAAGTACTTTTTGAACATCGTACACATTTACAGATTTGTTAAATTGTTTTACAATACTTGGTTGTAATTCGCTTGCTACCCAGATTTTTAGTTCGGCATCCAGATCAAACGTTCCAGCTGTTTCTACGCTAAAACGGGTAATGCTTCTGTAGGCAATTGATTTGTATTCTGTTTTACTACCCGTTATTCCCTGTACGTCAACCAGAATTAATCTTTTGTTGGTGAAGATAAAAGTATCACGGATGAGTTTAAAACCCATTTCGATTTCTTCGTTATCGGTTAAAAGTTGACCGTATTTTTTAAGTAAATCGTCCTGACTCACAGAGCCGGCGTTGCCAAGAATAGCTGAAAATATTCCCATTTTTTAGTTTTTAATTTTAATAGATTTGACTTTCCTTTTTAGGAGTGGTAAAAGTAAGTAAAAATAAAAAGATGGAAATGGTTTTTGTAAAGTTACGAAGCCGCAAAGTTTTAGTTTCTTTTGCTGCTCTGTGAGATTTATGCTGTAGTGTAAAAAGGGTTTTTTAGCGGTTTCAAAAAAGGCATAAAAAAAGCAGAACCTAAGTTCTGCTTTTTCGTTTTTATTATTCTGCTTCCGTTTTTATTGTGATTGGGAGGTTATAGGCAGTTCTAACGGGATTTCCGTTTAAAATACCAGGGCTCCATTTTGTTTTTAATGATTTCAATACTCTGATGGCTTCTTTACCAATTCCGTATCCTGGATCGTTTTTCACCATAATGTCGGTAATAGAACCGTCTTTTTCAATTACAAACGATACATATACTCTTAATGTTCTTTCCGCATCCAATTCCGGTTTGTTGAAATTGTTTCCTACGTACGAATAAAACTTAGCCATTCCTCCAGGAAATTCTGGTAGCTTGTCTAAATTTACGGGATTAACCGGGGTGTTAGTAGTGCCTGTTGTAGGTGCAACTTCTCCGCCGCCATTATTTCCCGGGATAGGATTTGCAGTAACGGGCCCTGTTCCGGCATTCGTATTGTCAATTACAGGATGATTGTCTGTATTTGGAGCAATAACATCGGGCGTGGCCTGAGCCGTAGCTGTTACAACCGGATTTACCAATTGTGTACTGGTAACGGGTGGTGTAGCTGCCGTTTGCTGAGGAGCCACAGGTGGAGCAGGTGTTTCTGGTTGTACCGGAATCGGTATGTCTGTAGGTCTTATTGGAACCGAAAAAACAGTTGGGTCTGTTTCTACAGGGCCATGCGCCCCAAACTTATTAATCAACACCGACGCACTTCCCAGACCTGCCAATAATAGCAATCCCATAAATAGCGCTGTAACTGAGTTTTTTGAACTCTGCTGGCGTAATTGATACGCGCCGTACTCTTTGTTCTTGTTTTCGAAAACAAGATCGGTCCAATTGGTTTCGTAGATGTTTGATTTAGTCATGATTTATGGATTTTAAGGTTAGGTAACATTAAATCATAGGCAGTACGGTTTTGGTTTTAGCTAACAACGAAAAGGTTGTTGTTTTAGTATGTGAATAATTAGGTTTTTTAAGAAAAAACACATGGATATTTTATTCTTTACCTAAAGATAATAAATTATCTGTTGCGTTCGATGATTTCTGCTAGTAATTTTTTAGCGCGAAGTAATTTTACTTTCACGTTGCTTAAAGGCTCGTTGATTTTCAGGGCTATTTCCTGATAAGTCATTTCCTGAAAGTAGCGCAATTGAATGACCTCCTGGTAGTGAGGTTTTAATTCTTTGATGCATTGAAGTAAGCGCGAAAGATTTTGTTCTTTAATTAAAGCATCTTCGGCAGAGGGAGTAGGGTCGGCAATGTTGTAGGCCTGCTGGTCTTCATTGTCTGTGATTTCTATAAAAAGACTGGTTTTCTTTTTACGTAACAAATCAATATAAACGTTTTTTGCAATAGCAATTAACCAGGTGTTGAATTGAAATTCGGGATTGTAACTGGCTATTTTGTCAAAAGCTTTAGAGAAGGTTTCGATCGTAATATCTTCAGCAATAGTTTCATTTTCGGTACGCTTTAGCATAAAGCCGTACACTTCGTTCCAGAAATAATCTAATAAAAAAGTAAAGGCGATCTGATCGCCTTTTTTAGCTTTTTCTATTTTAGAATTTATTTCCAATATACCGGTTTTGAAAAGATATTAGTTATAAAGATATTAATTTGTGTGAATATAAGTATGATTTCGACAACAGGAAACCAAACTTTTAAGTCATTTTCTTTTAGTTTACCTGCAGAAAATCCTATAACGGTCCATGCTACAGTGTAACGTGTCGCTAAAATAGCCAGAACAGCGATCCATTGAAACTGAAAAGCTAATAATAAGATTGCTGCCAAAAAGAAAAACAATTGTGAGACAAAAAACAGTCCCAATTGCATCTTGTCAAAAGATTTGTAATGTTCTGCAGTAGAAATATGTCTTCTTTTTTGGGTGAACCACTCTTTGTAAGTTTCTTTTGGTTTAGAGTAGGTAAAGCTTTCAGGCGTATACGCAATGGTTGTATTGTTTTTGTTTGCTGCCTGATTGATAAACAAATCATCATCGCCTGAACGAATCTGAATGTGTTCGATGAACCCATTTACATTAAAAAATTCTTCCTTTTTATACGCTAAGTTTCGTCCTACACCCATATAAGGAAGTCCTAGTTTAGCCCATGAAAAATATTGAACCGCTGTTAAAACGGTTTCAAAACGAATAATTTTGTTCAATAAAGAGCGCTCAATTTTTTCATAACCGCCATAACCCAAAACAATCGTTCGGTTCATTGTGAACTGTGAAGTCATTGCTGTGATCCATTCTGTTGAAGTTGGATAACAATCGGCATCGGTAAATAACAAGTACTCTTTTTTTGAGGCTTTGATTCCTAAAGTCAGGGCGTATTTTTTATTTCCCCAGAAAGCTTCATTGTTTTGTACTTTAACCAGACGAATATTGTTGTACTGCTTTTCGAATTCTTCAAATACTTCAAGAGTTTCATCACTTGAGGCATCGTCGATTAAAACAATTTCAAAATCAGGATAGTTTTGTTCTGCAAGAAGGGGGATGAATTTCTTAACATTTTCTTCTTCATTTTTTGCACAGACAATAACGGATACCGGAATTTTTTTCGGGGTTATTTCTTGTGGTTTGCCGAAAGCAAACTTTCCAAAAATTCCTAAATAGTAGAAAATCTGAATGAAAACAATAGCAATAAAGAAGTAAAATAAAGTTATAAGCATCTGATTTTAATGTCTTTTAATTTCTGAATCTTGCGAGTGCAAATGTACTCATGAAATCGTAATTTTCAATGGTTAAAATGAATTTACTTTCGGCATTTTGCCATTTCTTTCGCAACAGCAATAGCCTGAGGGTTTTCGGTTTTTTCTAACTCCGAAATTATGTTTTTATAATTGTGATCGTCCCTGTTCTGAGAGAGTTTTTTGGTAGCCTGAATTTCGTCGATTTCAATTTCAAAGCCAAAAATACCTCTGGCTTCACGCATGGTTCGCGCTGATAAATCTTCAACACGAACAGGATTTTCGGAATTGACTTCGTATTTGTCGACCAATTTTTTAAGCTGCTCGATTGAGGTAGCTTCGTCGACAATTTTGATTCGGCCGTAAACATGTACAGCGATATAATTCCAGGTTGGAACATTTTCGTGATCGTACCAGGACGATGAAATGTAACTGTGCGGACCTGTAAATACAGCCAGAACCTGATCGTTTTCGGCAAAACCTTCAGCTTGCGGATTGAGTTTGGAAAGATGACCCTGTAGAATCTCTTTTCCGTCTGAATTCACTTCCAGCTCAATGGGAATATGTGTTGCACATAATTTTCCGTGTGTCTGATTGATCAGGATGCCAAAACTGTTTTCTTTCAAAAAAGTTCGGATCGATTCCGGGTCTTCGTTTTTGTATAAGTCTGGTGTGTACATTTTTTCTTTTTTAGGTTCAGAGGTACTAAGGCTTAAGGACAGCTATCCAACAATCTAATTTCTAGATTACATTCACTTCGGCTTCAATCTGAATTCCAAAAGTATCAAAAACAGTTTTCTGTACCTCTTTGGAAACGGCCAAAATTTCCTGTCCGGTTGCATTTCCGTAATTTACTAAAACTAAGGCTTGGTTTTTATGAACTCCGGCGTCGCCAAAACGTTTTCCTTTAAAACCAGCTTGTTCGATTAGCCAGCCAGCCGGAACTTTTACTTCGGTTTCCGAAACTTCATAAAATTTCATTTCAGGGAATTTCTGATGGATTTTTTCGAAATCCGTTTTTAGTAAAATCGGGTTCTTGAAAAAACTTCCGCTATTTCCTAATTCTTTCGGATCCGGTAATTTGCTTTGTCTGATCGCAATCACAGCATTACTCACCTCTTTTAAGGTGGGAGTCGTAATGTTGTTTTTGGCCAGTTCTGCCATAATATCCCCGTAAGAAATATTGATTTTATGATTGCGTTTCGTCAACTTGTAAATTACCGCTGTAATGATGTATTGATCCTTTACTTCATTTTTGAAGACGCTTTCTCTGTATCCAAACTTACATTCGGCATTGGTAAACGTTTTTATTTCCTGAGAGGCAATATTCATGGCTTCGCACGAAACAAAAGTATCTTTGATCTCTGTTCCGTAAGCACCAATATTCTGAACCGGCGTAGTGCCTACGTTTCCGGGAATGAGTGACATATTTTCCAAACCTCCAAAATTATTATCGATCGTCCAAAGTACGAAGTCGTGCCAGGTTTCGCCGGCCTGACTTTCCACCCAGACAAAATCATCGTCTTCTTTAATGATTTTTTTACCTTTTAAATCAATATGAATGACAAGAGCGTCGATATCCTGCGTTAAAAGCATATTGCTTCCTCCGCCTAAAATGAATTTTTGCTCGTTTTTATTTTCTTCTAAAATGGTTTTCAATTCGGCTACAGTGTGTACGGCAACAAATTGTCTGGCTTTGGCTTCAATGCCAAAAGTATTGTAGTTTTTTAAAGAAAAATTGGATTGGATTTCCATAAATAAAAGGCTTTTTTGAAGAATTAATTCTGACGCCAAAAGTAAGGATTATAATTTATTTGCATTGGGTTTCTAAAAAATAACGACCAATAAAAGAAACAAAGCTTCGTTGTAAATGTTTTTTGGGCGTCTTATTTTAGAGCTTCAATAAACCGCTGCATTTCTTTCATTGTACCTATTGTGATTCTCGTCCATTTGCCATTTTCTTCGTAAATTCTGGTTCCCACTATATTGTGGTCTTGCAATTGTTTGAAGTAGTCTTTTTTGTAATTTTCTAAAGAGAAATAAATAAAATTGGAATAAGAGGGAATGCAGGTTAAATTGAGTTGTGTAAGTTGTGCTATGGTATATTTTTTGGCTTCCTGATTGGAGGTGCGTACCTGATGAATAAAATCGACATCATTTAAAGAAGCAATTGCGGCAGCTATCGAAACCACACTTACCGATAAATTAGGAGATGATTTTAAAATGCTAAGTTCATCAATGATTGTCGAATGTGCAACAGCGTAACCAATGCGGGCGCCTGCCAGTCCGTACATTTTGGAGAAAGTTTTGGTTATAATCAGGTTTTTATTGGTAGCGACCAAATCACTTAATGAGGGCTCGTCTGTAAAATCGATATAAGCCTCATCGACAAAAACGATTGTTTTTTGAGTGGCTTCTCTTATAAAAGCAATCAATTCTTCCCTTTGGCACAGTGTTCCTGTCGGATTGTTTGGGTTGCAGATATACACCATTTTAGTGTCGGCATCAATGGAATTTAACATCGCCGGTAAATCGTGCTTTTTGTCTTTGGTTAGCGGAACAGTGATTTTTTTTATTCCTAGTTTTTCGGCGGGTGCTGTCCAGTAATCAAATGTGGTTTCGGCCAATATAAAGTTGCCTTTTTTTAGGGCAGCATATTGAAGAATTAAATCTAAAATCTCAGTGGAGCCTGCGCCCAAAAGGATGTTGTTGTCGGAAACCGTATTCTTTTTTGCCAGCAGGGTAATGAGTTCCGGTGAAAGATTCCAGCCGTATCGATTGCTGATGTTGACACTTTTTGCCATTGCTAATCGCGCTTTTGGAGACGGGCCATAAGGGTTTTCGTTGGAGCGGAGTAAGATGGGAGAGTGGTCTACTAAGTCGGGTAAAAGATACTCATTGGTGCCATTAGCAAATGTTTCAAACTGGCCAAAGCCTAATCCTATTGTGCCTAAACCTATTTGTTTTAGCCAGATTCTTCTGTTACTCATTTCTCTATCAGATTAAATTAAACAATTCACTGAAATGTATGTCGTCGTCGAGAGAAGAAAGTTACGTTTTTTGTGCAGATTAGGTTGTTTTTAAATCCAGCAACTCATGATATTTATCTGAAATAATCTTCATATTGAGGTTGTGATTTGCGTGTTCTTCCACAAATTTTCGGTTTTCCAGAATGGCATTATTTCGGGATTCCGAATTTTCAAAGGACCAGATTAATTCTTCGGCAAGCATTTCGATATTGTCAATTTCAATTAGTTGTCCGTTTTCGCGATGCCTGATCCAGCTTTGATTTCCGGGAATATCTGAAACTACAGGGTAGCAGTTGCAAGCCATTGCTTCAAATAAGGATGCCGATACGCCTTCGGTAATGGGCATGCTGATGTAGAGATTGGATTGCTGTAATAATTTAGGAAGTTCGGTATTTGGAATTCTCCCGGTGAAAATTACTTTGTTTTCAATTTGAAGTGCTGCGGCCAGCTCCTTTAAAAATTGCAGTCGGGTTCCGTCGCCAACGATGGTTAATGAAAAGTCGATTCCTTTTTGGTGTAAAATTCCAAAAGCTTTTAAAATAGAATCATGACGGTATTCCGGCTGTAAAGAACGCGTAACAATAGCCTCAATTTTAGTGGAGTTATTGATGGAAGGAGAGAAAAGTGATAAATCAATTCCTTTTGGAAGTACTAAAACTTTGTTCATGTCTACACCAATCGCTCTCATCGAAACAGTCATCACCGGACCCCAGGCGTGTATTAAATTGGCTTTTTTGAAAGCGTGTTTCTGAATAATTTTTTTAAAAGGAAGCAGGATTGAACCTTCGGGCCACAAATCAGTTCGGCCTTGTTGTGCAATTGCAATGGGATGTTTTCCCGAAATTGCGGCCAGAAAACCGTAGCTGGTGGTTCGTTCGGCAATGATCATATCGGGTTTTTCCTGTCGGATTTTTTTGCGAATGGAAACAGGAGAAAAAAGATATTCTAAAATACGTTTGAATCGGTTGAACTTTGAATTGTTGGGGGTTTGAAGTTCCCAGGTGCAAATTTCAAAACCGCCAAATTCTTTCAAACCGTTCATCCACGTAATGGCGTCCGCACGATAAGATTCTCCAAGAAAAAGTATTTTCCTTTTTTTCATTCGGCAAACTTAATTTTTTTGCCACAGATTAAAAGATTTTTAATGGATTTTTTAATGCATATCAATCTGTGAAATCTGTCGTCAAACTTTATCTCTTGTTTTTGGATAGCAGTACATCCTTTTTGAAGTTTTTTTGCCACGAATTCACGAATTAATTTAAACAATTTGTGAATTCGTAGCAATGTATCTTTTCTAGAATTCCTCAGTGTCTAAAGCGCGGTTGATGAATTCGTTTAAGGGTTTTAAAGCGATGAGTTTTTTGCTTATTTTCGAAACGAAATCTTTTTGAGTCACCTCGTTGATATCGTATTTTTGAGTAGCCGTAAAACTTTTCAATTTTAAAAACTCAATTGCAGGATGGTCTTTTTCGTACCCTCTCGGCGGATTTTTAAGCGAGTTGTTTTCGTTTACATCCAGGCTGCCAAATTCTTTTTTAAAGTTTTTGTCGCTAAGGATGGCTTCGAGATCTTCATAGAAAAAAGCAATTTCTTTGCGGACTTTCTTCAGGTCTTCGGCTTCAGGCGAATAATAACCTCCGGCAATAAAGCTGGCTCCTTGTTCAATATGTACATAATATCCGGCACGATTCAGCCCTTTGATTCCGGTCGACATCCAGATTCCTAAATGGGATTTATAGGGTGATTTGTCTTTGGAAAATCGAATGTCGCGATTGATTCTGAACGTGCAGTTTTTAACCTCCAATAGTTCCAGCGAAGGATCCATAGGTTTCATCACATCCAGTAAATCACTGACCAGTTGATGGTAGTCTTTCTTGAAAATCTCGTATCGCTTTTTGTTGTCCAAAAACCAATCCCGATTGTTGTTTTTTCTTAAGTCTTCTAAAAATTGCAATGATTCTTTTGTTAGCATATCGATAGTGTTATTGCAGTTGTTTTTTTAAGTCTTCTTCTTTGATGAAACCAATGTTTTTCCATTTTACGGCTTTGTTTTCGTATAAAACCATGGTAGGAAGCTGTTCGATTTTCATTTGAGCGGCCAAAGCTTTGTTTTTGTCTACGTCAATACGAACAATAATTACTTCGTCGGCCATTTCTTTTTGCATTTTCAAAAGATACGGTTCCATTTGTTTGCAGGGACCACACCATTCGGCATAAAAGTCAACCAGTACTTTTTTGTCGGTTTTTAACAGCTGGTCAAAATCATTCATCGTCATTCCTGGCTGTGCTGTTGAAGGTTTAGAAAAACCATCCGCATTCCATTTCATGATACCGCCTTCTAACTCATAAATGCTGGTAAAGCCCATCTCATTTAGTTTGGCGGCTGCTTTTTTACTTCTTCCACCGCTTAAACAATAAACAAAAACAGGTTTCGATTTGTCGTAAGTTGCAACTTTGGTTGTAAAATCATCATCGTTCCAATTTACATTTACAGCACGATCAATATGATCCGATTCAAATTCTTCGGGAGTTCGGACATCCAGTATTTGTGGGTTTTCGGTTGTTTTAATTTTTTCTGCAAAATCTTTCGGAGTAACCTCCTCCATAATACCTGATTTTCTTTCATTGCAGGAAAGTAATACAACTGAAACGATAAGGAATAGAATTTTGGGGAATTTCATAAGACGAAGTTTTAAAATATAATTGCTAAAATAATGATTTTTAATGTGTCAATTAGATAATTAGTTAATGAGAAAATTAGCTAATAAGATAATTTAAAATCATTAACTAATAAGATAATTTAAAATCATTAACTAATTTTCTCTTTGCCAAATTTTCTCATTCTCTCATTGTCAAATTATCTAATTTAAATATTTTGTAACTCTGGTGTGTTGACTTTACAATGGTTTCGGTGCGTTCCGGATGCGTGTCGGAGATAAAAAGCTGTCCAAAAGTGTCACTGTTTACCATTTCGATGATTTTGGCCACACGGCTTTCGTCTAATTTATCAAAAATGTCGTCAAATAACAACAGAGGTTTGACACCGCTTTGTTTTTTTAAAAATTCAAATTGAGCCAGTTTCAGCGCAATCAGAAAAGATTTTTGCTGCCCTTGTGATCCGAATTTTTTTATGGGGTGCGAATCAATTTCAAACGACAGGTCGTCCTTGTGGATGCCTACGCTGGTGTAATGCAGTGCCCGGTCTTTATTGATGTTCTCACGTAACAGGCTTAAAAGATCTTTTTCGAACAAATGACTTTCGTAAACCAATTGTACCGTTTCTTCTGATCCGGTTATGGCCTGATGGTGTACATTAAATATAGGTATGAATTGCTCCAGGAACTCTTTTCGTTTTTCAAAAATCGATTGACCAAAACCATTCAGTTGTTCGTTGTAGATAGACAAAGTGTCGTTGTCGAAGGTATGGTTCAGCGCGAAATACTTTAATAAGGCATTGCGTTGCACAATTACTTTCTGATATTGAATCAACTGATGCAGGTAAGTAGCGTCTAATTGCGAAATCACGCTGTCCATAAATTTACGGCGTGTTTCACTTCCTTCTACGATTAAATCGCGATCGGCCGGAGAAATAATGACTAGTGGAATGAAGCCAATATGATCTGAAAATTTATCGTAGGCTTTGCCGTTTCTTTTTAAAACTTTTTTCTGTCCTTTTTTTAAACTGCAGACAATTTGTTCGGTTCTGTCGTTTTTCTCTAGTTCGGCATCAATCACAAAAAACTCCTCCCCGTGTTTGATGTTCTGAACGGCCAGCGGATTGAAATAGCTTTTCCCGTAAGCAAGATGATAAATAGCATCGAGCACATTGGTTTTGCCAATTCCGTTTTTGCCGACAAAACAATTGATCTTGCGGTCAAAATCAAAACTGATTTCGGAGAAATTTTTATAATTGAATAAAGAAATTTTGTTTAAATACATTTTTTAGGCACTCTAAGATAAAATTTGATGCTTTCTAAGCAACTCTTTGCGCTTTTTCTTCTGCCACAGCTTAAATTGCTTAAAAGGATTTCTCTTCTGATACCCTTTAATCGGTGTGAAACGTTAAAATCAGTGGCAAAAAAATAGTTTTGGCTTAGAAAAGTGATGTTTAAAATCATCAAAAATTTGAGGGTGCAAATTATCGAAAATTATCGATATAAAAGGCTTTTGATGCGTTTGCGAGTGAATTATTTTCCGGTTGAAGAGGAAGGACTTGCTGTGAATGAAATTATTTTTTGTAAAATAGTGATAAAATTGATTTTTTTTACGTCGGTTTCAATAAAAATTTTATTTTTGCCGTTCACTAAATTAATTTTAAATGGCAACTTACAATAAAAGAGGATATAAAGCACCAAAAGAGAAAGAAGTTAAAGAAGTAAATGAGGAAACACAGGTAATTATTGACGAAAAAGACAGCACAACGGCTGGAGTTTTCTCTAAATTAGATGAAACTGCTTCAAAAACTGAGGATTGGGTAGCTAAAAATCAAAAAATCATTATTGGTTTAGTTGCTGGTATTGCAATTGCTACTATTGGCTATTTGGCTTACCAAAAATTTGTTGAAGCTCCTAAGCAGGATGAGGCTGCAAGCGAAATGTTTGTTGCTCAGCAAAATTTTGAAAAAGCAACCAACGGTGTAGCAAGCGATTCTTTATACAAACTGGCTTTAAATGGTTCTGAAGGTAAATTCGGATTCGTTAAAATTGCTGACGAGTACTCAGGAACTGATGCCGGAAATTTAGCGAACTATTATGCAGGTATTGCTTCTTTGAATATTGGTAAATATGATGATGCAATTAAGTATTTAGGAGAGTTTAAATCAAAAGAAGCTATTGTAGGTGCTTTGGCAATTGGTGCAATTGGAGATGCTTATTCTCAAAAGAACCAACAAAAAGAAGCTTTAGACTATTATGTAAAAGCGGCTGAATCGAATAAAAATGATTTCACTACACCTCGTTTCTTATTAAAAGCGGGTAAAACAGCTTTGGCTTTAGGTCAAAAAGAAGATGCTTTGAAATATTTAACAGATATCAAAGACAACTACGATGCAACTCCGGAAGCTGCAGCTGTTGATGTATTGATTGGATTAGCACAATAATTTTAATTGCAGATTTCAGATTTTAGATTTTAGATTTGTATTTTAGCAATCTGAAATTTAATATCTAAAATATACAGATGGCTACTCAAAATAAAAATCTATCGGAATACGATAAAAACACAATCCCAAATGCGAAAGATTTTCGATTTGGGATTGTTGTTTCTGAATGGAATGAAACGGTTACAGAAGGACTTTACAACGGTGCTTTTGATGCCTTAACAGATTGTGATGTTCCGGCTCAGCAAATTATTCGTTGGAATGTTCCAGGGAGTTTTGAACTGATTTATGGTGCAAAAAAAATGCTGCAAACGCAAAATGTAGATGCAGTAATTGTAATTGGATGTGTGATCCAGGGCGAAACAAAACACTTTGATTTTGTTTGCGAAGGAGTAACACAAGGAATAAAAGACCTGAATGTTCAGACTGATATTCCGGTTATTTTCTGTGTTTTAACAGACAATAACATGCAACAATCAATTGACAGAAGTGGAGGAATTCACGGAAACAAAGGGACTGAGGCTGCCATTGCAGCAATCAAAATGGCATACATTCGCCAACAGGCTTCTTTGTCACATCCGTTCCATCAGCCTTTGTTGTCTTCAGGAGCAATTCAGATAGAAGAAACACCAATTAAAATTGAGAAAGAATAAAACACAATTGTTTTAAAGATACTAAAACCTATACTGTGTAAAAATAGTATAGGTTTTTTGTTTTTTTTATGATAGCTGTTATTCTAAAACCCAACAGAAATTCATTAAATTTGTACACCTTGGTTTAAAAAACCAGGACACAATTAATTATATTACCCCGAGATTTTACGGATTAATTTCAATAAAATCAACGGACAACCTTTAACCCAAATTTTTTAATGTCGAGTATCATTCAATTACTTCCTGATCACGTTGCGAATCAAATTGCTGCCGGAGAGGTGGTTCAAAGACCTGCTTCGGTTGTAAAAGAGCTGTTAGAAAATGCTGTTGATGCGAAAGCAACTGACATTAAATTGATTATTAAAGATGCCGGAAAATCGTTAGTTCAGGTTATTGATAACGGAGTTGGAATGACGGTGACCGATGCGCGTTTGTGTTTTGCACGTCATGCTACTTCAAAAATTCGTCAGGCCGAAGATTTGTTTTCACTTGGAACCAAAGGTTTTCGTGGAGAAGCACTGGCTTCTATCGCTGCGATTGCGCACATGGAAATGAAAACCAAGCAGGAACAGGATGAGCTGGGAACGCATATTGTAATCGAAGGAAGTAAATTTGTGTCGCAGGAAGTGGCCGTTCTCCCAAAAGGGACATCGTTTGCGGTTAAAAATTTATTTTTTAATATTCCGGCCCGCCGTAATTTCTTAAAGTCGGATACCGTTGAATTTCGTCATGTGATGGATGAGTTTCAGCGTGTGGCTTTGGCACACCCCAATATTCATTTTAGTTTTTATCACAACGGAAGCGAAATGTATAATTTGCCTGCGGCAGGTTATCGTCAGCGTATTGTCGGAATCATGTCCGGTAAAACCAATGAAAAATTAGTTCCGGTTAGTGAAGATACAGAAATAATCAACGTTCAGGGATTTGTATGTAAACCTGAGTTTGCGAAGAAAAACAGAGGAGAACAATTCTTCTTTGTCAACGATCGTTTCATTAAAAGCGGTTATCTGCATCATGCTGTCATGGCAGCTTATGACGGACTTTTGAAAGACGGTTCGCAGCCCAGTTATTTTTTATACCTGCAAGTTCCGCCAAATACCATCGATATCAACATTCATCCAACTAAAACAGAAATTAAGTTTGATGATGAGCAGGCCTTGTATGCTATTTTAAGAGCCTCGATAAAACACAGTTTAGGGCAGTTTAATGTGGCGCCGGTTTTAGATTTTGACCGCGATGCCAATTTAGATACTCCTTACCATTATAAAGATTTAGAAGCCGAAACACCAACGATTCAGGTAGATGGTACTTTTAATCCGTTTACAGACGACAAGACCAATCAGCATTATTCGAAATCAGGGTCAGGCTCCGGTTTTAGTGGTGGATCAGGATCGAGTTCCGGGTCTGGTTCAGGCTATAGTTCAGGAGGCGGTTCGTATTCGGGTTATTCAAAAAGAGTAGAACCTACTGCAAGCTGGGAAAGTTTGTACGTAGGCCTGGAGACAGAGAGTATCGAAAGTTCTCCATTTACATTCGAAAATGAAGAAGTAACCTCGTCGCTGTTTAACGACAATGAAATTGAACAGGCGAGTCAGGGAACGTATCAGATTCATAAAAAATATATTGTTTCGCCAATCAAATCCGGAATGGTGATTGTCGATCAGCAAAGAGCACATCAGCGTATTTTGTACGAGCAGTTTTTATTGAATATGACCGTAAATCAGGCTTCGAGTCAGCAGCTGTTGTTTCCGTTGGATTTATTTTATTCTGCGGCCGAAATGAAACTGATCGAAGAACTGAAACCTTCTTTGGAAACAACTGGTTTTGTTTTTGAAAATGCACAGACCGATCATATCGTGATTTCGGGTATTCCGGTAAATATTACCGAAAGTGAAGTTTCACTTGTTATCGAACAATTACTAAGTGATTTGCAGGACGGAATTCCGGCCAACAGTTACAGTCAGAATGATACCATTGCGAAATCAATGGCAAAAAGTTTAGCGGTTAAAACCGGATCGTATTTAACCGAAAAAGAACAGGATAATCTGGTAAACGGATTATTTGCCTGTAAAGATCCAAACATATCACCTTTTCAAAAACCTACTTTCATTACCATGCGTGTGGAAGATATTGATAAAAAGTTTGCCTTATGATGAATAATATGACTCCTGTAGTAAAACAACTGCTTATAATTAATATCATATTTTTTATAGGTGCCCAGCTAGTGCCGGTTTCCGAACAGTTTTTTGCTCTTTTTTTTCCGGAAAGTGACTTTTTTAAGCTTTGGCAGCCCATCACTCACATGTTTATGCATGGAGGTATTTTGCATATTGCTTTCAATATGTTTGCTATGATTTCTTTTGGTTCAGCCCTGGAACATTTTTGGGGAGGTAAGAAATTTATCTTCTTTTATATTTCTTGTGGATTAGGTGCTGCTTTATTACAAATAGGAGTAAACTATTTACAGTTTCAGTCGGCTTTAGAACCAGTAAGAAGTTTAGGTTTGTCGGATGCAACATTACATCAGATCTTAAATGTAAACTTTAGTGATGGAGTGAACTTTAGGGCAGATTTGTTTTTAGAACAAATTAAACCAATATTAGAGAAGGTTGGAAAGACCAATCTTGATGAAGCCGGATTTAAAGGATTATTTGAGGCCTCTGTAATTACTCAGGTGCCAATGGTAGGAGCTTCGGGTGCTATTTACGGACTTTTAGTTGCTTTTGCTTTTATGTTTCCAAATGCAGAGCTGGCTTTAATGTTTATACCGATTCCGATTAAAGCAAAATACTTTGTGCCTGGAATTTTGGCAATTGATTTATTTTTAGGTTTTAAAGGAGATTCTATCTTTGGAGGTGGAGGTACAGGAATTGCTCATTTCGCACATATTGGAGGAGCAGTGATTGGGTATTTTATGATGTGGTACTGGAAAAAGAATCAGTTTAATAACAACCGTTGGAATTAATTTTTAACTTTAATATTGCAAATAAAAACTAAAGAAAGCTTTTATGAATATTCTGGACGATTTAAAACTACAATACAGATTAGGCGGAATAGCCCTGCGTGTTATTTATTGGAACATTGGCTGTTTCCTGATTTCGTTAGTGTTTTTTTATAATTTTTCTAATGCTCAGTTTGCATTTCCAAACTGGTTGGCATTGTCGTCAGACTCTGCGGTTTTTATGTTCAAACCCTGGACGTTTCTAACGTATGCTTTCTTTCATTATGGCTTTCTGCATCTGTTGTTTAATATGATGGTTTTAAATTTTGCAAGTAATTTATTCCTGACTTTCTTTACGCAGAAGCAATATCTCGGACTGTATATTTTAGGAGCTATTTTCTCCGGAATTGTTTTTGCATTGAGTTTTTATTTTTTAAATATTTCGGCACCTATTGTAGGAGCATCGGCAGCCATCATGGCTATTTTGGTGGGAGTTACAACCTATCAGCCTCTCATGAATGTACGTTTGCTGCTTATCGGAAATGTTAAGCTTTGGCACATTACCGCTGTCATTTTGGTTTTAGATTTAATGCAGTTTCGTTTAGACAATACCGGCGGGCATATCTCGCATCTGGCAGGAGCATTCTTCGGATTTCTTTTTATGAAGCTGTTGCAAAACGGTACCGATCTAAGCAAAATTGTTTCCAGAACCTTAGATTTCTTTGCCAATCTTTTTAGAAAATCCCCATCGACCCCTTTCACCAAAGTACATAAAAATTACAAAAAACCTACTGAAAAAGTGACGTCAAGAATTGTTACGAAAGACAAAACGCAACAACAGATAGATGAAATTTTAGACAAAATCAGCCAGTCTGGTTATGATTGTCTGACCAAAGAAGAAAAAGAGTTTTTATTTAAAGCTGGAAAATAATCGTTTTAGGGCCACAATATGAAAAACCTTTCATGGTTTAATAAAATAATGTTCTTTTTGAATATAGTGCTAACTGTACTGACGTTTAGTATTTATATTTTACCCTTTCTGGCACCAAAGAGTTTTCCGCTGCTATCGGTTCTAACGCTCTTTATGCCGGCTTTTTTCGTTCTGAACGGTCTGTTCTTCGTTTATTGGGGAATTCAGTTTAAAAAACGACTTATTTTGTCTGGTTTGGTACTGCTAACCGGAATTACCTTTATCAGCAAATTTTATAAATTCTCGGCAAAAGAATACGTCCGCGATGAAAAAGACTTTTCGGTGATGAGTTATAATGTACGTCTTTTTAACGTATTTAAATGGCTCGATCGCGATGATATTCCTTCCAATATAAAAGCTTTTATTGACGAAAAAGACCCCGACATTCTTTGTATTCAGGAATATTCAAACTCAGCCCATCTGGATCTAAAAGTGTATCCGCACCGCTATATTTTTATTGACGGAAATAAAATTAAAACCGGTCAGGCCATTTTTTCAAAATTTCCTATCATATTTGAAGGCAACATTGTTTTTCCAAACTCAGACAATAACGTCATTTATGCGGATATCAAAAGAGGAAAAGATGTTATTCGTGTGTACAACATGCACCTGCAATCCATAAAAATTTCGCCGGATGTGAGTGATATTTCTAATAATATTGATCATGTCAATCAGGAGAAATCCCAGTTGATTTATACCCGAATTAGTAAAGGATTCAGACAGCAGCAGGAGCAGGCTGAGATTTTTAAAGAAAATATCAAACAGTGCAAGAACCCGATTATCATTTGTGGAGACATGAACAATAGTCCGTTTTCGTATGTGTACCGAAATATCAAAGGAAAGCTGAAAGATGCCTTTGAAGAAGCAGGAGAAGGGTTTGGAGCAACCTATAAGTTCCGTTATTATCCGGCACGAATTGACTATATTTTTACAGACAGTAAAATGAAAGTGAAACAATTTGAAAGTTTTCCTGACTTCGAGAACTCAGATCATTATCCTATTATGACGAGGCTTTCAATTGAATAGTTTTTTTAACCGCAAGGCGCGCTAAGGTTTACGCAAAGTTCGCAAAGCTTTATCTATAGCTTTGCGAACTTTGCGTTTATACAAAATCTAACAAGAAAAAAATCCTTGCGTCCCTTGCGGTTAAGCCAAAGTAAACGGCCTACAGATTCAGTTTCCGATACTGCAACGGAGAAGTCTGCTTTAGTTCCTTAAACTTTCGGTTGAAATTGGAAATGTTATTAAAGCCGCATAATTCGGCAATTTCGAGAACCGAAAGCTCACTGTTGTTGGCCAACAGCTTTGAGGCATGTTCAATTCTCACTTCGATTAAAAACTGAAAAAACGACTTGTTGGTCCGGACTTTAAAATACCGGCAGAAAGCATTTTTGGTCATATTGGCAATCGAAGCGATTTCATCCAGGTTAATGTTTTTTTGATAATTGGTCATGACATGTTCGAATACAGTCTGCATTCGTTTGCCTTCATTATCCGTAATCTTTTTGTCGTACAGGTGATTCGAGAGCTGCTCTCTGTCGCTGTTGGAAAGCCATTTGATAATCTCTAAGAACAGTATAAATCGTTCGTAATTATCGGCTTTTTTTAGCTTTTTAAACGACTTGGTAATTTTTTTGGGCGCATTGTGAATGATGAACCCGTTTTTACTACTTTCCAAAAAAGGATGGATGTTTTTAAAAGTAGTAAGCGTGAAGAATTCTTTTCCGAAAGAGTTTGTCGTAAAAAACAGGGTGCGCATGATGGAAGATTCGTTTTCGTATACTTCACTTCTGAAAACGTGTGGTAAATTGCTGCCAATCATTAAAATGTCTCCCTCGCGATAGTGCGAAATGGTGTCGCCGGCAAAAATGGCGCCCTGCCCTTTTTCGATAAAACTAATTTGAATTTCTTCGTGTTGATGGAGTTTGTCGTAAAAAACGATCTCTCTATCCTCTTGATAGATAAGAGGATCCTCTCCAGATTTGGGGATTTTAAATGGAAAAACTTTCATGGTTGGTCAAGGTTAGTTACTTCAAATATATTTTATTTTGTCAAAAAAATAGCAATATATTAGTTGGTTTTTTGTGTAATCGTCTTATATAGGGTAATATAGTATTGTTTTGAGGTAATTTTTAATCCTCCTGCTTTGTTCAATATAAATAATTTTGGTTTTAATTAAAATCGATATTATGAGTATTCAATGGAAAGGCGTAATGCCGGCAGTAACAACAAAATTTACTGCAGATGATAAACTAGACTTCAGAATGTTTGAAGTTAATTTACAAGCACAATTAGAAGCAGGTGTTGAAGGAATAATTCTTGGCGGAACATTAGGCGAAGCCAGCACTCTTTTAGAAGAAGAGAGAAGTGAATTGGTAAAAGGTACCGTTAGCATGGTAAACAACCAGGTGCCGGTAATTATGAATATTGCAGAACAAACTACACGTGCTGCAATTTTAGCAGCCAATAAAGCAGAAAAAGATGGAGCAAAAGGATTGATGATGCTGCCTCCAATGCGTTACAAAGCTTCTGATTTTGAAACGGTAACGTATTTTTCTGAAGTCGCAAAAAATACTTCACTTCCAATAATGATATATAACAATCCGGTAGATTATAAAATTGAAGTTACATTGGATATGTTTGAAGAACTGTTAAAATTTGATAACATTCAGGCGGTAAAAGAATCAACAAGAGATATTTCGAATGTAACCAGAATGATTAACCGTTTTGGCGACCGATTAAAGATTTTATCAGGTGTAGATACGCTGGCTTTAGAAAGTTTATTAATGGGGTCTGATGGATGGGTTTCAGGTCTGGTATGTGCTTTCCCAAAAGAAACAGTTGCCATTTACAAACTAGCGAAAGCAGGCCGAATTGACGAAGCCTTGAAAATATACAGATGGTTTCTTCCTTTATTAGAGTTAGATATCAATTCATTTTTAGTTCAGAATATTAAGCTTGCAGAAGTAGCAACAGGTATTGGAACAGAATATGTTCGTGCACCGAGATTACCGCTGCAGGGAGCGGATAGAGAAGAAGTTTTGGGAATTATTGCCAGATCTTTAGAATCAAGACCTACTTTGCCTGATTATAAAAACTTGTAAACGTACGCTGAAAACAATTGGTTTTACAAATTTCTTCTTTTAAGAATTGTAAAGTATTTATTCAAACAACAAAAAAGAAATATGATTACAGGAAAAAATTACGTGGGAAGTACACTTAAGGCCGCTGGTGATAAGACATTCAAAACGTTTAATCCGCAGCTTAATGTCGAAAATCCCTGGGTTTTTACAGAAGCAACTCCTGAAGAAATTGAAGAAACAGTTGCTTTGGCGCATCAGGCGTTTGGTACCTATAAAAAAAGTTCAGGTCTTGAAAGAGCGGGTTTTTTAAATGCTATTGCAGATGAAATCGTAGCTTTAGGAAATGATTTGTTAGTTCAGTATTGCAGTGAATCCGGCTTTCCAATGGGCAGAGCAGAGGGAGAACGCGGAAGAATGGTTGGTCAGCTACGCGCGTTTGCCCAAATGCTCATTGAAGGGAGCTGGGTTCAGGCTGCAATTGATACGGCAATAACGGACAGAGTTCCTGCGCCAAAAGAAGATTTGCGTAAAATGTTGGTACCCTTAGGTCCGGTTGTGGTTTTTGGATCCAGTAATTTTCCGTTTGCATTTTCAACAGCTGGCGGCGACACGGCTTCGGCTTTAGCAGCAGGTTGTCCTGTGATTGTAAAAAGTCACTCCATGCATATAGGAACCGGTGAAATGGTTGCCTCAGCGATTATCAAAGCAGCGCAAAAAACAAATATGCCCGAAGGAGTTTTCTCTAATCTTATTGGTGGAGGAACAACACTTGGAACTGCATTGGTGAAACATCCATTGGTGAAAGCAGTTGGTTTTACAGGAAGTATCCGTGCCGGAAGAGCTTTGTTTGATCTTGCAGCACAACGCCCAGAACCTATTCCGGTTTTTGCCGAAATGGGAAGTGTCAACCCGGTAGTACTTTTGCCAAAAGCAGTAGCGGTAAACAGTCAAAAATGGGCCGCTGCCTATGCGGGATCCATTACACTTGGAGCAGGTCAGTTTTGCACCAATCCGGGATTGTTATTTGGAATTAAAGGAGCCGAATTAAATAAATTTTCGGAAGAATTAACTCAGGCCATTGAAAAAATAGAACCATTTTGTATGTTGCATCCTTCAATGAAAGAAGGTTTTGAAGAAGGGTCAGCAGCGCTGATAGCACAAAATGGAGTTACCAAAATTGCCGAATACAAAGGAGAAGCAGCACCAAATTACGGGGTACAGAAAGTGCTGACGGTAGACGGAAAAACGTTCTTAGAAAATAAAACCTTAAGCCATGAGGTTTTCGGACCTGTTTCGGTACTGGTACAATGTGACGATGAGCAACAGCTGTTAAAAATCGTCAATCAGTTGGACGGACAATTAACAGGAACGATTATCGGAGAATCTGAAGAATTAAAAAATCAGGAAGAACTGATTGCAGCGATGCAGAACAAAGTAGGACGATTGATTTTTAACGGTGTTCCTACGGGAGTTGAGGTTTGTCCTTCAATGATTCACGGAGGTCCTTATCCGGCCTCTTCTGATTCGAGATTTACTGCGGTTGGAATTCATGCAGTCTATCGCTGGGTACGACCATTTAGCTACCAGAATTGGCCAGATGAATTGTTGCCTGCAGAATTGCAAAATGAAAATCCATTACAGATTTTAAGAACATTAAATAATATTCAAACAAAATCCCAGATATAATAAATGGTAAAGAAAACTTTTTTTTGTGTAGATGCGCACACTTGCGGGAATCCTGTAAGAGTAGTGGCAGGAGGAGGGCCAAACTTGACAGGCGCTAATATGAGTGAAAAACGCCAGCATTTTTTAAAAGAATTTGACTGGATCCGCAAAGGGTTAATGTTTGAACCTCGCGGACATGATATGATGAGCGGAAGTATTTTATATCCGCCAAGTGATCCTGCCAACGATTTTGGGATTTTATTTATCGAAACCTCAGGCTGTCTGCCGATGTGTGGTCACGGAACAATTGGTACCATTACCATTGCCATCGAAGAAGGTTTGATTACCCCAAAAATACCAGGGAAAATAAAAATGGAAGCACCTGCGGGTCTCGTGAATATCGAGTACCAGCAAACCGGAAATAAAGTCGACTGGGTACGTCTGACCAATGTAAAGTCCTATTTAGCAGCGGAAGGATTAACAATTGATTGTCCTGAACTGGGCGAAATTACTTTTGATGTTGCTTATGGTGGGAACTATTACGCAATTGTAGATCCACAGCAAAACTTTTCAGGAATTCAGGATTTTTCGGCAGGTAAAATTGTCCAGCTGAGTCAGGAACTCCGCAGAAGAATCAATGCCAAATATCCGGACTATTTTATTCATCCGGAAAACGATACCATCCGTGATGTGAGTCATATGTTGTGGACAGGGGAACCTTTAGATCCAACCTCTTCCGGTCGAAATGCCGTTTTCTACGGAGACAAAGCGATCGATCGTTCGCCCTGCGGTACCGGAACATCGGCACGAATTGCACAGCTGCACGCTAAAGGGAAATTGAAAGCCGGAGAAGAATTTATTCACGAGAGTTACATTGGCAGTAAATTTATTGGAAAAGTTGTAGAAGAAACTTCCATTGGAGACATTCCGGCAATCGTACCAAGTATTCAGGGCTGGGCAAAAGTATACGGTTACAACACCATCATCATTGATGAAGAAAATGACCCGTATGCTCATGGTTTTCAGGTGATTTAAAAAATATTAAAAATTTAGATTCATTGAAGGAGGATAAAATTCTTCTTCAATGAATTTTTCAATTTCGAACAAATGAAAAGAGTAAGTATAATTGGAGGAGGTATAATAGGTTTGTGTTCAGCTTATTATCTGGCTAAAGAAGGGTATGAGGTAACTATTTTTGATCAGTCTCCTATGGATGACGGCTGTTCTTATGGAAATGCCGGAATGATAGTTCCGTCGCATATAATTCCGCTGGCGCAACCCGGAATGATTGCTCAGGGAATGAAATGGATGTTTGACAGTCAGAGTCCGTTTTATGTAAAACCGAGATTAGATGCAAATCTGATCAAATGGGGACTTCAGTTTTACAAACATGCAAATGAAAAACATGTAGAAAAAGCAATGCCGGCACTTCGCGATTTATCGTTGCTGAGTAAAGAATTGTATCAGGATTTTGCCAGAGAAAACAACTCTTTTTTCTATGAAGAAAAGGGTCTTTTAATGTTGTACAAAACCGATAAAGTAGCTCATGAAATGTTTCATGAAGCAAGAGAGGCAGAAAAATTAGGTTTGCAGGTCGATTATCTTTCTGCTGCAGCCATTGCAAAATTGGAGAATGGTACCAAAACCGATGTTTTGGGCGGGATACACTACAAAGGCGATGCGCATTTGTATCCGCAAAAATTCATGCAATTTATCAAAGAAGAATTAAAACGATTAAAAGTAGAAATTCATTCCGGTACCACAGTACAGGATTTTGTTTTCGATCATCATAAAATCACAAAAGTAGTAACAGACAAAGGCACATTTGCTACTGACGAAGTGGTATTGGCAGCAGGTTCCTGGAGTCCTTCATTGGCTAAAAAACTGAGCGTTTCGGTTTCTATTTTACCGGGAAAAGGATATAGCTTTACGCTGAAGGACAAAAATCACAAACCTTCGATTCCGTCTATTTTGTGTGAAGGTAAAGTTGCGGTGACCCCTATGAATAACGATATTCGTTTTGGAGGAACTATGGAAATTACCCATACCGGAGACACCAAAATTAATAAAAACAGACTACAGGGAATCATCAACAGCATTAATGAGTTTTATCCGGAGATGCAGGTTGAAATGCCTGAAAATAAGGATACCTGGTTTGGTTTCAGGCCTTGTACACCTTCGGGAATGCCGATTATTACCCGTGCAAAAAAAGTTGTAAATTTGACTTTCGCCACTGGACATGCCATGATGGGGTTAAGCCTTGCACCGGCAACAGGAAAAATAATTACAGAGATTATTTCTGGCAAAACACCTTCTGTTGATACTAAAATGTTTCAATTATAAACTATGAGATACGATTCAATTCCGGCTTCTTTATTTGAAAATAACCGAAAGAGGTTTGTCGAAAAAATGCAAAAAAACAGTTTGACGATACTGACTTCAAATGATGTGATGCCAAATAATGCCGATGATGTAATGGGCTTTGCACAAAATAATGATTTGTTTTATCTGTCCGGAATTGAGCAGGACGAAACTATTTTAGTCCTTTATCCCGATGCTTTTAAAGAAGAAAACAGAGCCATTTTATTTGTAAAAGAAGTGAGCGAACATACTTTAATCTGGGACGGAGATTTTTTGACCAAAGAAAAAGTGACCGCCATTTCAGGAATCAAGAATGTAAAGTGGGTGCATGAATTTGAAAAAGCCTTACAGCTGTTTGCTTTTGAAGCAGATGCTATTTACTTAGGACACAACGAGCACATTAAAAGAATAACCTCAGAAATGAATACGCGTCAGGATCGTATGATTCAGTGGTGCAGACAAAAATACCCGCTGCATCAATACGAACGTGTTGCCAAAATAACAAGAGAACTTCGACCGGTAAAATCAGCCGAGGAAATTGCTTTAATCCAAAAAGCAGTTGCCATAAGTGTCGACGGCTTTAAAGCACTGTTGAAAGCGGTGCGACCTGATGTAAAAGAATATGAATTGGAGGCTGAGCTGGCGTATCACTATATTAAAAATGGAGGAAACCGTCATGCGTTCAAACCTATAATTGCTTCGGGCAAAAATGCCTGTGCCTTACATTACAACACCAATGATTCGGTTTGTAGGGATGGCGAGCTGCTTTTGGTAGACTTTGGGGTGTGCTACGGCAATTACAACTCCGATACCACGCGCTGTCTTCCGGTAAACGGAAAATTTTCGCCTCGTCAGAAAGAAATTTACCAATCGGTTTTGCATTGTCTTAAAGAAGGATCAAAGTTTTTGAAACCGGGTGTTTTATCCAAAGACTACGAAGTGCAGATGGCAAGTCTTGTGGAAGCCGAACTGGTGAAACTGGGATTGATTACTTTAGAAGAAATCGCGGCTCAGGATCCCGAAAATCCCGTTTACAAAAAGTACTTCATGCACGGAACAGCTCATTTCCTCGGATTGGATGTTCATGATGTCGGATTGTATTCTAAACCTTTCGAAAAAGGAATGGTGCTTACCTGCGAGCCCGGAATTTACATTCGCGAAGAAGGAATTGGCTGCCGACTGGAAAATGATTATTTGTTGACAGACGACGGAAACATCAATTTATCGGAAGAAATGCCTATTGAAATTGAAGAAATAGAACAGCTATTAAATACCAAATAACCATGATCAAAAAACACTTTTTACTGCTTCTTTTTGTCTGCTCAAGTATACTGGCGCAAAAAGATATTGATATTAATGAATTAAAATGGCTTCCGAATTCGCATTCTTTTTGGGTGAATTCAGGAGAGAACATTTTGGTTTATGATGTCGATCAGTTGAATAAAAGTACCACTGTTTTAACCCAACAGCAATTAACAAATGCCGGATTTAAAGGAGAGGTCGAAGAATTGGTCTGGAATCAGAACAAAACCAAAGTTCTGGTGTACACCAATTCAAAAAAAGTATGGAGAGCCAAAACCAGAGGCGACTATTGGTTTTTTGACTTAACCACCGGAAAAGGAAGAAAACTAGGGGTTAGTTTAGAAGAATCTTCCCTAATGTTTGCTAAGTTTTCTAACGATAACGAAAATGTAGCTTACGTTTCAAAGCACAACATTTACCTTGAAAATTTGGCTTCAGGCAAAATAACGCCTTTAACCACCGACGGAACAGACAAGGTAATCAACGGAACTTTTGACTGGGTTTATGAAGAAGAACTTGCAGCACGTGACGGATTTCGCTGGAGTCCCGATGGTAAAAGCATTGCTTTTTGGCGTGTAGATGCTTCAGAAACAAAGTTTCATTTAATGATTAACAATACCGCCGCTTTGTATCCGTTTGTAGTTCCGGTAGAATACCCTAAAGCCGGAGAAAAACCTTCTTCTGTAAAAATTGGGATTGTTGATATCGCTACTGTAAAAACCAACTGGCTGGATATTCCGGGAGAACCGGATAATAACTATTTGGTTCGTATGGAATGGGTAGCTAAAGAGGAGGTAATGGTCATACAGCTGAATAGAAATCAAAATCAGGTTTCGTTTTACAATTGCAATGCACTATCCGGTAAAGCCAGTTTGATCTATCAGGAAAAATCGGCGGAATGGATTGATGTTTTTGATATTTCTTCGGGCGTGTACGATGGTTTTCCTTGTCAGTTTGTTGATAACGGTAAATCTTTTTTATGGAGTTCAGATGCTGATGGTTGGATGCATGTTTATAAAATCAGCCGTGACGGAAAAAAGAAAGAACTGATTACCACCGGAAATTTCGACGCTTACTTTAAAGCGTATAACGACAAGACCAAATCAATTTATTATATCGCAAGTCCTAAAGATGCAACGCAACGTTATTTGTATGAAACGAATCTGAATTCACACAAAACAAAAAGAATAACTCCGGAAGTATTTGAGGGGACCAATGAGTATGAGTTTTCTACTGATGGCTCGTATGCAAAACATATCAATTCTAATATCAACCGCGACTTTAATATACGTCTGGTTTCATTGTCAGACCATAAAAAAATACTGCCAAAAGAAGCGGATGTTTTTACAAAACCGGAACGTGAGTTTTCTTTGGAAAAATTCAAAGTAACCACAGTTGACGGAGTGGAAGTAGACGGAATTATGGCAAAACCTCTTGACTTTGATCCGACAAAAAAATACCCGTTATTCTTTTATGTTTACGGAGAGCCAATGGCTTCGGTAGCAAACGATATGCCTTACTTTAACGGATTTATAGACCTGTTGATTCCAAAAGGATACATCGGAATTGCCATGGACAACAGGGGAACTCCGGTTATGAAAGGAACGAAATGGAGAAAGTCGATTTATAAAAACATCGGAATCGTTAATACCCGCGATCAGGCAATGGCTGCCAAAGAAGTTTTGAAGTGGAATTTTATTGATACCGACAGAGTTGCCGTACACGGATGGAGCGGAGGCGGAGCAGTAACTTTAAATTTAATGTTTCAGTATCCCGAAATATACAAAACCGGTGTTGCGATTGCTGCGGTTACCGATCAGCATTTTTACGATAACATTTATACCGAACGTTATATGGGCTTGCCGGATGAAAATGCAGCAGCTTATCTACAGGCTTCCCCGGTAACACACGCTAAGAATTTGAAAGGAAATCTGCTTTACATTCACGGAACAGGCGATGATAATGTGCATTACAAAAATGCGGAAGTTTTGATTGATGAACTCATCAAATACGACAAAGTTTTTAATTTAATGATTTATCCAAATCGTACGCATAGTATTCATGAAGGCGAAGGAACTCAAAAACATTTGATAGATACTTTTATAAAATTTGTAGAAGAAAAATGTCCTCCGGGAGCAAAATAGTATCGTTTTAGAAGCCTAAAAAAGGGAGAATTTCTGTAAAAGAGATTTCTCCCTTTTTTTGTGCTCAAAAATCAGTCAAAAAAACATAAAAAGTGAGAAAAAAGATACGTATTTCATGCAAAATTACTAGGGTAAGATAATACATGTAAAAATATTAAATATGTAATAAAAGGGTAATATAATAGGTTTTTGCGGTAATATATTATCATAAAAATTATGGAAAAAGCAAAACATTTGCCAATACTAATTATAAAACCATTTTATGAAATTCAAGTTTTTTCAAAGAAAAACGGTAGTACTTTTTTTTGTACTGCTAGCACAATTTGCGCTCGCACAGGAGCGGGTTGTATCGGGAATTGTTTCAGATAATGCAGGAATGCCTTTGCCGGGTGCGAGTGTATTGATTAAAGGAACAAAAACGGGAACTCAAACAGATTTTGACGGTAAATATTCTATTAAGACAAGTCAGAATGCTGTTTTAATCTTTAATTATATTGGGATGAAGACTGTGGAAGTGACCGTTACAGGTAACACGGCCAATGTATCTTTAACTCCAAACTCAGAGCAGCTTCAGGAGATTGTAGTTACCGCTTTGGGACTTAAAAGAGAAAAGAAATCTCTTGGATATGCCACTCAGGAAATCAAAGGAGAAGATTTGACAAAAGTAAACTCAGGCAACGTAGCGAACTCTATTTCGGGTAAAATTGCCGGTGTACAAATCAGACGTAACAATAACATTGGAGGTTCGACAAACGTAGTGATTCGTGGTACAACGTCATTAACAGGGAGCAATCAGGCCTTATGGATTGTAGACGGTATTCCGTTGAACAATGATAATACGAATAGTGCCGATCAAAAAAGTGGTGGTAACACTGGTGGATACGATTACGGAAATGCTGCTTCAGACATCAATCCTGATGATATCGAAACCATGAACGTTTTAAAAGGTTCTGCGGCTTCTGCTTTGTACGGTTCGAGAGCTTCAAACGGGGTAATCTTGGTAACCTTGAAAAAAGGAAGTAAATCTAAAGGAGGTCTGGGTGTAAGTTTCAGTTCAGGAGTAACCGTTGGAGTAGTTGATAAAAAAACTTTACCAGAGTATCAGAACCAATATGGTGGAGGATACGGTGATTTTTACGGTACAGTTGACTTAGGAAGTGGAATGCATCCTTATGCTGCAACCGATGATGCTTCATGGGGACCTCGATTTGATCCTAACTTATTAGTGTACAACTGGAGTTCATTCTATCCTGAATTGCCAGGTTATGGAAAAGCAACACCATGGACAGCGGTTAAGAAAAATCCAAATGATTTTTATCAAAAAAGCTTCACGTACATCAATAACATCGCCTTTACAGGATCTGGTGAAAAAGGAGATTTCAGATTTGGTTATACCAACTATAACATGGATCAGGGTATTTTACCAAACAGTAACAACCGTAAAGACAATTTTAACTTCTCGGCAAGTTACAACATCTTGCCTAAAACTAAACTTACGGTTTCTGCCAACTACTTAAAAGCAAATGCTAAAGGAATGAATGAAACCGGATATGGTGACGGAGGAAACAACTACCTGAGCAGTGTAAGACAATGGTTTTCTACAAGTGTAGATTTTCAGGATTTAAAAGATGCTTATAATCTTACGGGACAAAATACGACCTGGAGTGTGGCAGGACCAACTGATTTAACGATTCAGTTTCACGACAACCCTTATTTCCAGAGGTACAACAACTACAATACTTTAGGCCGTGATCGTTTCTTCGGGAACTTTGCTTTAAGTACAGAAATCACCAATTGGTTTGATGTAATTGGTAAAGGATCTGTAGATTCTTACCACCAACTGCAGGAAGAGCGCATCGCTGTGGGATCAAAGAGAACGCCTAATGCACGCGGTCAGTATACCAGATTTGACAAAACATTCAGAGAGATCAACTTTGATTTGATCATGAACTTCAAAACGAATATTACAGATGATATTAAGTTTAACGGAATGGTTGGTGCCAATTCAAGACGTTCTTTGAGTAACTCAATCTTTGCTGCAACAAATGGCGGATTGGTAGTACCTGGAATTTATGCTTTGAATAATTCTATCGACAAAATAAACAGTCCTTCAGAATCTCAGGTTACTATTGGTACAAACAGTGTTTATGCGAATGCAAGTTTCAATTTTAAGGAAACTTATTTCTTAGAGGGAAGTTATCGTGTAGATAAGTCTTCAACATTGCCATCAAGCAACAGTACTTATACCTATCCTTCGATTACAGGAACTTACATTTTTAGCAACCACATCAAGACTGACTGGCTTTCTTTTGGAAAATTGCGTCTGAATTATGCTGAGACTGGAAATGATGCACCTTTCGCTGTTATTGCAGCAACTTATCCAAAGAATGATAATTTTGGACCTGACGGAATTCGTTTTTCTACAGAAAATAACAAAAGTAATGCTAATCTAAAAAGTGAGTTGACAAAAGGTATTGAAGCCGGTATTGAGCTTAAATTGTTCAGAAACCGTGTAGGTCTTGATTTCTCTTACTACAAAACCAATACAACCAATCAGATTCTTTCTGTTGAAACTCCTACACAAACAGGGTATACAAGAGCATGGATCAATGGAGGAGACGTTCAGAACAAAGGATACGAGGTAACATTATCTGTAATTCCGGTTAAGACAGCTAATTTTAGCTGGGAAGCAAAAGTAAACTGGTCTACGAATAAAAATGAGGTAATCTCATTAGGAGGAGCTGACAGAATTTCGTTAGGATCTTTCCAGGGAGTAGGTTACGTTGCTGAAGTTGGAAAACCAATCGGTCAGTTAATCGGTTCCGGATTTACTTATCTAAATGGAGAAAAAGTAATTCGTTCAAACGGAAGATACCAACAAACAGCCGGAGCAACAATTGGAGATATAAATCCGGATTGGATTGGAGGTTTGAACAACGTAATTACCTATAAAAATTTCTCATTGAATTTCTTAATCGATGTGAAAAAAGGAGGAGACGTTTATTCATTAGATCAACGTTTCGGACATACTACAGGAATCTACGAAAGTACAGTTTCTAACAACCATTTAGGAAATCCACAAAGAGAGCCGCTTGCCAATGGCGGAGGGATTTTGTTAGCGGGTGTTAAAGCAGACGGAACTCCAAATGATAAAGTAGTTAGTGTAGAAGGTGCAGACGGGTATTCTTTCTACAACTCAATGCCAGAGCAGCAATATGTTTACGATGCTTCTTATGTGAAACTACGTGAGTTAGGATTGAGCTACAGATTGCCATCAAAATTCCTGGCAAAAACTTTTATCACCAATATGATTTTTGCAGTTAATGGAAGCAACCTGTGGATCATCCATAAAAATTTACCATATGCTGATCCGGAAGCGGGACTTTCTTCAGGAAATCTTCAGGGATTCCAAACAGGAGTTTTACCAACATCAAAAGAGTACAGCTTTAATATGAAAGTTCAATTCTAAAAAACAACAACAAAATGAAAATAGTAAAAACGATATTTTTTGCAGGAGCCATTTTACTTTCGGTTGCTTCATGTGATAACTTAGAAGATTTAAATCAGGACGAAAAAGCGTATACGACCGTTTTACCGGGTGCGCTTATGACCAGTGCGCAGGTAAACTATGCGTTCTTCCTGACCAATGCTTCGGTAAACAACAATAATTTTAGAGGATATGCTCAATATTGGAGCACCACAACGTATACCGATGAGGTCAACTACAATATGGAAAGAAGAAACTTAGGGAACTCTCATGTCATTTTGTTGTACCGCGATGTATTACAGGATTTGGTAAATGCGCAAAAACAAGTTGCAGCCAAAGAAGCATTAGGAGCTGTTGAAACTGCGATCAAGAAAAACAAAATTGCAATATTGGATATTCAGATTGTAATGGCTTACCAAACCCTTGTTGATTTGTTTGGGAATGTGGCTTACACAGAGGCTTTAGATATCAATCTGCACCCTTATCCGAAATACGACGATGCTAAAACCATCTATTTTGATCTTGCTGCAAGACTTGATGCTGCAATTGCCAGTATGGATGCCGGTAAAGAGAGTTTTGGTACAGCTGACTTAGTGTACAAAGGAGATGTGGGTAAATGGAAAACATTGGCCAACAGTGTAAAACTAAAACTAGGATTACACCTTGCTGACGTTGAGCCTGCAAAAGCAAAAGCCATAGTAGAAAGTGCTTATAGCTCAGGAGTTATGACAAGCGAAGCTGAAACGGCATTGTTTAAATATTTCTCTTCATTGGTAGACATGAATCCTTTGTATGACACTTTGGTAAACGAAAGTCAGACCATACCTACAGCCTTTTTTGTAGACGAACTGAATGCTAAAAATGACCCAAGACGTGATACCTTCTTTAATCCGGCTTCTAAAAAGTCAGGCAAATATAAAGGAGCACCATATGCGAAACAGGTAACTTATGGTGACTATTCTAATATGGGGCTAAGATTAAAAGAAAAAACAAACCCGGGAGTACTTTTTGATTACACTGAAACTTGTTTCCTTTTGGCCGATGCTGCTAACAGAGGTTTTAATGTAGGAGGTACTGCAGAAGAATATTATAAAAAAGGAATCCAGGCCAGCATGAAGTTTTGGGGAGTATCCAATACCGATGCTCAAACCTATTTGGATAGAGCAGATGTTGATTTTGCAACTGCTGCCGGAACTGCCAAAGAAAAGATTGCTTACCAGCTTTGGATCGCTTATTACAACAGAGGATTTGAAGCATGGACGGAATACAGAAGATTAGATTTTCCTGTTTTACAGGCGCCTTCAACAGCTGTAGACGCAGCTAAAGGAAAAGTGCCAGTTCGTAACATCTATTCGATCTTCGATAAAACATTAAACAAAGAAAATTATGAAGCAGCTTCCTCTGCTATAGGTGGAGATTTAATGACTACAAAAATTTTCTGGGATAAATTTTAATTTGAATTAGTTTTCCTGTTTTTAACCGGGGCCTTTAATTGGGTTCCGGTTTTTTTTTGTTTAAAAAATAAGGGGGGAGAAGGTTTGTGTGGAATGTAAAATGTAAAATGTAAAATGTGAGATGTGGAATTTGGGATTTGGGATTTGGAATTTGAAATTTGGAGTTTGAAGGTTAAAAAGAGAGTTTATTCTGAATGTGTCCTTGTTGTTGTTTTGGTTTTTGTTTAATAAAATTACTTATTTGTTTGTGAAAGCGCATGAAATATGGAATATTTTTTAATAGTGTGTTTTTTTATCGTTAAAAAGCTGTTAATTATATATTGTTTTTAAATAACATAGTATCAATAAATTAGAAACTATGCAGTTAATTTTGATGCCAACAAATTTATCCAACAAAAAATGAAAACAAAACTACTAGTATTAATGCTTGTTTTTTCGATAGGGAAAATAAGCGCGCAAGGACTTCCTTGCCGGACGACAGAAGAAAACGCCAAAGTGTATCGGAGTAGCCCCAAATCACTTCAGGAAAAAAAGGATTTTGAAACCTTTACCAACAATTTCGCACTTCAGCGTAAAAGCAAAACTTCAAAAAGTGCAGCAGTAACTACCTACACCATTCCCGTTGTTTTTCATATTTATGGAGACGTACAAAGCGGAAAAACAATTACCTATGAAAAAATCGTCAACCATCTGGCACAATTAAATGACGATTTTAACGGAAGAAATGCAGATTATCAAACCGTTGAGCCTTTCTTTCAAGCCAGAAGAGGAACTCTAAACATCGAATTTAAACTGGCAAAAAAAGATCCTAACGGAGGATGTACCAACGGAGTTGTTTTCCATGCTGCTAAAAACGGTTACGGAAATGGCGGAGGTTACGACGACCAGATTGCCGCCGATGCCTGGGACAACAAAAAATACATGAACGTTTATATTCAGAACGATTTGTATAACGAAGGAGTTTTTAACAACTCGGGAGTTGCCTGGTATCCAAGTTCAGAAATGACCGCCAGTAATACAGCGCGTGTTGTTTTTAATGGAGCTTACCTTTATGACAACTCCTACAGCAAAGAATTTTCAGCAACGCTGACACATGAATTTGGACATTTCTTAAACCTGATTCATACCTTCGAAGGAGGCTGCTCCGGCACAGATGAAGTTGCCGACACTCCTGCCGAAGACGCTAAGCATACTCTGGCTTGTACACCAGGAACCAATTGTACAGGAGATAAAGTAAACATCGAAAACTACATGGGGTACAATGGAGCACAAGGTTGCTACAAAATGTATACTCAGGGGCAGATCGACAGAATGCTGGCAGCTTTACAGCATCCAGCCAGAATCACGCTCTGGCAGCCACAAAACCTAATTGATACCGGAGTGAATTCTACCGAGAGCAGTTTAGTGGCAACCGGAACTAGTTTTAAAGAAACCGTTGTCAATGACGGAGCCTTTAACACAGCCTCAGTAGTTACCTTAAGCGGAGGGAAAACCTTTGCGCTAAGTTCAGGAACAATGACTGCAGGAACTCATTTTACACACACCTTTCCGGCAGGAATTACACCAGTGGTAACGGTGAACTCAAACGGACAAGTGACGGTAACGCTTTCAGGAAAAGCAACAAACCATGCAGCAGCACAAAATACAACAGCAGGAATCAGCTTTTTACCTGCGGCATTTACCGGAGGAACCACAGGTTTGTCTTGTACCTCTTTATTTTACAATTTGAGATTTACCGATCCTTATGGAATCTTTTTTGTAGACATGCCTAACATTAACATCTCTTCCGCTTTAATCTGGAAACCATTTGATATTGCAAAAGGAGACGATACTTCATTTGGAGCATGGCGTTATGCGGCCAATGCATTGAAGATTGAAACCTATGGTAAAAAATTAGTCTGCGAAAGTGGAACCAGAAACATTACGCTATTAGGACAAAATGCAGCCGTTGGACCAGCCAGTAATATGGTCGCTCCGGGAGCATACCCGGATCAGCTGGATTTAAGAACGGCAAATTATACAGCCTGGGACGGAAAATCAGGATATGTTGGTTTTGAATATAAAATCGAAGGATTAACTTGCTACGGATGGTTCAAGATAGATGTTGCGGCTAACGGAGATGGTTACACCGTTTCGGAATATGCTTATAATACACAGCCAAATACTCCTATTTATACAGGTATGACCAACAAAACAGCAGTGGTTCTGTCTGAAAGTGTACTGTATGAAGCCGAAGCTAATGACGGAGGTGTTACCACCACCAGCACCATTTCGTTATCCACTAACAACGGAACTTTTACTAAAAGTACCGGAACTTTAACGGCAGGAACTGATTACACCATTACAGGAGTTCCTTCGGGCTTAACAGCAGTTTTGACGCTTTCAGGGAATAATAAAGTAGTCGTTTCTTTCACTGGAAAAGCAACTGCACATCTTCCGGCAAATGATGCCGCGGTAGCAATTACATTTAAAGATGCTGCTATTACAGGAGGAATTTCGACACTTGATAATGCATCAAAAACAATCAATTTGAAATTTGACGCGCCTTACGGTGTGTTTTATGTAAACAATTCCGATTATGTTGCCTCGGCAGCACAACCATGGCAATATTTTGACTTAGGAATCGGAGACAATACAGAATACGGAGCGTGGCAATTTGCAGCTGCAGCTCTAAAAGTAGAAACCTATGGCAAAAGATTAGTAGGACCAGCAGGTACCCGAAACATCAGTTTGATTGCTCAGGGAACTACCATTGGAGCATCAAGTAATTTTGTAACTCCGGGAGCAGCATATCCGGATCAGTTAGATTTAAGAACAGCTACGTATACTGCCTGGGACAATCAAACAGGTTACATTGGTTTTGAATACACAAGCAGAGGACGTATATGCTACGGCTGGCTACACGTAAAAGTAGAAGCAGGAGGCGTTGGTTATTCCGTTCTTGACTTTGCTTACAATACGAAACCAAACGAATCCATTCAGGCAGGAACTCAGGCTCCTACAACAGTTCTGGCACCTTCAAGTCTTGCGGCTACGGTTAACAACACCAGCTTACAAGTACAGTTGACGTGGGTAAACAACGCGACAAATGCGACAAACATCGTAGTAGAAAGAGCAGGAACAGATAATGTTTTTGCCGAAATAACAACATTGCCAAGTACAGCGCTTACGTATACCAACACAGGTTTAACAGCCGGAAGTACTTATAAATACAGAGTACGTGCAAAAGCAAATGCGGTTTATTCAGCTTATTCAAATGAAGTAACTGCAACTCTTGCTGCAGGTTCAGCTTATTGTGCAGCTCAGGCCAACAGTAATTACGAATATATTAACGCAGTGACCATTGGAAGTTTTACAAATACATCCGGTAAAGATGCGGGTGGTTATGCCAATTTTACTTCTAAAACGGTAACAGTAACTCCGGGAACAGCAACAAATGTAAGTCTGGCAGCAGGTTTCTCAGGAGGATCGTATTTAGAATATTGGGGAGTATGGATCGATTACAACAAAAACAATGTTTTTGATGCTTCTGAAAAAGTAATCGATGGAATTTCTTCCACCGGAACAGCAACGGGAAGTTTTACCCCGACTGCGTTTACAGGAACTACCAGAATGCGTATTGTAATGAAATATTATTCAAACCCGTCAACAGCTTGTGGTAACATCGGCGATGGGGAAGTAGAAGATTATACCGTAGTTGCAGGTACTGCACCAAATCCGGTGACTTTGCCAACACCAACGAATATTGGTAATTCAGGAGTTTATACATCCGGATTTTATGCCTCTTGGAACACCGTTGCTAATGCTACAAGTTATGAAGTGCAGCTGAATAATGCGACTACAGGATGGACAACTTTTGGAACTTCTACCACTTATTATTTGTGGATTCCGAAACAAGGTACGCAAACCGTTTATCAGTTTAGAGTTAGAGCTAAAAATGCCACTGATACGAGTGATTGGAGTGCTCCGCTTTCAATTGATTTACAAAACGGAAGTGCCGGAGCTGTTCAGGCTGACACTACAAGATCATTTACATTGTATCCAAACCCGGCTACGGATGTTGTTAATTTTAACTTCGCTAATCTAAACACGTCGGATATTAAAATTACGATCTACGACAGTACAGGAAACGTAGTGGATGTGGTAAGAAATGCAACTTCTTATGAGGTAAATCGCCTTAGAAAGGGAGTTTATATTGTGGTAGCTACAGATGGAAGCTTCACAGATACTAAAAAATTATTGGTTAAATAATAATTTGGTTGTAAAAAGAAAGAGGGGAAACGATAACGTTTCCCCTTTTTTATGTCTTTGAAATAAAACTTAATCAATACCAATCCCAAATGGATTGTCGATACTGTGCATAGGAGTGGTAAACCATTTCGGCCCCTCAGCGGTCATATAAAAATGATCTTCGTGGCGAATTCCAAATTGCCCCGGAATACAAAGCATAGGTTCATTGCTTACCACCATTCCTTCCTGCAAAACAGTAGTACTGCCTCTTACAAGGTAAGGGTGTTCATGAATGTCCAATCCTGTTCCGTGACCTACACGATGAGGTAAGCCCGGAAGTTCGTAATCGGCACTTAAGCCTCCTGCTGCAATTACTTTACGTGCGGCATCATCTACAGAACCACAAGTTGCTCCTAATTGTGCGGCATCAAAAGCTGCTTTTTGTGCGGCCTTTTCTAAATTCCAAATCTTTATGTGGGCTTCGGTTGGAGTTCCGTACACATAAGTTCGGGTAATGTCAGACAAATAACCTTCCAGGCGACAGCCGGTGTCAATAAGCACAACATCGTTTTCCTTTAAGTCCTGAGGAGTGGTTACTCCATGCGGATATTGAGAATCATCGGCAAACAACACGATGCAGAAATAAGATCCCGTAGGAATTCCGGCTCTGATATGCGCCTTATTGATAAAATCAACCACCGTTGCGGCTTTTATACCCGGATGTAAAATGCGGGCAGCAGCACGCTGTACCACCATAGTAATTTCTTTGACCTGTTGAATTATAGCAATTTCATTTGCCGATTTCTGAATGCGACAGCCAGTAGTAATAGGCTGTGAGTTTTCAAAATCATAACCAGGATTGGCTTTCACGATCGCATCAACTAAAAAATAACCGGCCGATTCATCCAGTGCAATCTTACCGTTATTGACACCTTTTTCCTGCAGTATTTTTCCAAATAAAACAGAAGGAGATTCATGTTCTTCCCAGCAATTCAGGTGACCATCGATTTGCATGAATTTTCTAAAAGTACCTTCTTCAAATTTTGGAACGATATATTCCAGACTGCCGTCTTCAAACAATAGAGCGCCTACCATTCTTTCAGAAGGGTTCCATTTCGTTCCCGTAAAATAGTACAAATTCGTTCCTGCATTAAGGAACACAGCTTTAAAACCTGTTGTTTTGATAAGTGACACTGCTTTATCGATGCGCATTTGATATTCCTCCGGCTGAATGGCTTTTACATTCAGTGTCATATCCTGTATTTTTTCTAATTCTGCAATAGCGTTAGATCCGCCAACTCCAATAGTCATATCTTTTGTTTTAAGGTTAGTTGTTTTTTTGTTTTTCCGGATTAAAAATAAGTCAATATTTCCGGATAGTGCTATTTTAACTCAAAGTAGGTAAAATATAATAATTTAAGGATAATATACTATTGGATTTTGGTTGGTAATGCCAGTATTTTTAGAAAATCAACTAAACTTTAAAAAATGAAAAGTATACAGCGTTTATTATTGCTATTGTGTGTTGTACTGAGTTCGCATTTTGCTTCAGCACAGGGCACATCCGATTTACATCAGAAACTCACAGCCTTGTTTCCCAAAGCCGAAATTACGGTTATAGAAAATTTGGAAGGTTACACAGAATCGTATCAGCTCATTTTAGACGAGCCGTTAGATCATAAAAATCCTCAAAAAGGAACATTTAAACATTATGTTTATCTCTCGCATCTTAATTTTAATAGCCCTATGGTAATTGAAACTCATGGTTACAATACAAACAATATTAAAAGTGAGGTAAGCAAGTTATTAAACGCAAATCAGATTGCGGTTGAATATCGCTTTTATGGAAAGTCAAGACCAGAGCCACTTCCGTGGGAATACTTGACAAACGATCAGGCCATTGCCGATTACCATGATCTTGTAACGAAACTGAAACAAATCTACACAGGAAAATGGATTTCAACCGGAATAAGTAAAGGAGGAGAAACAGCTCTGATTTACAAGTCAAAATATCCAAATGACGTTGATGTAGCTATGCCTTATGTGGCACCGTTGATTAAAACGACGGAAGATCCCCGAACGGTAGAGCATACAAAAATAGTGGGAACAGCAGCCTGCAGGGCAAAAATTACAGCTTTTCAAAGAGCAGTTTTAGAAAATAGAGAAGCCGTATTAAAAGAATTTAAACAGTATGCCGAAACAAAGAAAATGACCTTTACAGAAGTGCCTTTGGCTGAAGCGTTAGAATATGCGGTTTTAGAATTTCCTTTTTCTTTTTGGCAATGGGGTGGAAAATGCGAGGCTATTCCGGCGGTAACTGCAACTCCAAAAGAATTGTTTGATTATCTGGATGAGGTTTCAGGCGTTAGAACATACAATGATAAAATGTACTTTCATTACCTGCCGTCTTATTATCAGCATTTGAAAGAATTAGGCTATTATGGTTTTGATTTTTCTCCGGTTGCTGATTTGCTACAGGTGGTAAAAAGTACTTCTAATGATCGATTTGCACCCAAAGGAGTGGCTATAAAATACAATCCGAAATACATCAAAGAAGTTCGTAAATATGTAGAAAATAAAGGAAACAGAATTTTGTATATCTATGGCGGTTACGATACCTGGTATTCCTGTGCTCCAACACCCGATCCGAAACTGGATGCTTTAAAAATGGTTCTTCCCACCGGTAGCCACACCACGAGAGTGAAAGATTTTCCGGAGAACGATAAAAAACGAATTATGGAAACATTATCAAGATGGCTGGAGTTAAAAGCAGCTGACGATAAAGCGGAACTAAATTAAAAAGAAAAGGAGCGGTGAAAATCTCTCGTTGGTTTAACCGTAAAGACCGTAAGGATTTTTAATGATAAGATTTTATACAAACACAAAGTTCGCAAAGCTATGATAAATAAAGCTTTGCGAACTTTGCGAATATCTTTGCGCTCTTTGCGGTTAAGCCTAAATCTTAAACCAGTATTTTTTGAGTTTTTAAATAATCCATAGCAAATTTACCTTCATTAAAAAGCAAATCTAAAACACTTAGATTATTGATGAAACCATGCTTGTCGTCAAAAACTTGGGTGTATTTTTCAAAGGCGTTAAGGTCTTTTTTTCCGTTAGCCAAAACTCTGAAATCAGAGATATTTTCTACTTCATGAAAGTACTCGGTAGTTTTGCCGAACTCTAATTTCATGCGCAGACATTTAGTAGTGATGTCCAGCACTTCCAGATTTAAATCCATTAAAAAAGTGTGCTGCTTTTCAAAAACTGGGCGGATGTCATCTTCAAAAAACTCAAAAAACGGAGAGCTTCTGTAAGCGGCTTCCAATGATTTGAAATGCTGTTTTTGCCAGTCAAATTCATTCTCGATTAATACATCTTTTGTTTTCTGATGAGCAGATTTTGAATGTTTAACCGGTATGTTTAATAACTGAATCCCGTTTGGACTATAAATGTACGTTCGGTTTCTGTTGGTTTGTTTCTGAAAATTATCCTCCATTTCAAAAGTAATATTTTCAGATTGGGCCATAACTGCAAAGTGGCTTATCGATGGAAAATAAGTAGGAAGTAAGAGAGAGTTCATCTGTAATTGCTTTAAAAGTTTCAGGTTTCAAGTTTCAGGTTTTGAATGTACCTGAAACTTGAAACCTGAGACAAAAATAACTTTTTTTATTTTATGCTTTGTTTTCTTTTCTTTTTCTCCAGAAATATTCTCCAACAAAATAGGCTGCAAGAATAAATAAGAAATACTTAAAGTACGATTGAGGCTGACCTTCGCCATCTACAGTCGTGAAAACTCTGCTCCAGCGAATTTTATTGATTCCTTTACCGTTAGTATCCCAGCTCATCCAGATGAAAACCGGTTTTCCTACGATATGATTTTCAGGAACGTAACCCCAATAACGACTATCTTCGGAATTGTGACGGTTGTCTCCCATCATCCAATAGTAATTTTGTTTGAAGGTATAAGTCGTAGCAGGTTTACCGTTGATTAAGAACTTAGAACCGTCCAATTGCAAAGTGTTTCCTTCATAAGTGGTAATAATGTCCTTGTAAAAAGGCAGTGACTCATTGGTTAAGGCAACTGTTTTTCCTGCTTCCGGAATATAGATCGGACCAAAATTGTCCTGATTCCATTTGTTGATATGAGGGAAAATAGCATTGTCATTTCCTCGGTCTATTTCTCTTTTTACAGCTGTAATTCCCGGAGTATTTTTAAGGCGCTCGGCACTGGCTTCGGTTAAAGCTCTGAAATAAAGAGTATCTCTTTTTTCGCTTTTAAATCCTGCTCCATCTGTGATATCCAGTTCTCTGACCAAAGATTCAAAATCGATAGGTATTTTTGGATCTATGGCTACTGAATAAGAGTATTGTGGTTTTGCTCTTTCCGGTAAAACTAATTTTTTTCCATTGATGAAAACAAATCCATCTTTAATAGACAGGCTGTCTCCCGGAATACCTACGCATCTTTTTACGTAATTTGATTTTTTATCAATAGGTTTGATAACTCCTGGTCTTCCTTTTGGCTCGTAGAAATAATGAACCGTATCAACTGGCCAGTTGAAGACCACAATATCTGTTCGTTTTATTTTTTCTAAGGCAGGTAATCTGAAATAAGGCAATTGTGGCCATTTCAAATAAGATTTTTGTTTTACAAAAGGGATAGAGTCATGAACCATTGGTAATGCAACGGTAGTCATTGGTACTCTTGGACCGTAATTTACTTTACTAACAAATAAAAAGTCACCAATTAATAATGATTTTTCTAAAGACGAGGTAGGAATTGTATAAGGCTGTACTAAATAAGTATGTACAAGTGTTGCCACAATAATTGCAAAAAGTAAAGAGCTCAGGGTATCGCTTGCTTTATTTTCTGACGTTAATTTTCTGTCGGCGTTGTGTACTAATTTTTGAGTGTAGTTGATATAGTAGATATAGAACCCTAAAGTGAAAATTCCTAAAAGAGTATCTAAAGTTGTTTTTTTACCAAACGTTCTTAAAGTTTCTACCCAAACAACAGGAAACATAATCAGGTTAATGATTGGGATGAAAAGCAATAAAGTCCACCAGGTTGGGCGGTTGATTATTTTCATTAAAACAATCGAATTGTAAACCGGAATTGCAGCTTCCCAGCTTTTTCTCCCTGCAGCCTGATATAATTTCCAGGTTCCCAGAAAGTGAATAATCTGAACGGCTAAGAAAAATACAAACCAATAATATAGTGTCATAATATTTTATTTAAAGTTTCAGGGCAGGGGTCTAATTTGAAAATTACCTCAACCTTTTATAACTGTTTATTTTAAATTTAATACGTCTTTCATAGAGAAGATACCTGTTTTTCCGGCAAGCCATTCTGCTGCGATCACAGCTCCAAGGGCAAAGCCTTCACGGTTGTGTGCGGTATGTTTCAATTCGATGCTGTCTACAGCCGAATCGTAAGTTACGGTATGAGTTCCCGGAACTTCTCCAATTCTTTTCGCTTCAATATGAATTTCGTTGTCTTTGGCTTCGTCTAAAGTCCAGTTGGCATAATTACTGTTTTCGATTACGCCTTTGGCTAAAGAAATGGCTGTACCGCTTGGCGCATCCAGTTTATGTGTATGATGAATTTCTTCCATCGTAACTTTATACGAATCAAACTGAGCCATAATTTTGGCCAGGTATTCATTCAGTTCAAAGAAAATGTTAACCCCTAAACTGAAGTTAGAACTTGAGATAAAACCGCCTTTCTTTTCGTTGCAAAGCGTTACCATTTCGTCATAATGTTCCAGCCAGCCTGTTGTTCCTGAAACTACGGGAACATTAGCGTGAAAGCAGTTTGAAATATTGTCAACGGCAGCAGTCGGGATGCTGAAATCGATAGCGACATCGGCTGTTGAAAGGCCGTCATAAGTAGTGAATTCGTCTTTTCTCAAAACAATTTCATGACCTCTTTCCAAAGCAATTCGCTCGATTACTTTACCCATTTTTCCGTATCCTAAAAGCGCAATTTTCATTTCGTGTATTTTTTTAAAATTCAAATAACAGAAGTTATTTAAAAGTGGTAATTAAAAGTTAGTCCAACGTTTGGTTTGAAAGTTACAGTGTCGGGATAAATTTCCGGACGTAATGATAATCTTTCGTTTACGTTAAACTGAATCAATGCAGCGTCAACATTGGCATCAATGATGTTCAGGGCATAAAAACCAACTACAAATAATAGTGATAAATCCCTGTTTCGCTGATAGAATTTCTGACCCGCAATAAGTCTGCTATCATCCAGAAATTTGTAGTTATCGTCATTGAAGCCTTCCAGTCTTCGTTTGTAGGCGTCGCGATAATTGTTGTATTTTTTATTATTGTCGAGATAGAAGTATAAACTCGTACCGATCGCTCCGTAAACTAAAGGAATTTTCCAGTATTTTTTATTGTAAGCCTGACCTAAACCAGGTAAAATCGCCGAGTAGAACGCTGCTTTTGCAGGCGTAAGCGGATCGATTTCCTGCAATTTGCTAGTGTCTTTAACAACCAAAACCGTGTCTTTTTTTACCTGGGCAAAAAGAGAAACGGTTCCTATGAGAAAGAACAATAGACTTATGGGGACAATTTTATTCACTATCCGTTTATTAATTTTATTATTCTGTTAAAGTCGGCTTCCGAATCAAAAGGAATGGTGATTTTTCCTTTACCGTTACCGGCTACTTTTATATCAACTTTCGAACCAAAATAATCGTTGAAACTGTTTTTCTGTGTCTCTCTAACCATAAAAGAAGAATCCGCTTTAGGTTTTCCTTCCGGTCTTGGTTTTAAACTTTCGTGATAATTTTTTACCAAAGTTTCGGTTTCACGAACAGATAAGTTCTGACTTACTATTTTTTGGTAGATATCCGTCTGAACATCTAAGTCTTCAATATTAATAATCGCTCTACCGTGCCCCATACTGATAAAACCATCACGGATACCGGTTTGAATGATCGGATCCAGTTTTAAAAGACGTAAATAATTGGCAATAGTAGAACGTTTTTTTCCCACACGCTCGCTCATTTGCTCCTGTGTCAATTGAATTTCGTCAATCAGACGCTGGTAGGAAAGCGCGATCTCAATTGGATCTAAGTCATGACGCTGAATGTTTTCAACCAAAGCCATAACCAATGATTCGTTGTCATTGGCAATACGAATATAGGCCGGAACATGCGTCAGACCTACTAAAGTCGAAGCACGCAAACGGCGCTCTCCCGAAATTAGCTGGTATTTGTTAAAATCTAATTTACGAACAGTAATAGGCTGAATTACGCCAAGCTCTCTAATTGAAGTGGCTAATTCACGTAACGACTCTTCATTAAAATTGCTTCTGGGCTGAAACGGATTTATTTCGATAGCACTTATTTCAAGCTCAATGATATTTCCAACAACCTTGTCAGCATTTTTGTCTTCTACTGATGTAATGTCGTTTTCCGGATCTTTTAATAACGCTGATAATCCTCTTCCTAAGGCTTGTTTTTTAATTGCTTTTGTCATAAAAACTATTTGCTGTTTTTCTTTATAATCTCCTGAGCTAAATTGATGTAATTAACGGCTCCTTTACTGGTTGCGTCATAATTAATGATGCTTTCTCCAAAACTTGGTGCTTCGCTTAATTTTACATTTCGCTGAATAACGGTGTCAAAAACCATATCGTTAAAGTGTTTTTGAACCTCTTCTACCACCTGGTTAGACAAACGAAGTCTCGAATCGTACATGGTTAGTAACAATCCTTCAATGTCAAGATCTGGGTTGTGTATTTTTTGAATACTTTTTATGGTGTTCAATAATTTTCCTAATCCTTCAAGTGCAAAATATTCACATTGAATTGGAATAACTACTGAGTCAGCCGCTGTTAAAGCATTCAGGGTTAATAAACCAAGAGAAGGTGCACAGTCGATAATGATATAGTCATATTCGTCTCTCACACTTTCTAATGCTTTTTTAAGCATGTACTCTCTGTTTTCTTTATCAACCAATTCGATTTCGATGGCAACAAGGTCAATGTGTGCAGGTATCACATCAACATTTGGAGCTGTACATTTTAAAACGGCTTCTTTTGGTGTTATACTGTGTTCCAGGATTTGGTACGTTCCGGCTTCAACTGATTCTACGTCAATCCCAAGGCCAGATGTAGCATTGGCTTGTGGATCGGCATCGATCAATAATACTTTTTTCTCTAAAACACCTAATGAGGCAGCAAGATTTACAGATGTAGTAGTCTTTCCAACGCCTCCTTTTTGATTAGCAATCGCAATGATTTTGCCCATTTATTTTCTGAATTTTGAACCGTAAAAATACAATTATTTATGGTTTCTGAAAATCTATTTTGTTAACATTTAAGAAACTTCGGCTAATCGTTGTATGGTGCGTGTTTTCTGGATTTTATTTTAACGATAATGAAAAAACAGGAGCGAAATTTCGCGCTATTTTTTGCTTTCTTTTGGTAAAAAAGGAACAGAATTCTGCTTTAGTCAGAAAAATAGAATTAAAAATCTGGAAAAGTTTACTGCCCATTTTTCTGTTTTAAATCTTTTACAAGGCTGGTTGTGAAAAATAAAAGAATAGCATCTCCGAACAAAATACATTTCTTTCACCAAGGAGGGTATGTGCATTAGAATAAAGTAAAACTCCTTCTTTAAATAAGTACAGAACCTGCGATACTATGTGTTAAAATGAAGTACATGTAAAGGGCTGAATCGTTGAAATATTTTAATCTGAGGCTATATTTATATTTTTTTTTGTGTTTATTTAAAAGTGAAGTGTTTGATATTCTATATTTTGAAGTTGTTTTGAAAATAAAAAAACTGATATTTTTAAAATTGTTGTTGGATAAGTAAAAAATAGTTCTATCTTTGCACCCGCTTACGGGGTGTAGCGTAGCCCGGTTATCGCGCCTGCTTTGGGAGCAGGAGGCCGCAGGTTCGAATCCTGCCACCCCGACTAAAGAGCCTTTCAAAGGCAGTCAAAACCCCTTAAATCATTCGATTTAAGGGGTTTTTCTTTTTATTCAACTCCAAAACATTCAAGTTATATCAAAGAAAATGGGACCTATTCGGCTACCCCTTTTCTTTTTTTACCTTTAGGTCCCAAAATTCATTTTAACACCATCGTTTTCAGTCTATTGTGCTTAAATTTTAACATTTGATGCTTCTCTGAGTATGTCGGTTTTCAGCAGAAATCCAGCTTTCTTGGGACCCATTTAATGTGCAAATGATCTGAACATTAAATTTTTGAGATATGAAAACAGCTACTACAACATTTGGGGTGCTCTTTTATTTAAAGACACAAAAGACCTCCATGCGAGGCAAGGCGCCAATATGTGCCAGGGTTACTATAAATGGAAAACGCACCGAGATTTCCGTAAAGCGTTCGGTAAACGCAAATGAATGGGATGAAAGAAAAGGAATGGCAAAGGGCAGCCGTAAAGAAACTGTTGAACTTAACATGTTCCTTAACCAATTCAAGGCAAAAATTATAAATACATATCAGCAGATGTTATTGAATGATGCGGCGATAGATGGACCTGCAATCCGCGATAAGGTAGTGGGTACGGATCATTTGGCACCAACATTATTATCCCTGATAGAATATCATAACGAGCAGCAGGAAATTAAACTTGCTCCGGGAACTATGAAAAACTACTACACAACGCAGCGGTATATCGAAAAATTCCTAAGAGAGAAATACTACAGGAATGACTTAATCCTTTCACAGCTTACGTATAAATTTATTCTGGACTTTGAACGCTACCTTTTTAATTATGTTCCCAAGGACCACCAAAAGCCACTGAACAATAACGGAATCATGAAGCATATTGAAAGGCTGCGCAAAATGATAAATATGGCTGTTAAGTTGGATTGGCTGTCCAAAGATCCCTTCGCTAGTTTCAAGAAGCATTTTGATAAAGTTGACCGGGAGTCATTAAACAACAAAGAGCTAATATCATTAGCAAATAAAGAGTTTACTATTGAACGGTTAAGGCATGTTCGAGATATGTTTCTGTATAGCTGCTACACAGGTCTTTCCTATATTGAACTCGCTGAACTTACCACAGACAAAATTGTAACAGGCATAGACGGAGGACTTTGGATATCTACAATCAGGGCAAAAACAGATACTGGTGTACGTGTGCCGCTGCTGCCACAGGCAATAGAATTGATGGAGAAGTATAGAGATGATCCGAGGGCTCTGAATAACTGTACAGTTTTCCCTGTAATTTCAAATCAGCGGATGAATGGCTACCTGAAAGAGATTGCTGATATCTGTGGGATAACCAAAACATTGACATTTCATATAGCACGTCATACTTTTGCGACTACTGTTACACTGAGTAATGGGGTGCCAATAGAAAGCGTCTCAAAAATGCTCGGCCATACCAGTATTCGAACTACTCAGATATATGCAAAGGTTGTAGAGTGCAAGCTTAGTGAAGACATGAATAATCTTAAACAACGAATGTCTACTAGTGTGTAGGACAATCAAAAATATAGAAATTTAAAAGGTGGTCGATATCGACCACCTTTTGTGTATGTATATGATAACAACCGCATTTCTCCGGTAAAGGAAAGCCACAATCAGCCAAACATGGTCATTATTACTTTTTCAATTCACTCATGAGTTTAATTTGCAAATGGTTTGTAAAAACTGCCAAAATCTAAGTTAGATATTGTTCAATTTAAAAGTGAGAATTATGAATGTAGATCTTATTACCCGGGATGACCTTGAAAGATTTAAAAAAGAACTGTTAGAAGAAATTCGGAGATATCAGCAGTATCCGCGGAAACAAGGTCAGGAAGCTCGTGTATGGCTTAAAAGCTATGAGGTTCGTAAACTTCTAAATATTTCCGCCGGAACCTTGCAAAATCTGCGGGTGAACGGTACTATTCCCTACAACAAAATCGGCGGGTTAATGTACTATCGGTATGAGGATATCCAAAAATTAATGGATGGTACAAATTAACTCCAACCGATAACCTTATTTGTTAGGTTATTACTGTTTTATAAAATATTTCCCTTTGATGTTTTCTGCATAATGAAGATCATTTATTGAGTCTCTTTCAATGCAGATAGTCGTATTTTTATCATACCCAAAACATTCCACATCTAGATAATTCATTGGCTCCAGTTTAACTCCACCAATCGTAGGCAAATTTTCCCTTCGAGATTGTAGTTTTAATGGATAAAACTTATCCACTTTTATTTCTTGATTTTTTTCAACAAGCTCTTTTTTAGAAACTATCTTAAATAAAGAATCGCGTCTTTTGGCATAGATCAGGTAATAATCATTTATAGAGTCTAGTTTATAAACTTTATACAAATTTTCATTTTCCATTATAGGAAAATTAGACTTGCAACTTACTGCGAAAAATAAAGTAGCAATAAGTGATAGTAAATAAATTCTCAATGGATTATTTTTTTCTAACCCTCAAAAACGTTGAATTAGGACTCGTAAGTTCAAAAGTATAGTTTTTAGTTGAAGATAAAGGTTCGAACTTTTTCTTGTATTTTTTGCTATTCAGATCGTAGATCCTAAGTATATTATAAAGATCCTGTAACCATGCTTTCTGATATTCTATCTCAAAATTGTAATAATTAGATTTACCATCTAGATAAACTGTGTTATTGTATTTTAAGTGAATAGCCTTTGTCGCGGGAGAGATTATTTTTTCATAATCTGACTTACTTAATGATAATGTGCCTGGATAATATACCGCTGGCAAATTTTCTGTTGTTGTGTCTGTCGAGATTATAAAACTTAGTTTTGATTTTGTGCTTATGATTTCATCATCTACAACTAAAATAAAACTTAGATTTTTTATTTCCTGTGCTACAAGGTTTTTTGAACTCAAGAGCAAAAAGCAGAATATAATTATTTTCTTCATTTTGTTAATTTTGTGGAGTTAATATTCTTTCAATTGCTCTTTTTTCTAATTCAACTCTAGGAGTTGAATCGCTATTGTAGATAGCGGCCCCGTTGGTTCTGTTAGGAATGTTTAAAGTTCCATTAGGATTTGCTGTAACGTTTGAAATTGTTCCTAAGGGACCAACAATTATATTAGTATTAAATTGTTGAAAAGTTGGACCATCTGAGCCGACTCCTGTCGACGGAACGCTCGCAGATTGAGGAAAGACTTGATTGCCTACTTGAGCTACAGTTGTTGGATGCGAGTGTATTGTAGCTGCAACATCTCCTAGGGTTGTGCCAGCAGGTAAAGCAGGTAAACTTGATGGAGCAATCTGCACACCATTAACTACCGTTGGCATAGGACCAGTTTGCCCTTGAACGACAGCTCCTGTATTCATAACTAATGAAGATTCTTCTCGTTGACCCCCGTTGGCAACTGTTCGACTCAATACGTTTAGACTTTCTTGTAATACTGCATCACTTGGTAACGTAACGCCGGAATTCACAGTACTTAAATCTATATTTCCTTGTGTTCTTGAAATTTGTCGAGCTTCTCTATTATCCGTAACTACCATCTTAACTCCGTTATTAACACCGTCTGTACCAATTTTTCTGCCAGAAAGATTAAATAAATCTGTCAAGGGGCCTCGCCCATCAGGGTCAACAAACTTTACAGGATTATCAAAACACATGTTATAGGGAGACCATTCTGTATATTCTTCACTTAGTGGATCGATAGACATCCAACGTCCTGGAGTATCTCCAATTGGTTGAGCATCAATATTCAATGAATCGATTCTAATTCTGCCTACAATTTCTCTTTTATCAACATGCCAACGCATAGTGCCTATAGTCACTATACTGTCTAAATCGTGAACCTCAAGATATTTTCCTTTACTCAATGTTGCAACAGGTGCTTTACTGCCGTATTTTGAAAAAGGGTTTCCTGCCTGAATATTTTTTTCTCTTCTGGTTTTTTCTTCTTTAGAAAGTTTTTCTTTTTTCTGAGCACATATTCCGATTGTGAACAAAAAAATACCTAAGAAATAGTACTTCATCATAAGTATTAATTTTTATTAAAGATATTCATTTTTTTATTTTCATATTTACTGCGTTCTTCTTTTAACGATACCAGCCAGTTGAGGTACATTTCTTCTGGCATGTTTCTATACCCAATTTGATGAATATGTGCATATTCTTTTTCTAAATCTTTAAATTCAAGATCATGTTTTACTTTGTCTTGTATTTTCTCAATTTGTTTGTAATGTGTTTCTGCTCTTAAAATCAATGCAGTGGCAAAATTGGGATAAGCTTTTATTGCTGTTTCACAACATTTTAAAATAAAAGTTCCGTCATTATAGGGAAATTTAACATTGTAATTATCTGCTAAATCAATTAAAACAAGGGCAATGCTTTCTTTGTTATTTAATGCTTTCATATATACTCCATTACTAATTGCATCTATATGTACAAAACCTGAAGCCATAATCCACGCATCAATAGGAAAAATTCCACTTGTGAGTTCAGTATTATACCAACCATCTTTTATACTTCGATGCTTGATATATATATGATTGGGTGCTAGTGCTAAATTAGCTTCGACACCTAGTTCTTCAGCTAATATTTTGTATAAATAAGGTAAAGAATGACAATTACCTTTTCGAGTTTCTAATAGTTTAGACACGAAGAGATTTTCTCTAGTACTATGGCCAAAAACATCATTAAAATCGTATCCGAAAGGCACATATTTATAAATGGTGTCATTGATATTTAATGGAATTGTGTCGTGCATTACTTCAAAAACAGAAGCCCATTTATTCACCTTTTCTTTGTCTTTTTCAATGTAAACCAAAAACCTGTCCTTGATTAATGACCTACTTAGATTATTTAATAATTTGATTTGCTTATTTATTTTAAGTGTGTCCAGATTACCATCTAAATAAGCATTCTCAACAGAGAATACTGCTTTTTTAAAACTGTAATTACTTTCATTTTCAATCATATTATTTAGCAGAGCATAGCTGTTATCAAATAGTTTTTGATTGTCCTGAGCAACCAAACAGAATGTTGTGAACAATAGTAAAATAAGCGTCAAGTTTTTTTTTGTCATTAATTAATTTTTAAGTTTTATTATTGTTCCCTTAAATTGTTTCGCCAATTTCTCGCTTTCCTCTTTCTTTTCAGCTGCTCTTAACGAGCCCAGCCACTTTTCATATGCTTCTGCCGGCATTTGCTGAAAACCTGATTCATCAATTATACTATACTGCGCATGCATTTGTTGCAGAATTTCTACTGCCTTTGGATAATTTAATATTTTTTCCCGTCCTTCCTGAGTTTGAGTATTAATTCCCAGCTTTCTAATAACATATTTTAACCTTGCCTCATTGTAATTTGACTTCACCATATTGGCATTAATACTGTTGGGATTCAACTCCAAAGCCTTATTTGCAACTTGTTCAACAAAATCATCGTAGCCAAATTTATGCAGATAACCTGAGGCCAAATCGGTATAAAATTGCGAAAGCATTTCCTTCTTTGACAAATTCTGCATATAAAGTTTATTCTGAATGGCTTCAGCTGTTATAAAGCCATTATTTAGAATGAAAGATGATACAGTAAACATTCCGTTTGTAAGTTCGAGGTTGTACCATTTTCCTTTTTCGTCTTCGAATTTAATGTAAGAATGATTGGGAGAAAGTGCTAAATAAGCTTCTGCATCTATTGCTTCTGCGAGTATCAAATAAAGTAACGGCATTGAATGACACTGTCCTGAATTTGTTTTTAGGAGTTTTGTTACAAACATTTTCGCCCAATTTTCTCTCCCCCAATAATCCTCAAAATCATATTTGATAGGAAAGTGTTTTTCTTTAAATCCTTTAACCTGTATAGGTTGAGTAAAGAATTCAAAAAGCATAAAGTTTTTAGCTGTATTACTATTTATATCAAAGTTCTTCTCTTTCATTTTCGCCAAAATAAATTCAGCAGTTTGTTTTATTATTTTATCAAATTCTACTTTATCAAGTTTGTTTTCGAAGTAGGCATTTTCAATATCGAAATTAACATCTTTCACCGAATAATTATTTACATCAATATGAAGCATCTTGTCAAAAACTTCTGTGTAATATTCTGTTCCAGGGATTTTTGACAGAGATGGAAGGTCATATATAGAAGGCCGAAACTCTTCAATATCATATTTGACGCTGTTCAACGTCTCTTGACGAAGCTTTTCATGCTGATCTACTTCATTCATAATCCTCTTGTTCTGTTGTTGCTGATAATTATTACCAATAATTGATGACTGATTAGTCAAAGGAGTGAGCAAACTATTCATACCCGAAGGATATAGAGAAGGTACCGGAGGTTTACTTTCTGGTAAGCCTGGCGTTATCGATTGACCATTTACATACGTCGCACAAAACACGACGCTAACGATTATAAGATTACGAATTACTAACAAAATATTATTTCTCACTTTATTTCTAACTTGGACGTACGTCCTACAGTATTTATTATTAGAACTCTGAATTTTGTCCTGTGAGGGATAAAGACAAAGAATATTTACAAAATTTTGGAGCCAACCTTAAGAAAATTCGCGAAGACAAAGGCTTTACTCAAGCCCAGCTTGCTATTGACAGCGATTTGGATATCTCCTATATCAGTCGTATTGAAAACGGCAGGATTAGTCCGTCCCTAATCTATCTCACAGATCTTGCTGACGCGCTTGGCGTGGATATGAATCAGTTAATTGATTTTTAATCAGGTAAGACTTTTCCGAGGCTAACATACAAAATATTTTTACCTTATCATTACGGAAAAACCTCAAAATGTAAAAGGAATACTTTTATTTTATTTTTTACAAGATTGAATATTTTTTCACTAATCAATTGATAAACTATACTTTATATAGGAAGACGTATGCCATCCTCCTGCAAATATGTTGCCTTTGGGTCATGCTTACATTTTTTAGAGTATTGCTGTGAGTGTCTTATAAATTTATTTACTACCAGAGTATTTTGAATCTATAATGAAAGACATCTTGGTTACTATAGTCGTAGGAAAATAATAATCAACCTCAACATTACCGGTGTCTAAACTTAACATTGATACTGAAGAAAGTTAAATAATCTGTATCGGTTGAAAGTATATTCTAATCGGAATAAAGAATGATATTCGGAGGCTGGAGCGTAATATGTAGCATGATTACTCTATGGAATGAGGTCGGCATCTGTATGTCGGCCTTTTTTATCGTCTTTTTTTTAGAGATATTAAAAACGGATCGTTTTCTACAAATTTTGGATCGTTTTTTACATCAATCCTATAGTCGTTTTGTTTTAATTTCGACTTGTAAAATATTTGTAAAGTATTGATTATGTGATAATAAAAACTGCATATATCAGGCTGGATTGGTACTTTTCAAGTTAGAATACACAATAATGTAAACATTAAATGCAATGACATGAAAACATCAATATCTTTTAAAAACACTATAGTGGATATAATCTGCCTGCTTTATATCTTACTTTTCGTGTATGCAGCTGTAAGCAAACTGCTTGACTTTGAGAATTTCCGCGTACAGTTGGGACAGTCTCCTCTATTAAGTGCGTTTGCCGGATATATTGCATGGATGGTACCTATTCTTGAATTATTAATTGTAGTGCTAATCGGTTTAAAAAGATGCATAATTATGGGGCTTTTTGGAGCTTTGTGTCTGATGATTATATTTACCACATACATTTTTATTATTTTAAATTACAGTCCATTTGTCCCTTGTTCTTGTGGAGGAATCTTAGAAAAAATGGGATGGGAGGAACATTTCATTTTTAATTTTGTTTTCATAATGCTGGCCGTAGCAGGTATCCTGATACTGCGCCGAGGTATGCCAAAAACATACTTTATTTCAAAACCTGCTTCGCTGGCCAGTGTCTTTTCTATTACTATATTTTTTAGCATTGGTATTGTTGTTCTACTTTTTGTATTATCAGAAGACATAATTCATCACCGAAATAATTTTATCCGTCGTTTCCCTCCTGCAATGGCCAGTCCGATCTTTGAAAAGAAACTTGATTTCAACAGTTATTATCTGGCAGGATTTGGTAATGGTAAAATCTATCTGGGCAATATTACTGCTCCTCTTACAGTGACTATTCTAGATACATTATTGCACAAACAGGAACGTTATATGATTTCGCTTTCTGATACTAAATTAAATTTTAAGTCCATTAAAGTTGCTGTTCGCCCTCCTTATTTTTATGTTTTTGATGGTTCAGTTCCCTGTCTTTTTAGTGGCAAAATATCGAATTGGAAGGCCCAGTTGTGGCCTAATAAAAAGGTATTCTTTACGAATTTTGAACCTATAGATTCTGTAACTGTTGCATTTAGGGGTATTGATACCAAGTCAAAAGAAAATGTTTTGGGTATTGTATCTGCCCATCCGGGTTCAGACCTGCAATTTTCGGATAAATTACTGGAGAAGCAAATTGATGGAATCTTTGATACTGATGGAATGCTGCTCTATAACGTTCAAATGCAAAAGTTGCTCTATACTTACTACTATCGAAACCAATATATTGTTGCCGATAAAGATCTCAATTTAGAGTACCGTGGAAAAACGATAGATACCAACACGATTGCAAAAATTAAGGTTGCCTTTCATTCTAAGGAAAAACAGAGCCAGTTATCAGGGCCGCCTCTGATTGTAAATAAAGACGCAGTCACCGATAACAATTACCTTTATATAAATGCGGCATTAATGGGGAAATTTGAGCGCAGCTCCATGTGGAAAAACGCATCCATCATTGATATTTATGATATTGACACCGGCACATATATTTCCAGTTTTTACATCTACAATAAAGGAAATAAAAAAGTAAGGCAATTCAAAATCAACAGTGGCAGACTGGTTGCCTTTTTTGGGCAAGATATCGTTGTGTATAAGCTTCGCTACTAATAAAATAAAAAACTACTGATCAGCAGCAGGGGAAGGTTGAAAACCTGTAACAGAGTAAACCGTAATTTAATATTAACAACCATGAAAAATACATTTTTCAAACCGGGGCTACAAATGGCGGCCATTCTAATCGCTGCTTTTGGGGCATTTGCCTTTAGCAAGGTGCCTTCAAAAGATGCTTCATTAGCAATTGTATTTGGCAGAATGCCAGTTAGCTGTGCAGAAACCAACATACAGTGTACCACTGATGATGTGGGACCACTATGTAAAAGCGGCACTACCACTCTCTATGAGTGGGACGACAGCAGCTGTGCAGAACCATTGCATAAATTACCACAGTAATTTGTGTAAAAATGCAATGCCGGGACATTTGTTCCGGCATTGTTTTAATTTCGTTATGGCATAGTGTCAATTCCTTTAAGATAATAATCAAACCAATTATGAACCCTGTCAGAGAGATCTTTACAGGTTTGTGGTGAGGCCAATGCGTGCCCTTCTCCGGGATAAATAAGCATTGTATGTTTTTTTGCTAGCCTTCGTAATGCCACATGCAACTCTAAGCTTTGTTCCCATTTAACAGAACTATCCTGTTTGCCGTGCCAGCTCAGCAGTGGCGTAGTAATAGAAGCTGCCTGTGTGACAGGAGAATTTTCGATATACCCCTCGAAGTTTTCATATAATGAACGCCCCATCCTATATTGTCCATTCTCGTATCTAGAGTTTTGCGTCTGCCTGCTGCGCACATCCAATGAGCCACTTATCATATCTGTCACACCTGCTCCGGCTACTGCTGCAGCAAACATTTTTGACTGGGTTACTATAAAAGAGGTTTCATAACCTCCAAAGGAATGTCCAATTAAACCTATGTGGTCGGGATCAACAATACCAAGTTTTATAACGGTATTTACTGCACTTTCAACACAATCAACTGCCGATCTGCCCGGCTCTCCAACTTGGTAAGTGATATCGGGATATAACACCAAATACCCTTCGGCAGCATAATTTAACGGACTAAACCCTAAGGTGTCGTACTGTGTAGGCTTAGCATAAGAATGGTATAAGTAAGATTGTCGTTCATATATTGAGACAATCATCGGGTATTTCTTTCCTAGGCTAAAGTTGGATGGGTAATATAGTTTTCCCTGTAAGTTGTTCCCACGCGTATCTGTATATGAAATAAGCCCAACTGCTGCATTTTCGAAATTATCCTCATGTGTATTGCTTCGTACCAAAACCTCAGATTTGCCCTCTGCGAGAAACATTAGTTTTGGGGCAGTTACAGCAGTTTCGTTTGTAAAAATATAGGCGCTCTTATTATACGCTTTTTTTAAACGGGAATTTTTTGCCGCTGTGTAAAATAGCTTTTGCAGTTTATTTTTGTTCCAATAATAATATCCCGTTGCTTTATCTTGCCCTTGCGACTCCAGAATCAATCCTTTTTCATTGTCGTAACAGTCACTAACAAAATTGAAGCTGTTTACTTTCGATTTGTTTTTGCTGACTCCCGATAGCCTGTAGGTAATACCTTGCTTAAAACCATCGGTAATTCGCTGCCTGTTTTCGCCATCAGGAGATATCAGCCAAATATCATTTCGGTCGTAAATAATGACCCTGCCATCGGAAGTCCAATCAGGACTTCCATAGGGATGCAGTGGGGAGGGCCTGTCGTTTCTAAGATCTGTCAGGGACGTAGTGATGTTGCCTGTCAGGCAGGTATGTTTCATTGTTCCGGTGTCATATACCCACCAATTCTTGAGATCAAAGTAGCTGATGTATCGCCCGTTTTGGGATGCTCCCATGGTCAATAGCTTGCGGTTTTGTTTTCGAATAAGTAATGTTGTTGCGCCTGTTTCTATATTTGTAATGTAAAAATCGGCATATCCATAAACATCATATTGTGGCTCGTAATCCTGCGGATGATAGCCCACAAAAAACCTGTAATCAGGTGTAAAAGTTCCAACAGGACGCTCTTGAGTGGTGACTTGCAAAACCTTATCCTGCTTTGGAATCCATACTGTTACCATTGGTGTATATTGATAGTCTCCATAGATTTTGTGGCGTGGATATTCCCACCGGCTTCCAGAATCCCACACCTCGGGTATTACCTGTATATCCACAGGTTTTTCTTTTATGCAGTGGAAGACAATTCGATTGCCGTCAGAGCTTATATCTAAAGCGGTAGAGCCAAGAGGCCTGTCAATGTGACGATCCTTCAAGACCGAAAATCTTTTGCTATCCAACATTTGTAAAGTAGGCTCTCTAAGGAGATTTTGGCAATAGCCAATAGTGTAACCCCCTGCGTTTTTCTGCATAAAAGCAAGTGTATTTCCATTTGCAGACCAAACCACATTACTAAAGTCAGCGCCTTTTGCAATAGTTGTTGGTTCAAATTTTCCGTTTTGCTGTGGCTGTAACAGCAATATGCTCTCGGAAGTGATTCCCACCATACCGGAGGCCTCATGTATGCTAAAAGACAGTATTCCCGGGTAAAAATGTTCGCTGCCGTTAGTAAGGTTCAAGATTTGCAACCGCTTTTCTTTGTGGTTCTCCAATGCTGCTAAGTATTTTCCTTTACTGAGGAATTCTGCTTTGTCAATATCTTTGAACGATTTGGTACTGCCTGTATTGAGGTTACGCAAAATCAGGCCGCGCCGAGGCGCATAAAGTTTAACCCATTTACCATCCTCACTAAAACAGGCATCGGTACAATCAGGGTATGCAGTCTTTTTACCGGTCTTTATATTTTGTATAAAAAGCGTGTCAATACCAGTATCATAATCAAGAATGTAGCTTATCCATTTGGCATCCGCAGAAATTTGCTCACTTGTGAGTGTATTCCACTTGTCTGCATCTGACCAGCGCATCTTTTTTTTGGAAATCTGACCATAAATTGCAACGAACCCAAACAGTATAACTATAATTGCTATGTAACTATTTTTACTTAACATGTTCTTAGTATCCGGGGTTTTGGTATAGGTTTCTGTTCAAAAGGATTTCTGTCTCTGGTAGTGGAAATAGAAGATGAGTAACATCCCATGCGGGCTTGATTGCTCCAATGACAGTTGTTGCTTTATTTGTTCTTACAAGGTCAAACCAGCGGTGTCCCTGTTCGGTAAAAAGTTCCAGTCGTCTTTCCATCAAAATGGCTTCGAGTAAATCTGCAGGATTATGCGAAACATTGTCAGAAAGTCCAGCCCTATGGCGAATTACATTTAAATCCTTACGCGCACCATCTAGATCACCAAGGTACGTTCGCGCTTCAGCCCGTGTCAAATATTGTTCGGCCAATCGCAACATTATCGTAAATTCTCTGGACGCACCGGTATTTATTATTTGCTTGTACTTGAAGGGATGATACCAAGTATTGGTGCCGTTTGTGACACTTTTTATCCAGTTTACACGGCGCAAATCTCCCGCAGGGAATGCATTTACCAGTGTATTATCAAGGGCGAAAAAAGGCGGTGGTGCTACAGTAAATACAAATGTCCGCGCATCAATAGTGTTAGCACCTGCGAGTCCCGCATGAAGCGACCATATCGTTTCGTTGCTTTCTTTTAAAAAGACTGTTGCCGGGTCTTGTACTATTGCATAAAGCGGATTACTAATTACTGTACCAGCCTCAGTAGCTGCTAAATTCCAATTTCCATTGTACAGGTACACACGTGCAAGTAATGCTGAAACAGCTGCTTTGTTTGGCCTTACTCGAAAAGAAGCAACATAAGGGTCGGACAATAATGTTTTTGCCTGCGACAAATCGGCAATTATTGCCTGATATACTTCAGGTAGAGATTGCCTATGAACCACTGCATTAACGTGATAATCTGTAGTGGTTATGTATGGGATTTTGCCAAAAACATTCATTAAGTGAAAATGCAGCAACGCACGAATAAACAATGCTTCACCTTTTAGCTTTTCCTTATCCGCTGTTTCTATGCCTTGCGAGTTTTCCAATCCTTTGATTAGTGCATTTGCAGCATATATCTGACCATAACCCGTGTTCCAAAAATTTGCAATAGATGAGTTTGTTGCGCTGACCGTATGGTTGTAATAAGGCGCAGCAGCGGAACTACTGCTATAAGTAACCAGTTCGTCTGAATAAGATGCCATTAAAGCAGAAAGTCCCTGACCGTTTCCACAAACAAGACCACTCTCACGCATTCGTGCATAGATATCTGAGAGTGCCGCTCTTGCTGTTGAAACATCATTATAAACCGATTCACCCGTTAACTGTGATTGAGGTAAATCTACCTCAGTGAAACTTTCGCAAGCCCCAAAACAGCTTGTCAAGGTTAGAAGCAATACTATTTTTATAGAATTATATGTTTTCATTGTATATAGCTTTTAGATTAGAAACTTATTTGAAACCCAATTGTGAATTGACGAAGTGGAGGCAGGTATAATCCGGAACGGTTCTCTGGATCGGCACCATTGTAATTGGTAAAAGTTAGCAGGTTTTGCCCCTGCAGGTATAATTTCCCTGTAAATGTCTTACTCCAGTTCTCGGGAATCTGCCATGAAAGACTGATGCTTTTTAATCGTATGAATGATGCATCACTTATGGATGCGCTGCTATTGCTAAACCTGTCGGCTGCACTTATTGCATCATCATTTAGCCCGCTGGTATATATTTGGCTATAGGCATTTGTTGCGTCCTTGGGCCAATGGCTTGTTATTTCTACAGCCTGATTTACCATTAATCCCGCAGCCAGTGCGGTATGGGCAAAGTTCCTGCCTTGCTGTTTTACAAATTGGAAAAGAAAATCCAGTTCCCAACCTCTGTAATTGAGCTTGTTTGCTAATCCACCGAAGTACTGCGGTGCGGTATCTGCAATATATTGGCGGTCACTCGAATTGATTTTACCATCACCATTGTAATCTTCAAAAGTGTAAATACCCGTTTGGGGATTGATACCTGTGTAATGGTAAACTTTGGCAATACCCAGCGATTGGCCTACCACTAATGAATTTGCATAGGTTGAACCTTCTAGTGCAGGAAATGAAACCAATTTATTTTTAAGAAGAGAGAAATTTACGGTTGTTACCCAGTTAAAATCCTTTGTTTTGAGGTTGAGTGTTCGTAGTTCAAACTCAATACCGTTGTTTTGAACAGTTGCATCAAGATTTGCCAATATTGATGGAAATCCTGTAGTACCCGGTAATGGAACACCTACTAATTGATTTGATGAACGGTTCTGGAAATAAGCTGCAGAGAAAAACACATTATCGCGCAGTAAACCAAGATCGATAGCTGCTTCAAATTTCCTGTTGGATTCCCAGCCAAACTGTGGATTGTACAGGCGTGTGGGGCTCATTCCGATAATGCCGTTATAATTGTTTATTGAAACAGAATAGGTATCAAGAAACTGGTAATCACCGATCTGGTCGTTGCCTGTTATACCGTAACTAGCTCTTAATTTACCAAAACTTAAAACGGTGAAATTATCTTTCAGGACTTGCTCGTTTGAGAAAACCCATGCAGCGCCCACTGCCCCAAAGTTTGCAAAGCGATTTCCCGGACCAAATCGGCTCGAACCGTCGCGTCTTCCTGTAACATTAACAATGTATTTATCTGCCCAGACTGCATTGAATCGTGCAAAAAACGCATTGTATCGGTATTGTGTTAAAATATGGCTTTGGACAGCCCGGTTTGTTGCAGCTGCCAGATTATTGATCAGGCTGTTACTCGCGAATCCGGAACCTGATTGTGAAAGTTGCTCAGCATCTTGCTCTTGAAACGTAGTACCGATAAGCGCATTTAATTTCAATTTCTCCCAGTTTATATTCCAGTTTAACTGCGGTTCAACGATCCACGAACGCCGTGCACCAGTGCTAACCGCCAGAGATGAATTTGCACTTGTAAGCCCTTGGGAAGGATTGTACATTGTTGATGGCGCTGTTCTGGTTTCAGATATCCGAGTGTCATTATACCCAAGACTTGTTTTTAATTCCCAAGCTGAATTAAGCTTATAAGACAGTATTGCATTTGAAATCAGATTGTGTGTTTGGGTAGAAAATTTACCTTCTAAATAACCAAATGGGTTATTGAATGTCCCATTTTCCCAATTTAGTTTTCCATTTTCATTATACAAAGCAGGTGCATTGGGAGGGAGCGTGTATGCCTCGGAAGTCAAATCAATACCCGGTAGTGCATTATTATCAGAAACATAATCCGCGGAAAATACCAGACTGAATTTTTCATTATCAGAACGGTGGGTAATACTGCTATGCACTGAACCCTTTTTATACTTTGAACTGCCCGGAAAGACAGTCGTTTCATCCCGGAATGCTCCACTTAAAAGAAATTGTGTCTTTGTTGTACCACCTGAGACAGATCCCTGTAATGTGTTTATTTGGGCTGTGCCGCCAATTAGCTTATCCTGCCAATCGGTATAGCCGTTGCGATCCCAAGTACCGTTTACATCATATTCCCACTGGGGATACTGAGTTATACCGTCATTTGCAAAAGCTTCATCCCTCATGGCGATATATTGCTGCGTGTTCATCAGGTTTACTCTTCTTGTGACAACCCCAAGTGTGGTGGCACTTCCGATTGTAAATCGTGTTGCACCTGCTTTTCCTTTTTTTGTTGTAATAAGTACCACACCATTCGCGCCTCTGGAACCATATATAGCCGTAGCATCAGCATCTTTTAACACTTCTATACTCTCTATGTCTGAGGGGTTAATGCTATTAAGAGGGCTTGTTGTGCCGGGCATAATTCCACCGGAAAGACCTGTTGTCATCACCGATTGTGAAGCATACGGAACACCATCAATAATATAAAGCGGGGCGTTTCCTTCTGTACGTATACTATTGCGACCTCGAATTTGAATATCAAAAGCACCGCCGGGAAGCCCCGTACTTTGCGTAATGTTTACTCCTGACATACGTCCCTGCATTGCCGCTAAAGGGTTGTTCACAGGCTGCTTTTCTATATCTGCTGCCTTAATTTTTACAATATTGCCCGTACGTTCTTTTTCCTTTACAGAGTAGTATCCGGCATTTATAGTCACTTCCTTAAGCTGGGTACTATCTTCAAAGAGTTGTACTTTTAGTGAAGTGTGGTTTTCAATTAAGATTTCCCTTGTAGTATAACCAATAAATGAAAAGACAAGTAGATCCGAAGAGCTAGCCATAATTGAAAAATTACCTTTTTCATCTGTTAGGGTAGCCATAGCGGTTCCTTTTACGATGACCGTTACACTTGGAAGTGGTCCGGCGGCATCGGTAACGGTTCCAGTAATTTTCTGCTGTACCTGCTTCAAGTCACTTTCGAGCCTTGTTTGGGTGGCATAGACTGGATTGAAAAGCAGCAGCGTAAAAATAAAAATGCAAAGACAGCAAGGCGCGCCTTTGTTTAATGAAAGATTTTTCATAATTTTAGATAGGATTAAATGAAACGTTAGTTTTAGTTTTCTCTCGCCTTCTATGCTAGTTTGGACACATGTTATAGAAGGCTTTTCTTGTTAATTAGTTCAGCATAGGCATAATTTGATTTATAGTTATTTTAAATATTTAATAGTTGTTGTGTGGATTTAAGTTCTGAACTCTTGCAGAAATACAGGATAATTGTAAATGAGCAAAATAATGGCAAAATAACCTGGCCCTTCCCCCGACTAATTCAGCAAGATACAGGCCGGGCATTATCAAAAATGAAAATAAAAGAAACTACACCATAAGCAAACCGGTTAAAGGTTAGACAGAAACGGTTACGATTCTTTTAGATATCGTGAAGAAGCTTTGAGAAGTTGAGATATAGCCAAAAAAAGAGGCGCGGAACTCAGCTTATTGTTTCAAAGGCACTTGGCATACCCACCCACAAATAAGTGAGCCCTTTAGTTTTGTGATATAATATTTCCATAGTATTTATTTTAATTGTTTTCATGGTATTTAATTTAAATTATTTCCCAAATATACAAAATTTTATTAAAAAGACACTAATAAGA
>NZ_JBLYEG010000039.1:0-5121 GCF_048514875.1 Flavobacterium sp. T12S277 | reverse complement strand
TTGGGGATTTTCCAATGGCGCGAATAATAGTACCCCGTTTTTAGTTGAGAGAACAAATTACAATGCGGATAAAAAACCAAATTTTTTCGAAACCCAAAAAGGGGCTTTAAAAACCATTTACTATCCAACAGGAGGAAGGACAGAGGTACGGTATGAGCAAAACTTAGGAATTAAAAAGGGCAATTCAAATAACGAGGCAAATGTGGGTATTCAATTAAAATTTAAGTCCGATTTTTTAGAAAATGCTAATCCAGTCAAAGAAAGCATATTTACAAAAACCTTTGATAGTGATGTGGTTGCAACCTTAAGTCATTACATTGGGAACGTAAATTTTATCGATATGAGTATTCGTCGAATTTCTGGAGATTCACCAGTAGGTTTTGACCCCACTACACCTTATTATGCATTAGTTCCCAGAGCACGCGCGCAGGACGGGATAGACATTCCCAGAATATCTTTGCAATTAAATGAATTATCACAAATTGATAGTAATTGTTTAAGTTTTAATAATTGTGCGGTAACTAAGGACAGTAGTGGTAAGTTTATTATTCCTGCGGGAACTTACGAATTTAAAATTCGAACAGATTATAATAGAACACAAAATCTGGAGGCCCAAATAGATTTAGCTTTTTTTGATGCTGCCGTTGCAAAGCACACCAGCGATGGAGGCACTGTTCCCGTAGGTGGAATAAGAGTGAGTTCAACAACAGATCATCCCGCCATTGGAGAACCGGTGACAAAATACTATGATTATACGGATACTACCGGATTATGTAGTGGAATTCAGTTTAACGGCAGTGTTGATTTATATACCACTCATGCCTCAAAAGAAACGGGGCCAACTAGGACAGATATCCAATTTCCTTACGCAACAATACCCCTAAATGAAAATGTTTTAAATGCAACTTCAAGACCTTATAATCTTGGCATGGATAATAGCTCTCCAGTGGGATACCTTGCTGTAAAAGAGTGTGTACTCAAAAGTGAGATTTTGGTACCTGAAAAATTTTTATGTAGCAATTGCGGGGGCAATTTCGGATCGGCTGCAAATAATACTGTTTCTTATACTTATTTGGCTGGAGAAGGAAAGTATGGGGTTAAGAAAATGGTTTACCCTGAAGGTTACAAAATGACCCAGTTTAATATGCCGTCCTTAACATTGGCTATTTTTCCGTCTCAGCCAACAGGACGGGATTTGTCAGTAGGTTCCGAAAAAAGTAAATTAATTTATTCAAAGAATACAAGTACTACAGTGGGTAAAAAACTTTCTGAAGAAGCCAATCTCTATTTTGATACAGAGGATTCAGATCATGCGCCGATGACGATCATAAATAACCCTAATTATCCTAAGAGTTTAAAAATTGATTATAAGGTGGTTAAGAGTGCCAATCAAGAGATTGGACCAGAACATACAGTTAAAGATTTTTACTATTTTAATGTATACAAAGAGTTTGATACAGATAAATTTATCTACAATAAAAAAACGACAGAATACTACAATGAGCAGCCTATATACAGAACCATTGATATTGAATACAATACACATTACAAACAAAAAAAAATAACTACCACATACGATGTTAGTAATAAAGTAGTAAATGAAATCTTCTATCCATATGATTTTGCGGATAATGTTTCTAAGACTATGGTAAATAAAAATTTTGTTTCACCAATAGTGCAAATCGTAAATAAGAAAGATGGAGAAATCATCGATGTGTACAAGTATGAATTTACGCCTGTTACTGATAATTTATTTAAACCCCGATCGTTTTCAAAAGGGATCAGCAACAATCCTTTAGAAAAAAGGAAATTTTATAAATATGATTTTGATGGGAATGTAAATTTCATTGGATCAGTAACGACAGATAACCGGAGACCTGGTTTGATGACTACAGATGCTAATATTACTGTAGTATGGGGGTATAATAAAAGCCAGATCGTGGCCAAAATTGAAAGCGAGAGACCGGTTATTGTCCCTGCCAATTTAGTTACAGCCATAGAAAATGCCTCTTCAGCTACAGGTGATGAAGCCTCTTTAGTAACAGCATTAAATGCATTACGATATAATTCCGCAACAGGAAATGCTTTGATAACAACCTATACTTATATACCCTTAGTAGGAATAAGTACCATGACAGATCCAAAAGGATTGGTAAGTTATTATGAGTATGATGAACTTAATAGGTTAAAAACTATTAAAGACAAGGACCGAAATGTTTTACAAGTGTATCGTTATAATTATAAAGGACAGGTTATTTATGAAAACACAGCTCAAAGCAGGGCATTTGTAAAAGAGGATTGTCCGGCTGGAGCTAGCAGTTCACCGATAGATTATACAGTGGCTGCCGGAGTATATACTTCAATCATTTCACAGGAAGATGCCAACAGAAAAGCAGTGGTAGATATAATTGCAAACGGACAGGCCAATGCCAATAGAAAAGGAGAGTGCATCTATAGAAGTATTGCCTTTAGTGGTTTATTCCAAAAAAGTAATTGTGCTCCCGGTGGTGTTGGATCAGATGAATTCTTTAGTCAGGTAGCAGGTGCCGAAACCTCAAAAGATTCACAGGCTGATGCTGATTCAAAAGGATTGGCTTTATTTAATGCAAATGGTAGGGCCAATGCAAATACAAAAGGGTATTGTACTTTCACCAATACTGAAAAAAGTGGTTCGTTTACTAAAAATAATTGTGCACCGGGTGGAGTAGGTTCAACGGAAGTCTATACCGTTCCCGCTGGAAGTCATTTCTCAACAGAGTCGCAAGCGGCTGCAGATGATTTGGCGCAAAGAGATGTTAATAATAACGGTCTGGAAAATGCTAATTCAAAGGGGTATTGTACATTTTGGAATGTAGCGATTACTAGATCCTATACTAAGGATAATTGTCCTTCAGGCAGTGTAGGGTCTTCTTTAGATTATACAATACCGGCGAGAGAAGTTACATCGAGGGTGTCGCAATTTGATGCAGATGATCACGCAGCTAAAAAGTGTGATGTATGGGGTCGGATCAATGTCAATAATAAAGGGACTTGTCGTTTTTACAATACAGCCAAAAGCGGCATTTTTACAAAAAATAATTGTCCTGCGGGGCTATCGGGGGCACCTGTAACGTATACGGTTGCAGCCGATATTCATTGGTCAGAATCATCACAGGCTGAAGCTGATATGAAAGCCCAGGAGGATGTTACTCAAAACGGGCAGAATTACGCCAATGCAAGAGGGGAATGTGGGTACTATAATACACTAGCAAAGGAAGATTTTACCCGAAACAATTGTGGAATTGGGTATATAGGATCAACCGAGACATATATGGTTTTTCCTGGTGTATATTTTTCTACGATCAGCCAAAAGAGAGCTAATCTTGACGCATTTAATGATTTAAGACAAAATGGACAAAATTACGCCAATACTCATGGAACCTGTACGCATGACAATCACTAATATAAAGTGAATATTTAGATTTATTTTTTAATCAGTAAGAATAACGTAATGAAAAAATACATAACATTATTAATTTTATTGTTCTTTATAGTCTCAGGCGCAAGAGCACAGACTTTTAGCGATGATAACTTTATTTATACCTTATCACCAAAGGAACCGGTTCAGGCTGCAGGTCTAAATGCACTGACCAATGATAAAAAACAACAAAGTATCACTTATTTTGACGGACTCGGACGTCCGGTACAAACCATCGCCATTGGTCAGGGAGCAGGAGGAAAAGACATTATTACTCCTGTGGAATATGATGTTTTTGGAAGACAAGTCAAAGAATATTTACCCTATGCCTCTGAGAGCGGTGGTGGTAGTTATCCCAGAATAGATCCTGCTGTTGCTATAAATGCTTTAACAGGGTTTTACGGTAGTGAGAACTATGATAATACAAGCAATCCATTTTCGCAAAAGAAATTGGAAGACTCTCCCTTAAACAGGGTATTAAGACAAGCGGCTCCCGGAAATTCCTGGGCAATGAATAGCGGGCACGAAATTAAAATGGATTATCAGACCAATACAGCCAGTGAAGTAAGATTATTTAAATCCACTGCAACTTGGGATGCGGGATTGGGATTGTTTAAAACCACTTTTTCGGATGCTGGAAATTATGCAGAAAATCAATTGTATAAAACCATAACCTATGATGAGAATACAGCAGCAAATCCAACTGAATCATCAGGTTCCACAGTAGAATTTAAAAATAAAGAAGGCCAAGTTGTACTAAAAAGAACTTATGATTCCGGAAATCAACACGATACCTACTACGTTTACGACAGGTATGGGAATCTGAGCTATGTAATACCTCCAAAAGTGGCAGGTGTGGTTAGCGATGATGTCTTAAACGGCTTGTGTTATCAGTACAAATACGACTATCGCAACCGTTTGGTGGAGAAAAAACTACCCGGAAAACAATGGGAGTATATTGTTTATGACAAACTTGATCGTCCCGTGGCCACCGGACCTGCTTTTTCGCCATTTAAAGACGAAACAGCAGAGGGCTGGCTCATTACCAAATACGATGGTTTAGGAAGACCTGTTTATACAGGCTGGAGCAGCACACCTCCGGGTTCAGCCAATAGAAAAACATTACAGGACCAACACAATTCCGCGACTGTTTTATTTGAAACTAGAGGCTCTGAAGGAACTATAGACGACAATATAGTGATTTACTATAGCAATTCTATTGCTCCGATAAATTTTAAACTTTTAACCGTTACCTATTACGATGATTATGCTTTTCCTAATGCGGTGGTCGAACCTGCAACTATTGAAGACCAATCCGTTTTAGACAATGTTACGGGTTTGGTGACTGGAACCTGGACAAGAGCCCTGACTACGGCATCGGAAACATTAGGAGAAACCATCACCACTTTTTACGACAAAAAAGGCAGAGCCGTGAGCACCCGAATCCAAAACCATCTGGGAGGCTATACCAATGTCGATAGTAAACTTGATTTTACAGGAAAGACGCTTTATAGCATTACCAAACACAAACGTACGTCCGGAGATACGGAGCTGACGGTAAAAGAAGAATTTACCTATTCGCCTCAGGACCGATTGCTGACCCATACCCATCAGGTAAACGGAGGAACAGTTGAAGTTTTAGCAAGCAATACCTATGATGATTT
>NZ_JBLYEG010000038.1:0-5226 GCF_048514875.1 Flavobacterium sp. T12S277 | reverse complement strand
TTTAGAAAGTTTCTTCCTCCGGGTTGCCCCGGAGGAAAAGGGTGTACATAAGCTTACGGATTATTAGTACTACTCGACTATGACATTACTGCCTTTACATCTATAGCCTATCAACGTGGTCATCTTCCACGATCCTTAAAAGAAATCTCATCTTGTGGTGGGTTTCGCGCTTATATGCTTTCAGCGCTTATCCCTTCCAAACGTAGCTACTCTGCGGTGCCCCTGGCGGGACAACAGATACACTAGAGGTTTGTCCAATTCGGTCCTCTCGTACTAGAATCAGATCCACTCAAATTTCTAACGCCCACAGTAGATAGAGACCGAACTGTCTCACGACGTTCTGAACCCAGCTCGCGTGCCACTTTAATGGGCGAACAGCCCAACCCTTGGGACCTTCTCCAGCCCCAGGATGTGACGAGCCGACATCGAGGTGCCAAACCCCCCCGTCGATATGAGCTCTTGGGGGAGATCAGCCTGTTATCCCCGGCGTACCTTTTATCCTTTGAGCGATGGCCCTTCCATGCGGAACCACCGGATCACTATGCTCTACTTTCGTACCTGATCGACCTGTATGTCTCTCAGTCAAGCTCCCTTATGCCATTGCACTCTACGCACGGTTACCAAGCGTACTGAGGGAACCTTTAGAAGCCTCCGTTACTCTTTTGGAGGCGACCACCCCAGTCAAACTACCCACCAAGCAATGTCCCCCACAATATGGGGTTAGGCCTCAGATAAACAAAGGGTTGTATTTCAACAATGACTCCACAACGCCTGGCGACGCCACTTCACAGTCTCCAACCTATCCTACACATCATTTATCCAAGGTCAATACTAAGCTATAGTAAAGGTGCACAGGGTCTTTTCGTCCCACTGCGGGTAAACGGCATCTTCACCGTTACTACAATTTCACCGAGCTCATGGCTGAGACAGTGTCCAGATCGTTACACCATTCGTGCAGGTCGGAACTTACCCGACAAGGAATTTCGCTACCTTAGGACCGTTATAGTTACGGCCGCCGTTTACTGGGGCTTCAATTCAATGCTTCTCCGAAGATAACATCTCCTCTTAACCTTCCAGCACCGGGCAGGTGTCAGGCCCTATACTTCATCTTACGATTTTGCAGAGCCCTGTGTTTTTGATAAACAGTCGCCTGGACCTCTTCACTGCGGCCCCGATTGCTCGGGGCGACCTTTCTCCCGAAGTTACAGGTCTATTTTGCCTAATTCCTTAGCCATGAATCTCTCGAGCACCTTAGGATTCTCTCCTCAACTACCTGTGTCGGTTTACGGTACTGGTACTAATTACCTGAAGTTTAGAGGTTTTTCTTGGAAGCCCTTAGGCGCACTATCTCTTTGTCCGAAGACTCCGAGTACTATCGTATTTCCCCAAAAGATGTGGATTTACCTGCATCTCTTATAGGTAGGTACTTCAACGAACTATTCCGTCAGTTCGCGGCGCTTTCATCACTCCGTCACCCCATCACAGTAATTAGTAGTACGGGAATATTAACCCGTTAGCCATCGACTGTCCCTTTCGGGTTCGCCTTAGGACCAGACTAACCCACAGCTGATTAGCATAGCTGTGGAAACCTTAGTTTTTCGGTGTGCGGGTTTCTCGCCCGCATTATCGTTACTTATGCCTACATTTTCTTTTCTAACCAGTCCAGCATACCTGACGATACACCTTCAACCCTGTTAGAATGCTCCCCTACCACTTACAGTAAACTGTAAATCCATAGCTTCGGTAATACGCTTATGCCCGATTATTATCCATGCTCGTCCGCTCGACTAGTGAGCTGTTACGCACTCTTTAAATGAATGGCTGCTTCCAAGCCAACATCCTAGCTGTCTGGGCAGACAAACCTCGTTCTTTCAACTTAGCGTATATTTGGGGACCTTAGCTGATGGTCTGGGTTCTTTCCCTCTCGGACTTGGACCTTAGCACCCAAGCCCTCACTGCTGAGAAACATTATATAGCATTCGGAGTTTGTCAGGAATTGGTAGGCGGTGAAGCCCCCGCATCCAATCAGTAGCTCTACCTCTATATAACTTTACGCTCAGCGCTGCACCTAAATGCATTTCGGGGAGTACGAGCTATTTCCGAGTTTGATTGGCCTTTCACCCCTACCCACAGGTCATCCGAAGACTTTTCAACGTCAACCGGTTCGGTCCTCCACTGTGTGTTACCACAGCTTCAACCTGCCCATGGGTAGATCACACGGTTTCGCGTCTAACACTACTGACTAAAGCGCCCTATTCAGACTCGCTTTCGCTACGGATCCGTGGCTTAACCACTTAACCTTGCCAGCAACGTTAACTCGTAGGCTCATTATGCAAAAGGCACGCCGTCACCCCACGAAAGGGCTCCGACCGCTTGTAAGCGTATGGTTTCAGGATCTATTTCACTCCGTTATTCACGGTTCTTTTCACCTTTCCCTCACGGTACTGGTTCACTATCGGTCTCTCAGGAGTATTTAGCCTTAGCGGATGGTCCCGCCAAATTCAGACAGGGTTTCACGTGCCCCGCCCTACTCAGGATACCACTATCTATTATACTCGTTACCCATACGGGACTATCACCCTCTATGGTGTCACTTTCCAGTAACTTCCGGTTCCTTGTACATAAAATGTCGTGGTCCTACAACCCCAACAATGCCGTAACATCATTGGTTTGGGCTAATCCGCGTTCGCTCGCCACTACTTACGGAATCACTTTTGTTTTCTTCTCCTCCGCCTACTTAGATGTTTCAGTTCAGCGGGTTTGCCCACCTATCGGTGTACTATGTCTTCAACATAGTGGGTTGCCCCATTCAGGTATCTACGGATCAATCGGTGTGTGCCCGTCCCCGTAGCTTTTCGCAGCTTATCACGCCTTTCATCGCCTCTGAGAGCCTAGGCATCCCCCATACGCCCTTATTTTGCTTATTGTACCAATCATAAATTTAATTATGACCGTTTTTTTTTGTCTTTTACAATAAAATTGTAAAAAACGCTTTCTACTTTTTATTATTTTCTTATCTCAATATGTCAATGAACTTTTATCCTTTCGGATCTGTGGAGAATAACGGAGTCGAACCGTTGACCTCCTGCGTGCAAGGCAGGCGCTCTAGCCAGCTGAGCTAATCCCCCATTTTTCAATCTTAGATTGTAGAATTCAGATTTTAGATTTCTAATTCTTCTCTAATTTCCTTTGGTGAATTCCAACTTCTAGAATTTCCTTATTTAAGCTCACAGTCTTTTTTAGTTTGTTGTTGTTGTTGTTTTTTTATTAATAATTAATAATTAACAATCAACAATTCTAAAAAAGTAGTCCCGGGCAGACTCGAACTGCCGACCCCTACATTATCAGTGTAGTACTCTAACCAGCTGAGCTACGAGACTCTGTTTTACTTAATTTTCATTTTTTTTTTAAATTAACAGCAAGAGTAATTGAATTTAGTGATTCAGATCCTTTAGATAAACATCTTTTTTCCTTAACGTGCATTACTGCTAACATTTAAGGCTCTAGAAAGGAGGTGTTCCAGCCGCACCTTCCGGTACGGCTACCTTGTTACGACTTAGCCCTAGTTACCAGTTTTACCCTAGGCAGCTCCTTGCGGTCACCGACTTCAGGCACCCCCAGCTTCCATGGCTTGACGGGCGGTGTGTACAAGGCCCGGGAACGTATTCACCGGATCATGGCTGATATCCGATTACTAGCGATTCCAGCTTCACGGAGTCGAGTTGCAGACTCCGATCCGAACTGTGACCGGTTTTATAGATTCGCTCCTGGTCGCCCAGTGGCTGCTCTCTGTACCGGCCATTGTAGCACGTGTGTAGCCCAAGGCGTAAGGGCCGTGATGATTTGACGTCATCCCCACCTTCCTCACAGTTTGCACTGGCAGTCTTGTTAGAGTTCCCGACATGACTCGCTGGCAACTAACAACAGGGGTTGCGCTCGTTATAGGACTTAACCTGACACCTCACGGCACGAGCTGACGACAACCATGCAGCACCTTGTAAATTGTCTTGCGAAAGATCTGTTTCCAAACCGGTCAATCTACATTTAAGCCTTGGTAAGGTTCCTCGCGTATCATCGAATTAAACCACATGCTCCACCGCTTGTGCGGGCCCCCGTCAATTCCTTTGAGTTTCATTCTTGCGAACGTACTCCCCAGGTGGGATACTTATCACTTTCGCTTAGCCACTGAGATTGCTCCCAACAGCTAGTATCCATCGTTTACGGCGTGGACTACCAGGGTATCTAATCCTGTTCGCTACCCACGCTTTCGTCCATCAGCGTCAATCCATTAGTAGTAACCTGCCTTCGCAATTGGTATTCCATGTAATCTCTAAGCATTTCACCGCTACACTACATATTCTAGTTACTTCCTAATAATTCAAGTTTAGCAGTATCAATGGCCGTTCCACCGTTGAGCGATGGGCTTTCACCACTGACTTACTAAACCGCCTACGGACCCTTTAAACCCAATGATTCCGGATAACGCTTGGATCCTCCGTATTACCGCGGCTGCTGGCACGGAGTTAGCCGATCCTTATTCTTACGATACCGTCAAGCTCCAACACGTTGGAGTGTTTCTTCTCGTATAAAAGCAGTTTACAATCCATAGGACCGTCATCCTGCACGCGGCATGGCTGGATCAGGCTTGCGCCCATTGTCCAATATTCCTCACTGCTGCCTCCCGTAGGAGTCTGGTCCGTGTCTCAGTACCAGTGTGGGGGATCTCCCTCTCAGGACCCCTACCCATCGTAGCCTTGGTAAGCCGTTACCTTACCAACTAGCTAATGGGACGCATGCTCATCTTTTACCGTTGTGACTTTAATAGTGATCTCATGCGAGATTGCTATGCTATGAGGTATTAATCCAAATTTCTCTGGGCTATCCCTCTGTAAAAGGTAGATTGCATACGCGTTACGCACCCGTGCGCCGGTCTCTAGTTCCGAAGAACTATACCCCTCGACTTGCATGTGTTAAGCCTGCCGCTAGCGTTCATCCTGAGCCAGGATCAAACTCTTCATCGTATATTTTTTATATTATATTGCGATGTCGTCTCTATCGGTTCTCTTCGAATCTCTCGATTCCATTACTCTTATTCTTTTGTTTTAACATCTCTGTTAAAACGGCTGTCAATTCAATATGTCTACGAACGTGTCTTCTTGTGTTTGGCTTGTATTTCAAAGCGGGTGCAAAAGTAGAAAACTTATTTCTAAATGGCAAGAGTTTTTT
>NZ_JBLYEG010000037.1:0-5284 GCF_048514875.1 Flavobacterium sp. T12S277 | reverse complement strand
GTCTCCACACAATACACTCAAGTGCATACCGCAATCCATCAATATCTGTAGATTTATCAAGCTCAAATACAGATGGCATATGGTAAGCGTTCGTACCTTGCTCATACTGCTCGATAAACCATAAACGTTCCTGAGCAAAAGATAAAACACTCTCCTTTTGATCAAAAACAAATATTCTTTTATTTATAAAATCACTTTTGGAAAAAATTTTATTAAATATCAAGTAATTAAATATTTCAGGCTTGAACTTTACAATTAAATCTTTTAATTCATCACTTTTAAAACTATCAGATACAAATAATTTAATATTATCATTTTCAACCCATATAATTGAGTTATTCATTTTAAAGTCATTGACTAATCTTATTAAATTCATATCTCCCAAACCTCTCCTTTTATTTTAGTAGTGTTAAATAATATTTCTTTTAGATTTTCTATTGTTCTATGCTTAAACAAATCGGATACCCAAATATCACATTCAAATGCCTGACTCATCAAATGAGATACTTTTATAGCTGAAATCGAATTTCCTCCAATCTTAAAAAAGTCATCTTGTACTGAGATTTCCTCTAAACCTAATACCTCACCAAATATCTTAGCAATATTATATTCTATATCACTAAAATCTGTTTCAATCAATTTGATATTACCTAATGTCTCATTTTTATTCTTTTGAAAATCTAAAAACTTGAAATAATTCGTAAATCCAATTTGTATATCAAATCTTGATATACAAATATTTTTTTGATGGTTAGCTACTAATAAATTCTCTAGAATAACAGGAAATTCCTTGCTTAGAATTGAGTTTGAAGTTTTTCCACTTTTGGTTACACTATTTTCAATAAATTCTAACGCCGCTCCTGCATCAGAGATTTGATTTATGTTAACTGAAAGTATCGAATCAACATTGGAGTGTTTCCTATAACTTATCTCATCTAAATATAGATTTGCTGCAGTATATTCCATATTCCCCAATGAAGGCATTATACTTGTTAATGATGAGCAACTTACCAAATTATTTATAGGTACAAATTTGGCTAGTTTCAATAAATTTTCAATACCTATTACTTTAGGATTAAGAACTTGCTCAATATCATTATGGGTTTTATTATTTAAAGCACTTTGAGCAACAGTAACCGCAGTGTGTAAAACAACATTAATATTACTTATACAATTAATTTTTAGGATATCTTTTAAGACATTTGTGGCCTCAGAATCTCCAATATCAATAGCAGAGTAAATTATGTTATGTTTTGTTTGTCTTAAAACAGCGAGTCTATTTTTATAATCTTCTCTTAGGTTTGCCTCTATAGTACGGCCTATTAGAATAAGTGTACATTGATTATGATTATTTGATAAGTGCTTTGCATAGGCATACCCTAAAGCCCCTAATCCTCCTGTAATTAAAAAAGCAGAACTTTGATTACATATTTTATCTTTAACATCAATAATTTTTGCTTTCTTATAAGTTGGAGTCCAAAAGTACTTACCTCTTATTACAACTAACTCATTTTCTTTATTTTGCTCTAGAATAGATAACAGATAATCTTTATAATTATAATCTTTTGAAGATAAATCTATGTGAAACGTTTTAGTGTTTGAAGTAAAATATTCATATGGAATCGATTTTGTGACTCCATAAACAATAGAAGGCCTTTCTTTTAATAATTCAGAGCCAACAACCTCATAATTATCAAAAGATATTGAAATTATTTTTGGAATTTTAATACTTGTTTGCTTTGACCACTCGAATACATTCTTTAATGCAAAAATATCTAAAGCAGGATTCATAACATCAATACTTGATGATATGTAGATTATTAAATCTATTTCATCAATATTATTTTTCTTATCTAAAATTTTACTTATATGTGATTTATTATTAAAATCAAATATAAAATCAGCATCTATATCATTAGATAATTGATGAATTGCATAATTAGTATTATCATAATTATCTCTTAGGAGATTTAGTAATTCATAAGTCTCATCTTCTAATATCTTTTCATTAATCAGTATTAAAATATTTTTATACTTTATATTTTTAGAAAAATCCTTATTTTGTTTAATTACATCACTTCTTTCCCATGAGCGCTCATAACAAATATTTTCGAGTGAATTAAATGTTTTAGCATTCGGAAGATCACCTTTTTTTATCCAACAATCTTGATAATCGAATTGATAACGTGGAATATCTGTTATTAGTTTCGCTTCATTAAACAATTTAACGTCATTAGGATTATCAATAATTCCTGAGATCCAAAGTTTTGCTTTAATATCTTCACCAAATTCAATTTTTTGGTAATATTCATCACTCTCATTTACTTCTTTCGACGAAGGTAATAATTGCAAAGATTGTATCTTTTTATATTTATTAGCATTCTTATATTTATTTACAAATGAACTTAGTCCCTTCCCTACACCAACTTCAATAAAACTAACTTGATAATTATATTCCTTACTAAGTCTATCGATTCCTTTAGAAAACAATACTGTATTTCTGAGATGTCTGCACCAGTATGCCGCTGTACTAACTTCGTCCGTAGCAATTTCTCCTGTCAAATTAGAAACAAATACTTTGTTAGGTCTATTTAACTTAATTTGTTTAAATTCCTTTTCAAATTCTTTAGCTGCTTTTTCCATCATTTTTGAATGACCTGCATGAGAAGTCTTCAATCTAACCACAGGAATATTTTGTTTCTCTAATGTCTTTTGAAGTTTTTCAATACCTATTATTGTACCGGAAATCACAATATCTTCAACTGAATTAATTACTGCAATTTCACAATTGAATGATTCTACAATTTCTTTAATGACGTGTTCTTCAGCATTTACTGACAGCATACTTCCAGGCTCCATTAATTGCATTAACTTACTTCTTACAATCACAATTTTAATAGCATCTTCCAAATCAAATACTCCTGCTAAAGTTGCAGCAACATATTCTCCAAAGCTATGTCCAATATATGCATCTGCATGAACACCCAAATATTCTAAATACTTAGCTAAAGAATATTCAATAATAAATAATGAGATTGGAGTAAATTGAATTTCATTTATATCATAATTTAAAATATTTTCCAACGGATAAATTACCTGATAAAGATCAATCGCTAAAAATTTATTAGCTAAATCAATACATTTATCAATAATACATTTAATCTGTGGTTCATTGTCATATAGTCCCTTGGCCATTTGAGTATATTGAGCTCCTTGACCAGGAAACATGAAAACAATTTTACTATTCTCTTCAGCAGTAGTTTGTATATAAGATAAGTCTACATTTAACTTGCTAATCAATTCTTGCTTACTTGTAACTCTATATGCACTTCTATATTCAAAATGCTTTCTTTTCTCCTGTAAGGTAAATGCGATATTTTTTATATTCTCTACATCATCATCTTTATTTATTCCTTTTAAATATTCTATAAATAATTGTTTGTGATTTTCAAGTGATTTTCTACTTTTAGCAGAAAAAAGAATAATATAATTTTGAGTTACACACTTATTATCTAAAATAAATTGATTATTTTTAATTTTAATTGATTTTTCTTTGTCATAAATGTAATCTCCAATAATCAAATGTGCATTTGTACCTCCAATTCCAAATGAGCTAACCCCTGCTATTCTCTGTCTATTTGAATTGGCAATCCATTCCTTATTTTTTGTATTAATACTAAAAGTAGTTTTATTTAAATATAATTCCGGATTAATTATATTAAAATTAGTTTGTCCAGGGATTTCACTATTTTTCAACATGCTACATACTTTAAGTAAACCAGCTATACCTGCTGCAGAGTTAGTATGTCCAATGTTTGCTTTAACCGATCCTAAAATTGTATTTTTATCTATTTTTTTTTTCTTATCTATATTGTAAGTAAATGCTTCCCTAAGTGCTTGAATTTCTATTGGGTCTCCGATATTAGTTCCTGTTCCATGACATTCAACATAATCAACTTCATCTGATGTAATGCCTGCATTTATTTGAGCATTTATTATACATTCACTTTGACCTATTATAGAAGGAGCAGTGTATCCTATCTTTCGATCGCCATCATTATTTGTTGCATATCCTTTGATTACTCCTATTATATTATCATTATCTTTAATAGCATCTTCTAAACGCTTAAGCAAAACAACACCTACCCCTGAACCTCCAATTGTTCCAGATGCATCCGCATCGAAAGTCCTACAATGTCCATCTTTTGATAAAATCATGCCTTCGTTATATATATAACCAATTTGATCTGGCAACAATAAGGATACTCCTCCTGCCAAAACCATATCACATATACCTAATTGCAATTTTTGACATCCCTCAACAACGGAAACTAGGCTAGTAGAACAGGCGGTATTAATTGAATTAGCTGGTCCTGATAAACCCAGAAAAAATGCAGTTTTAGTTGTTAAAGCATCTTTACTATTTGAGGCTGCTACATCCCACACATTGATTTCATCAGCCATTTCACCTTTTAAAATATGATTATAGTAATAATCATTGCTTCCACTTCCCCCAATAACACCAGTAATAAAATCTTTATGATTATTACCATATCCTGATGCTTCTAAGGCAAACCAACAGTGTTCAATAAATTTACGGATTTGAGGATCAAGCTGTTTAGCTTCGTTTGGAGAAATACCCCAAAATAATGGGTCGAATAATTCAATATCCTCAATTAAACCTGCAACTGGAAGATAATTTTCATTTTCTAACAAAGTTTCTTTAATCCCTATATCTTTACATTCTTCTTTAGTAAAAAACTGAAGACCTTCCTTCTGATTTATAATTAGCTGCCAATAATCATCAAGGTTTTTTACGCCACTAAATTCACCTGAAACTCCAATAATAGCAATTTCATGATTACGATTTTTGCCAATACTATTTTGTAGTTTATAATTTGTTTGTTTATGATTATCTATACTAGAAATAAGTTTGGCAATTGTATCATTTTTAAATAAATCAGCAATACCAATATCTTTAAATTCTTTAAGCTTATTTAAATTTTGCTTTAGCTGAATACATAATATCGAATTACCACCTATCTTGAAGAAATTATCCGTTACTCCAACTCTGTCCAATCCAAGGACTTCTTCCCAGATACTGCAGATCGATCTCTCCAATTCCGTCCTTGGAGCTGTATAATCTTCCGATGATGAACTAAAATCAGGATCAGGCAAAGAACGTTTGTCCAGCTTGCCATTAATAGTCAATGGAAAAGAATCCATAACAACCAAAGCACCGGGAACCATATAATCAGGCAACAACCTGGATAACTCATCCAAA
>NZ_JBLYEG010000036.1:0-6143 GCF_048514875.1 Flavobacterium sp. T12S277 | reverse complement strand
CAACAGGAGGAACCTCACTAACGAATGTATTATCTAATGATACCTTAAATGGAAGTGCTGTAGTGCCATCAGATGTAAATACTACTTTTGTAAGTGCTACCAATGCTGGAATTACTCTGTCGGGAACTGATGTCTTGGTTGCTCCAGGCACGCCAGCAGGGAATTATACATTGACTTACAGAATTTGCGAGAAACTCAACCCGACCAATTGTGATGATGCAGTGGTTACTGTGACGGTAACAGCTGGAGCTATTGTAGCTACAGATGATACGGGAAGTCCGGTAAACAGCTCCACAGGAGGGACTTCATTAACTAATGTATTAACCAATGATATTTTAAATGGAAGTGCCGTAGTACCTTCGGATGTAAATACTACTTTTGTAAGTGCTACTAATCCCGGAATTACTTTGTCGGGAACCGATGTTTTGGTTGCGCCAAATACGCCGGCCGGGACTTATACATTGACTTATAGAATATGTGAGAAACTTAATCCTACCAATTGTGATCAAGCTACAGTTTCGGTAACAGTTGTTGCAGGAGTTATCGTAGCGACAGATGACGCAGGAATCTCAGTAAATGGTTCAGAAGGAGGAACTTCACTAACCAATGTATTAACTAATGATACCTTAAACGGAAGTGCTGTTGTGCCTTCGGAAGTAAATACTACGTTTGTAAGTGCGACTAATCCTGGGATTACTTTGTCAGGAACCAATGTTTTGGTTGCGCCTGGTACCCCGGCAGGGTCTTATGCCTTAACTTATAGAATATGTGAGAAACTCAATTCTAGCAATTGTGATGATGCGGTAGTTACTGTACAGGTATTTAGTAACCCATCGATTGCATTAGTGAAAACAGCGGTGTTTAAAGATGAAAATGGAGATGGTCATGCACAGGCTGGAGAAAGTGTTATCTATAGTTTTGAAGTTACCAATACTGGAGATGTAGCATTAACAAATGTGAGTCTAACTGACCCTCTTCCTGGGATAGTACTTACCGGAAGTCCTATAAGTTTGGCAGTAGGAGAATCTGACAGAACTACTTTTGTTGGAGTTTATACTCTAAAACAGTCAGATATAAATTTAGGATCTGTGAGTAATCAAGCAACTGTTAGTGGAACAAGCTATGATGGAATAATCGTTAAGGACAACTCAGATGATATGAGTACTGTAGGAGATAATCCAACAGTCTTAAAGATTGAAGGTTGTAGTATAGAAGTTTTTAATGCCGTATCTCCCAATGCAGATGGCAGTAATGATTTATTCTATGTAAGAGGTTTAGAATGCTATCCAGAGAATTCGGTTGAAATTTATAACCGCTGGGGAGTTTTAGTATTTGAGCGTGATAATTATAACAATTCCGACAGAGCCTTTAAAGGTATTTCGGAAGGCCGTGTAACGATTAATGCTTCTGCTGAATTACCAGTTGGAACCTATTATTATATTCTAAAATACAAGGATTATAATTCTACAGGACACCAAAAAGCAGGTTATTTATATATCAATAGAAAATAGATAAATCTAATTCCCGGGAGGCATTACATCTCTCGGGGATTATAAAAAAAAAGACAGATGAAAACAAAATTAATAGGATTGGTTCTGATACTATTATCAGGCTTGATTCATGCCCAGCAAGATTCACAGTTTACACAATATATGTATAATACCATTAATATCAATCCTGCGTATGCAGGGTCTAGAGGTGTTTTAAGCATATTTGGTTTGCACCGTACACAGTGGGTAGGATTAGAGGGAGCACCGGTAACAAATACGGCTTCGATCAATATGCCGATAAGCAATAGTAATATGGGAGTTGGTTTGTCCTTTATAAATGATAGGATAGGGCCTTCAAATGAGAGTAATATAGCTATTGATTTTTCTTACAGTATACCTGTGTCGGAAAGTTATAAGCTATCATTTGGATTAAAAGGATCTGCAAATTTGTTAGATGTTGATTTTACGAAGTTGAATCAATATGATAAGAATGATTATGTTTTTGATACCAATATAGATAATAAGTTTTCTCCAAATATTGGAGTGGGATTATATCTGCATTCGGATAATACATATGTCGGTTTGTCTGCTCCTAATTTATTGGAAACCAAGCATTTTGATAAGTACGCCAATAGGGGAGCTAACAGCCATGTGGCTCAAGAAAATATTCATTATTACCTCATTGCAGGTCATGTGTTTGATTTGAATCCCTCACTGAAATTTAAGCCGTCATTACTGACTAAGTATGTGCAAGGTGCACCCTTACAAGTAGATGTATCTGCGAACTTTTTAATAAACGAGAAGTTTGTAGCAGGATTGGCTTATAGATGGAGTGCAGCATTTAGTGCTATGGTGGGTTTTCAAGCAACAGATTCATGGTTTATCGGTTATGGTTATGATTTAGAAACTACTCGATTAGATAACTACAATTCGGGCTCACATGAAATTTTTCTAAGATATGAATTGTTCAATAAGTATAATAAGATCATCTCTCCAAGATTCTTTTAATATCCTCTACTATGAAAATTAAAAACCTTATTTATAGTTCGCTTATGAGTCTTATCGCATTTCAGGGATATACTCAAAAAGCAAAAGTGGCTGCGGCCGATAAAGAATATGATCGTTACGCTTATATAGATGCAATAGCTACTTATGAGCGTGTAGCCAATAAAGGCTATACTGATGAGAGCATGTTTCAAAAGTTAGGAAATGCATATTATTTTAATGCCGAGTTAGAAAAAGCAGAAAAATGGTATGAAAAGCTTTTTGATATGAATCAAAATCAGGAACCGGAGTACTATTATAGATATTCTCAGTGTTTAAAATCGATAGGAGATTATGCTAAATCTGATAAAATGATGACCGAATTTAATCATAAATCAGGCAATGATTTACGAGCTAAGCTATTTAAGAGTAATAGAAATTATCTCGAGGAGATCAAAGCAAATTCTTGGCGATATACCATTGAAAATGCGGGTATCAATTCTAAGTTTTCTGACTATGGGAGTTCATTTTTAGGTAATAACTTAGTATTTGCTTCAGCAAGAGATACAGGGGGAATTGCTAAGAAGGTTTTCAAATGGAACAATCAATCATTTACAAATCTCTATAGATCGGAAATGAAATCAGATGGTAGTTTGGGAAAACCAGAACGATTCGATAATAGAATAAATTCTAAATTTCATGAATCTACTCCAGTTTTTACCCAAGATGGAAAAACGATGTATTTTACTAGAAACAATTTTTTAAATGGAAAGAAAAAAGAAGATAGTAAAAGAGTGACTTTGTTAAAGTTATATAAGTCAACTCTTGAAAAGGGTGTATGGGGTAATGTAAGAGAACTTCCGTTTAACAGTGATCAATATAGTGTCGCTCATCCGGCATTGAGTATCGACGAGAAAACATTGTATTTTGCATCGGATATGCCAGGAACTTTAGGGCAATCTGATTTGTTTAAGGTTAAAATCAACGATGATGGTAGTTATGGAACACCAGAGAATTTAGGAAACAAAATCAATACAGAGGGTAGAGAAACTTTTCCTTTTATAAGTGATCAGAACGAGTTGTATTATGCCAGTGATGGTCATCCTGGACTTGGAGGTTTGGATGTTTTTGTTGTCCAATTAGATCAAAATGGCTCTATGTCTGAATCGCAAAATGTAGGGGAACCTATCAATGGAAAAACAGATGATTTTGCATTACTTATTAATGGTCAATCTAGAACAGGTTTCTTTACAACAAATCGATCCGGAGGAGAAGGTTATGATGATATTTACAGATTCACTGAAACAAAAAAGTTAACCTGTGAACAAGAGCTTTCAGGAGTTGTAACTGATCTGGTAGACGGAAAATTATTGCCCATGACCCAGGTAGTTTTATTTGATAGCAATTTCAAAGAATTACAACAAGTGGTTTCAGATGAAAAAGCTCACTATGCATTTGAAGTAAAGTGTGGAGAGTCATACCATGTGAGGGCAATAAAAGCGGATTATATTACCAAAGAACAAAGCATTACTATTGCTAAGGAGAGTGGAAAAACAGATTTGCCTATTGCATTGGAAAAAGCAGTGTCTAAAGTTACAGTAGGGGACGATCTTGCAAAATTTCTTAAAATCGAGATAATTTATTTCGATTTGGATAAATCTTTTATTCGTAAAGATGCAGCTTTTGAATTAGAAAAAATTCTGGATGTTATGAAGCAGTATCCAACAATGAAGATAGACGTTCGTTCACATACTGATAGTAGACAGACGCATGCTTATAACGAGAAACTTTCAGATAGAAGAGCTAAATCAACTATTGCGTGGTTAGTTAAAAACGGAATAGCTGCAAATAGGTTAACTGGTAAAGGGTATGGTGAAACTCAGTTAGTAAATAAATGTGCAGATGGTGTGCAATGTACGGAGCAAGAACATCAGGCTAACAGACGTAGTGAGTTTATAATTACTTCAATGTAATTTTTAAGTAGAATAATTTTAAAGTGTATTTCACTTTGTTTAATAAAACCTAATACCACTGATTCTATATTAAAATTGATTTTTATGTTAGTCCATCAGTGGTTTAGTTTTGTTTAGAATGGTGATTATAGCCTCTTTTGTAACGGATTATTTTTCACAGTAAAGAGATCCAAAGAATATTTTCATTCTTAGATTATACAGTAAATATTTTTTAGATTTTATGAATAACTCTAGTGAAATGTTGCGGGAAATTAAGTTGCAAACGCAGTGAGATTTTAGAGTAAAAGTTAAGAGTGGCACCAGAATTAGAATTTAGATGGAATTATGAAGCAAGATATTAGAGCCATGGGCAAGAGAAAAGGACTTATATATGATAGTCAAAAATATTTTTCAAGATTCTTAAAGCATGAATTTCAAGAAGATTATTCTTTTGATGCATATTGCAATTTTAAGTATTTTGACAAGGTATTAGATAAATATTCAGTGATTGTATTTGTGATCTATTCAGAAAAGGAATTACTTGATTTCCTTAAAGTATATAGAAAAGAGATTCCTTTAATTATTTGTAGTTTCAATAATGGAATTTTATCGGAACTAGGAAAAATAGAGGAGGTGTTGTTGTTGGATACCTCAAAACTTAAACCTGAGATAATAAATGAATTGAAATCTTATTTCAATTATTTAATCCCTTGATATCATGGTGTTGTTGTTTAGAAGCATTGGAAGATAGTTTTAAATTAAGGTATTTTTAATCCAACTCATAATAATTTGAAATTTGTCAAACATACATTAAATCCAAATTTGTTAAATAGATCTATTGGGTGGAATCAATCGGGACTATTGAAGGGATTGATATATCTGTAAAGGGAATTTTTAAATGTAGGATTACCCTAGATAAAGAGTATGAATTAAATTTTAATATAGCAATAATTTCAATTGGGCCAGCTCTTATTTTGTGATTATTCAACCATGGAGACTGTAATTTTAAAACTTATGAAATAAAAAAATATCATTGTGAATTGAAAAATAATAATTTTAGAAATAATGAACAGCTTGCTAAATTTCATATCTGTTTTTTTATAAAAAAAGATAATTGGTAAAGTGAGATACTATTTGTAAGAAGTAGCAACCAGTACGTTGGTTACAGGTTACTTTCTTTTTTATCTATTTTAATGTTTGTTATTTCAAGTATTAAAATTATTTTATTAGGCGCTTCATTAAACATAACTATTCATCTGAGATGAGATTTACCTCCAAAAAGAGATTTTAGTTATTCTTTCCAATTACTTTAGATTTAACCCCATCATGCTTTATATACATCGAGATTAAGTTAAAATGTTTTTATGAACTACTGTACTTTATTGTGGTTGCCAAAATAATTGCCTTGTTAGGAGTTATGTGTATGAGATTATTTTTTTTTTTTTTTTTTGAGTTAGATATCGTGTAATCGGTTGTAAAACAGTATAATAATTGGGTTAATGTAATTGCGCGACGTCTTTAATGTGGCTATAATTCGACGTTTATTAATTAATGTTCTACAAGGAAAGAAATCTAATGAAACTACATTCGCAGTGCAAATTCCGGTTATATTGATCACCCCATTCCGTTTTAAAGTGAGCACCTGATTCCAGTTCAAAATGACCACCTAATTCCGGAGCAAAATGACCACCTCCGTTTTGATTAAAAACTATATTTT
>NZ_JBLYEG010000035.1:0-6413 GCF_048514875.1 Flavobacterium sp. T12S277 | reverse complement strand
GAACTGCCATAAAAACAGATTATCTGGGAGGCTACCAGTATGACAGCAGTATTTTGAAGTTTTTCCCAACAGCCGAAGGTTATGTAGAGCCTTCTGGAAGTTCTTATAAATATATCTATCAGTACAAAGATCATTTAGGTAATGTTCGTTTGAGTTATGATAAAACACTGGCCATTAAAGAAGAAAACAATTATTATCCGTTTGGATTAAAACACGAAGGCTATAATACTGTTAAAACTGGTGTAGAAAATAAGTATAAGTACAATGGTAAAGAATTGCAAGATGAGTTGCAGCTTAATGTTTATGACTATGGAGCGAGAAATTATGATGCTGCAATTGGTCGTTGGATGAACATCGACCCACTAGCTGAAAAATCTCGTAGATTCAATCCATATACATATGCTCTTAATAATCCTGTGTTTTTCATTGACCCTGATGGAATGGAAGCAAAACCTTCACCATTAGAAGCAGCTATAATGTCAAAACATGTTTATGGGGACAAGGTGAAATTAATAGGTGGTTGGAAGGTATCTAGTGCAGGAAAAGGTCTAAAATTAAACAATAACGATACAGGTTTTAAATCTCAAGTTTATGAGCGAACAGTTAAAGGTAAAACAGAATATACTTATGCTACCGCTGGAACTGAAGATATGACAGATACTAAACAAGATGTAAAGCAAGTATTTGGTAAGTCTGAGCAATATCAACAATCTACTGATAATGCTAAAGAATTAGACGCAAATCTTAAAGGTGCTGAATTAACATTTACAGGGCATTCTTTAGGTGGTGGTTTAGCTGAAGCTAATGCGATAGCAACGGGAGATAATGCCATAACTTTTAATGCTGCCGGCTTATCTACATTTTCACCTGGAGGTCTTCAAAAATCAACAACAACTGATGCGTATATTGTCACAACTGACCCTCTTAATGCAGTACAGGGTGCTACTGGGTTACCAACTGCAGGAGGAAGAAAACATTACATTGAGCCAGGAAGTAGCCAAGGTGCGGCTAATGGTCATAGTATTGATTCAGCTATTGAAAGCTTAAGAACACAATCCTTTGGAGGATTTGTTAAAAATTCAGTATCAAATTGGTGGAAAAAATATAAATAATTTAAAGTCATGAAAAAACTAATTGTATATTTTGGTGTATTTTTTTTATTTATTAGTTGCAATAACAGAGAAAATATCGTCAATAAACAAAATTTATTAGGAAATGATTATCAATTGTTTCAAGAAACTCCAGCTTGGGAGTTAGCAAAAGCAGTTGAAGATGAAGACACTACTAAAATAAAAGAAATTCTTAGTAATAAGAAGAAAAAGATCTATATTGATTTTAAAGAACCTAAATTTGGAAATACCTTATTGATGTTATCGATAAAAAACAGTCAATTTCAAATTACTAAATTATTGTTAGCATCGGGAGCCAACCCAAATGTCGCGGATATGTATAGAGGAGGATCGGCCGTTATTTGTGCAGCTAATAATAACGATTCCAAATATCTTGAATTAATTTTAAAGTACAAAGGAAATCCAAATGCAATTGAAAGTGCTCCCGTTAAAGAAGGTGATGAAGTTAGACAAACTGCTTTATTGGCAGCCATTAGTTTTTTAGACCCTGACAGCTTACAGAAAGTTAAATTTCTGGTTGAATCGGGTGCAAATGTAAATTATCATAATCAAGGACACACAATTTTACCTCTTTCAGAGGCTTTAACACTTGATAGATTAGATGTTGTTTTATATCTTTTACAAAACGGTGCAAATTTCAATTTAATGTTGTACAAAACAATAGATGGACAAAAAGTTTATATTTTAGAAGCCCTTCGGAAATCTATAATTGACCTGAAGTCTGAACAATATAAAAGTAAACTTGAAGTAATTCAATTTTTGGAAGAAAAAGGATTGGATTACAGTAAAGAACCTATTCCTGATTACATACTAAAAAAAATTAAAAAAAAATACCCAAAAGATTGGGAAGATTATATTAAAAAATATTAACCCCGCTCTGCAAAGAGTTCTCATAAAAATTTGCGTAAATGTCTCTGACTTTACGCTTTTTTTATTTCTTAGAAATTATAATCTTAATATTGTTTTTAATTTTTCTTTTCTACGAAATGCATCTAATAATTTTAGTTTTAAAATCAGAGTCTTTACGACTTATCCGTTTTAAATTGCATATTTGTAAATTGGCGTAATGTTCGAGACATTTACCTAGCACTTGCAAGGAACACTTTGCGGAGTAGGGAATTTTAAATAAAATCATCAATAGCAAGAGATAAAATGAAAAAGTCAATATTAACCTTAATATTTTTTTCAACAATTTTAGTAGGATGTAGTAATAAGAACTATCAAAATATTAATAATATGAAAAAGGCTTATAATACCAGAAATGGAGATGCTCATATTATACTATCTCATAAAAACTTTAATCCTACTAAGAAAATTTTTCTAGAATTAAATAATAATTTGACTAATGATTTCATATACATATATTCTTGGGTTAATCATCTTCCTATCTCAGGAACAAATCATTTTAAATCTCTAATTTATGATAGAAAATCAAGCAAACAAATTTACATTTCCAATACATTAAAAGATGTAAATTCAATTAATTTAAGAGATGATAAAACTAACTACAAAGAAGAACAATTAATTTTGGATTATTATATAGGAAATAGAATGGATGCTATAATCTCTTTATCACCTCCTTTTAGTTCTTCAGAAATAGGTTCTGAATATTTTTTATTTGATTCTGTATCAAAAAATACATATGTTATAAAAAATTTGGTTCTAAATAATAATGGTGAAGTTTTCAAATAAAAAATTTGAGCTCCCGCTCTCCAAAGAGTTCAACTGAAAAGCTGCGCAAATGTCTCTGACTTTGCACTTTTTTTATTTCTTAGAAATTATAATCTTGATAAAAGTCTCCTGACTTTTTACGGTTTTTCTTAGTATTATTTTTAATTTTCTGGGAATTGCATCTAAACATTTTAGTTTTAAAGTCAGAAGCTTTATAACTTATTCGTTTTAAATTGCATATTTGTAAGTTAGTGTAAAGTCAGAAACATTTCCCAGCGCTCGAAAGGAACACTTTGCGGAGTAGGGGAAAATCTAAAAAGTAAATTTAAAAAGAAAAAATGCCATGAAGTTATTAAATATATTATGTCTGTTTTTCGTATTTAACAATTTTTGTTATTCACAAGGCGAAACGTCAGAAAAAATTCATACATCTGAAATTATCTTTTTAAATGATTCTCATCTGAAATCTACAATAAAAAGAATTATGAAAAAAGACAGCCTTTGTCAAACAAAAAGTGTTCAGTGGAGCATTGAGATTATGAAAAATGACATAATATTAATCACAAAATATAGCCTTGAAAATTTTATAGCTTCAAAAGGGATTACAAACATTTATACAACTGTAATAGATGACAAATTTTTATTTCTTTCCACTAAAAAAAACATTGATGGTGTTTTCACTAAGTCAGGATATTCTGTCGATTTGACTTCTTTTATAGACAAAGGAAATTTTTCTACTATAGATTATTCATTTTGGGTTATCCAAAAGAAAGGTGATAAAAAATATAAAATAATTAAAGAGAAAAAATATGCTTGCAATAATTAATTGAACATTGATATAATAAAAGACTAAAAAACAACCATCGGGTTGTCCAAAATCAAAAAAGCCACTTCATTACGAAGTGGCTTTTGTCTTTTATTATTCCAATAATAACAATTTTAAACATACTCTGCTCCAGAAATTGCATCTAGAATTTTAGTTTTAAAGTCAGAGACTTTATGACTTATTCGTTTTAAATCGCATATTTGTAAATTGACGCAAAGTTAGAGACATTTGCAAAGCGCTCGAAAGGAACACTTTGCGAAGCAGAGGCACAAATAGAAAAATCTAACAAAGGTCAAGATGTTGACAAAAAACTAAAAAGGAAGTAATGAATAGAAAAACAATAATATATGTGCTATTAGTGATCGTTGCATATTATTTTTTTAGTGTGTTTTTTACTAAAAATGGTCAATTTATACAATATTCCTTTTCTTATTCCCTTAGTAAAAAAGAGTCAATTGAAAAAGAAATATTTATTACTGATAAGCTAGATATTTTATTTTTAAAAGATTCGACTGATCTAGTTAAGAAAAATTTTGATATTTGGTTAGATAAAAGTATCACTACTAAACGATATGGTCTGTTGCCAATAAAGTTTTCATCTGAAAATAATCGTTTTAATTCGATTAATATAAATTTCAAATCAGGTGTTAGTGATACTATTCGTAATGCATTTTTTTACAAGATTCATAATGAGCCATATAGACAGTATGAGATGACAAGTGTTGATGTTAAAAAAGGCACTAAAATTAAAGTGGGTTTTTATTTTAACAAAAAACTAATTTCTAAAATTGAAATTGTTATTCCAAGAGAATAAGCAATATATCAAATTTGTTGGTTGCTAACTTCACCCGCTAGGCAAAGCGTGGCTGCTGTACGAATGTCTCTGACTTCGCCCCCGCAAAGAGCTTCTACAAAGTATCAGCTGGGCTTTAGTTTTCGAACACCTTATTTACTCCACCTTATTCTGCAAGAGTTCTTATGAAACATGGCGAGCATTCTAGAGTTTTCCCATGCAAAAAATACCGTTTTGCAAATCAATTCAAAATCGACGAAATATCACTAACAAAGAAACCGATACTCGATAAAAAAAGCAGGATACTCAAAACATCCTGCTTTTTTTTACGAAATATCAATTCGTATTTATCTTTTATAGTAAGCCACAATACTGGCTTTAGCCAACGTCTGATTCCATAGATTAAACCCTACGATGGCCGGGTTTGTATTCTCATCAAGTCCCAGTTTGTCGGTTTTAAGAGCGTAAACAGTGATAATGTACTGATGAAATCCATGCCCCTCTGGCGGACATGGCCCACCAAAACCTTTAATTCCGTAATCGGTGATGCTTTGGATGGCACCTTTTATTGCAAATTTATCTTTGTTACCGGCATTAGGCAGCAGTTCATTTACATCCGAAGGAATATCAAATACAACCCAGTGCCAGAATCCGCTTCCGGTGGGTGCATCGGGATCGTACATCGTCACAGCAAAACTTTTTGTTCCGGCCGGAGCATTTTTCCAGGACAATTCGGGAGACTGATTCTCACCGGTACAGCCAAATCCCTTAAATTCCTGTTTTTTAGTTGCCTCCCCTCCCAGATCTTTACTGCTGAGCGTAAAAGTCTTTTGTCCAAAAATTGTCGTTGTGAAAATTAGAGACATTATCAAAATTACATTTACTTTTTTCATTTTTTTGTGTTTTAGAATTTCAAACAAATTTAAAACTGAAGACAAAAAAGGAATTAAGTTAAAGGCTCAAAAACTGTAGCTAAAAGCTCATTTTAGCTGTCCCTGTTTCGGCGTCACTCCATACTTTGATTTATAAGCCTGAGTAAAACTCGATAAACTCTCGTAACCCACTTCAAAATAAACCTCTGAAGGGCTTTTCTGCTCTTTATGAAGTAGGTAATTAGCAAATTCCAGTCTTTTGTTTTGAAACCATTTAATGGGCGATTCCGAATAGTGTTTTTCAAATTCTCGTTTAAATGTCGAAACACTCATATTACACAAAAAGGCAAGTTCCTTTAAAGATAATTTACTCAAATGACTACTTTCAATAATCTGAACAAATTTTTGCGAAGAATCATTACGATTAGCCGTTAAAGAAGACAGAAATGCTGTACCATGCAACTCCGTCAGATAAAGCAGTAATTCTTCCAGCTTTACTTCCAGTAATTTACTTTTAATCGCTATCGATAACTTCGAAATATCCACTAAACTATTTACAAATCGTTTAAGGAATACATCATACTCAAAAGCATAAACAGATTTAGACTCTTTTACTTCCGCTTTACTCCACTCCATTTTTCTCATAAATCGCAAAACCAATTCATTTGAAAAAAACAAAACAATACTTCTGTAATTAGAAACAGCCGAAAGTTTTTCGGTCATTAAACAAGGTCCCGATTGCATCATAAGAAACTTCGAAGCATCTATCGATACAGCCGAATTATCAAAAACAACTTCCTTTGTTCCTTCCATTAAAAAACTAAAGGCATGCTGACTCAAAATGATTTGCTGCTTCGAAACCTTCTTAGAGCTATTGTAGTCATAAACCTCGATTAGATTTGACCCTTCAAAATTTAACTCGTCAGGCAGTGTAAGTATATTCATATTGATAAAAAGAAACGGATTTTTATCCCCAATTATTTACTGTTGTATAATTGGAAAAACCGGTCAATTTGACCACCTAATTCCGGAGTAAATTGACCACCCGTTCCGGAGCAAACTGACCACCTGATTCCGGAGCAAATTGACCACCAGGTTTTGTGGTTAATTAACGATTAAAA
>NZ_JBLYEG010000034.1:0-6675 GCF_048514875.1 Flavobacterium sp. T12S277 | reverse complement strand
GAGACCACATCAACCTTAACAGGAGCGACCATTGGTACTCTTAGTGCAGACACTTACTTCAGAGCAGTAGTTCAAAGTGGAGTTTGTGCAGCTGCAAATTCAGAATCTATATTGGTAACAGTAAATCCGGTTTCAGTAGGCGGAGTAGTCTCTTCACCACAAACGATATGTTCAGGAAATTCACCTGCCGATTTAACTTTATCAGATAATACAGGTAGTATTGTAAAATGGCAAAAATCAAGTGATGCTGTTTTTACGACTCCAACAGACATAGCCGAGACCACATCAACCTTAACAGGAGCGACCATTGGTACTCTTAGTGCAGACACTTACTTCAGAGCAGTAGTTCAAAGTGGAGTTTGTGCAGCTGCAAATTCAGAATCTATATTGGTAACAGTAAATCATGATAATACGGTGGCAGCGGCTTCATCAGCACCAACCCTGTGTATCAATACAGCTTTGATGAATATTACCCACGGCACCGCTGGAGTCACAGGCATAGGAATCGCCGCAAACCTCCCGGCAGGAGTAACGGCTGCGTGGGCATCGAATGTGATTACCATCAGCGGAACACCAAAGGAAACGGGCACCTTTGCTTACAGCATCCCATTAACGGGAGGTTGTGGAAATGTGCTAAATGCTACAGGAACGATTACGGTAGTAACACCGCCAAACGCAGGAACGATAACAGGAATCCAAAACATTCACGTAGCAGAGACCACGCCATTTGCTTCAAGTGGTACTGCTGGTGGAACATGGAAAAGTAGCGACATTTCTAAAGCGACAGTTAATTCTTCAACGGGAGTTGTAACAGGTGTATCGGCAGGAACTGCGACTATCACTTATACTGTAATAGGGACAGGTGAATGTACCAATGCAATAGCCGCACTTACTGTAAAGGTAAGAATAGCTTCAATTGATGCTGTAGCAGACACAGGGATTTCCGTAAACGGTTCAACAGGCGGAATTTCATTAACGAATGTGTTGACGAATGATACCTTAAACGGAAGTGCTGTTGTACCATCAGATGTAAATACAACATTTGTAAGTGCTACCAATCCAGGGATTACTTTGTCGGGAACTAATGTTTTAGTTGCGCCGGGTACCCCAGGGGGAACCTATACACTGAACTATAGAATATGTGAGATACTGAATCCTGACAATTGTGATGATGCAGTGGTTACTGTAAAAGTATTTAGTAACCCATCAATTGCATTAGTGAAAACAGCTTTGTTCAAAGATGAAAATGGAGATGGACATGCACAGGCAGGAGAAACTGTTATCTATAATTTTGAAGTTACCAATACAGGAGATGTAGCCTTAACCAATGTAAGTATAACAGATCCCCTGCCGGGAATAGTGCTTACGGGTAATCCAATAAGTTTAGCAGTAGGGGAATCCGACAGAACTACTTTTGTTGGAATCTACAGACTAAAACAGTCCGATATAAATTCAGGATCAGTAAGCAATCAGGCCACAGTTATTGGAACAAGCTATGATGGAATAATTGTTAAGGATAACTCAGATGATTCGAGTAACCTAGGCGATAATCCTACAGTATTAGGTATTGAAGGATGTAGTATAGAAGTTTTTAATGCAGTATCTCCCAATGGAGACGGCAGTAATGATTTATTCTATGTAAGAGGTTTAGAATGCTATCCAGATAATTCGGTTGAAATATATAACCGCTGGGGAGTTTTAGTATTTGAGCGTGATCAATATAACAATACCGATAGAGCCTTTAAAGGGATTTCTGAAGGACGAGTAACGATTAATGCTTCTGCTGAATTACCAGTTGGAACCTATTATTATATCCTTAAATACAAGGATTATAATTCTACAGGACACCAAAAAGCAGGTTATTTATATATCAATAGAAAATAGATAAATCTAATTCCCGGGAGGAATTACAACTCTCGGGAATTATAAACACACACACAGATGAAAACAAAATTAATAGGATTGGTTTTGATGCTATTATCAGGCTTGATTCACGCCCAGCAAGATTCACAGTTTACACAATATATGTACAATACCATTAATATAAATCCTGCCTATGCAGGGTCTAGAGGTGTTTTGAGCATATTTGGTTTACACCGTACCCAATGGGTAGGATTAGATGGAGCGCCGGTAACTAATACAGCTTCGATGAATATGCCAATAAATAATAGTAATATCGGGTTAGGTTTATCCTTTATAAATGACAGGATAGGACCTTCGAATGAGAATAATATAGCTGTTGATTTTTCATACAGTATACCTGTATCAGAAAGTTATAAACTATCATTTGGATTAAAAGGATCTGCAAATTTATTAGATGTTGATTTTACTAAGTTAAATCAATATGATAAAAATGATTATGTTTTTGATACCAATATAGATAATAAATTTTCTCCTAATATTGGAGTAGGACTGTATTTGCATTCAGACAATACGTATGTAGGTTTATCTGCGCCAAATTTATTGGAAACCAAGCATTTTGACAGGTATGCCAATACAGGAGCCAACAGTCATGTGGCTAAAGAGAATATTCATTATTACTTAATTGCAGGTCATGTTTTTGATTTGAATCCTTTCCTGAAATTTAAACCATCATTACTCACTAAGTATGTACAAGGTGCACCTTTACAAGTAGATGTATCTGCAAATTTTTTAATAAACGAGAAGTTTGTAGCAGGAGTTGCTTATAGATGGAGTGCCGCACTAAGTGCTATGGTAGGGTTTCAGGTTACAGATTCATGGTTTATCGGTTATGGATATGATTTAGAAACTACCCGATTAGATAATTACAATTCAGGTTCCCATGAAATTTTTCTAAGATATGAATTGTTCAATAAATACAATAGGATAATCTCACCAAGATTCTTTTAATATCGTCTACTATGAAAATTAAAAACCTTATTTATAGTTCGCTTATGAGTATTATCGCATTTCAGGGATATGCACAAAAAGCAAAAGTGGCTGCGGCCGATAAAGAATATGATCGTTACGCCTATGTAGATGCAATAGCTACTTATGAGCGTGTGGCCAATAAAGGCTATACAGATGAGAGCATGTTCCAGAAGTTAGGGAATGCATACTATTTTAATGCAGAATTAGAAAAAGCAGAAAAGTGGTATGAAAAGCTTTTTGACATGAATCAAAATCAGGATCCGGAGTACTATTATAGATACTCCCAGTGTTTAAAATCGATAGGAGATTATGCAAAATCTGATAAAATGATGACCGAATTTAATCATAAATCAGGCAACGATTTAAGAGCTAAGCTATTTAAAAGTAATAGAAATTATCTCGACGAAATCAAAGCAAATTCCTGGCGATATACAATAGAAAACGCAGGGATTAATTCAAAGTTTTCTGACTATGGGAGTTCATTTTCAGGTAATAACCTAGTATTTGCTTCAGCAAGAGATACAGGAGGGATTGCAAAGAAGGTTTTTAAATGGAATAATCAGTCATTTACAAATCTCTACAGATCGGAAATGAAATCAGATGGCAGTTTAGGAAAACCGGAACGATTCGATAATAGAATAAATTCTAAATTTCATGAATCTACCCCGGTTTTTACTAAAGACGGAAAAACCATGTACTTTACTCGAAATAACTTCTTAAATGGAAAGAAAAAAGGCGACAGTGAAAGAGTGACATTGTTAAAATTATATAAGTCGACTCTGGAAAAGGGCGTATGGAGTAATGTAACAGAGCTTCCGTTTAACAGTGATCAATATAGTGTGGCCCATCCGGCATTAAGTGTTGATGAGAAAACATTATATTTTGCATCTGATATGCCGGGAACCTTAGGACAATCTGATTTGTTTAAAGTTAAAATCAATGATGATGGTAGTTACGGAACACCAGAGAATCTGGGAGACAAAATCAATACAGAAGGAAGAGAAACGTTCCCTTTTATAAGTGATCATAACGAATTGTATTATGCAAGTGATGGTCATCCCGGACTAGGAGGTTTAGATATATTTGTTGCCCAATTATCCAAAGACGGATCAATTTCAGAATCGCAAAATGTTGGAGAGCCAGTCAATGGGAAAACAGATGATTTTGCATTACTTATTAATGGTCAATCCAGAACAGGATTCTTTACAACAAATCGATCCGGAGGAGAAGGTTATGATGACATTTACAGATTCACTGAAACAAAAAAGTTAACCTGTGAGCAAGAGCTGGCTGGAGTTGTAACAGATTTGGGAGACGGAAAATTATTGCCAATGACCCAGGTGATTTTATTTGATAATAATTTCAAAGAATTACAACAAGTAGTTTCAGATGAAAAAGCACATTATGCATTTGAAGTAAAGTGTGGAGAAACGTATTATGTACGGGCAATAAAAGCGGATTATATTACAAAGGAACAAAGCATTACTATTGTCAGGGAGAGTGGAAAAACAGATTTGCCTATAGCCTTGGAAAAAGCAATATCTAAAGTTACAGTAGGAGATGATCTGGCAAAATCCTTTAAAATAGAAATAATTTATTTCGATTTGGATAAATCTTTTATACGCAAAGATGCCGCTTTTGAATTAGAAAAAATTCTCGATGTTATGAAGCAGTATCCAACAATGAAGATAGACGTTCGTTCCCATACCGATAGTAGGCAGACACATGCTTATAACGAGAAACTTTCAGATAGAAGAGCTAAATCAACCATAGCCTGGTTAGTTAAAAACGGAATAGCAGCAAGCAGGTTAACCGGTAGAGGATATGGAGAAACACAATTAGTAAATAAATGTGCGGATGGTGTAAAATGTACTGAAGCAGAACACCAGGCTAATAGACGCAGTGAGTTTATAATCACTTCGATGTAATAAATAAGACAATTTTTATTGTTTTAAAATAACTTTAAAGTGAGTTTTACTTTATTTAATAAAAACTAATACCACTGATTTCTATATTAAAATTGATTTTTTATGTTAGTTCGTCAGTGGTTTAGTTTTGTTTAGTTCGAAGAGTGGTACCCTATCTTATGTAATCGGTTATCGTTTTATAGTAAAGAGGGTTGAGCGACTATTAAATATTCTTCGATTATATAGTAAATATTTTTTAGATTTTATAGAATAATTCTAATAAAATGTCGTGAGAGATTAAATCCATAACGATTAAGACTTTAGAGTAAAAGTTATAAGAGTAACGCCAGAATTAGGATTTAGACGGAATGATTAAGCTAGATATTAGAGAGATGAGCAAGAGAAAAGGACTTATATATGATAGTCAGAAATATTTTTCGAGATTCTTAAAATATGAATTTAAAGAAGATTATTCTTTTGATACGTATTGTAATTTTAAGTATTTCGACAAAGTATTAGATAAATATTCTGTGATAATATTTGTAATCTATTCAGAAGAGGAATTACTTGATTTCATAAAGGTATATAGAAAAGAAATACCTTTAATTATTTGTAGTTTCAATAATAAAATTTTAGTGGAACTAGGAAAAATAGATGAAGTATTGTTGTTGGATACATCAAAACTCAGGGCTGAAATAGTAACTGAATTGAAAACTTACTTCAATTGCATAAGCCATTGATTAAAAGTGTATTATTGTTTTTAAGTATCAAAAGATTAATTTTAAATTAAAGTATTTAATCAAACTATCATTAAATCTAAACTTGATAAATATATCTATCGGGTTGAATTAATCCGGACTGTTGATGGGATTAATATATATTTTAAGGAAAGTTTTTAAAATTGAGATTACCCTAAAAAGAAGCTTAAATTATATTTCAATATGGCTAAAAATGTCAGTGAGTATCCTCTGATTTTGTTATAATTTAACGTTGATGAATATAATTTTAAAGCTTATAAAAAACTAAAAGGTTCGAATTAACTATAGTGTTAAGCCAGAGATTGCTATGCAATCATAGCAGGGTTTTATATAAAATATATCAGATTTCACTTGTTTTTATAGATATAAAGCTACACTATTGTGGAATTATTTCCACGTTTTTTATTTTAATTTATTTCTAAACCACTATACCTTTGCAAGGTAAATGTATTGTTACTCATGTAAATACGATAATAAAGATATCTGAAGAAATGTAAAGTAAAAAAAGCATGAATTTTTTAGTTAAAAACAACTCTTATAATTATGCAAAATAGGAAAATAAATAGTATATACTTTATATTATTTATTTTGGAATAGTTTTTTGCAATTCTCCAAAACAGAATCTCAATCCTGAACTACAGAAAACGGTAGATTAATAGAGTCATAGGACAGGGGATACTTTAATACTTAAAGGCGCGTGGTTTTTGGTAGAAAATATGGAGGATCGTCATGTAAACGACTCAAAAGAATTATGGGTATATTGTGCTTTTTTGGAATCTTTATTTAAAAAAACCTAAAGACGCTGATCAATTAGACAGCATCTATAAAGGCTACATCAGAGAATTACCGATTACAGACCAAGAGACATTTCCATGCAAAAAAAATATAGTAAAGCAGACTATTTAATTAAAAATATTGATCAAGTCTTTGAGAGCTGGAAAAAAAACATTGGCAAAGGATCTTTCTTTCTCTTAGTTTCGTGAATACCTATTCATGATGAACTTGTAGAACAATGGAGAATACTTTACAAGAAACAATATTTGGATTGCTTTAGTAAAATTGATTTTGAAAGCTTAAGTACAAAACTAAACAAGGAATTGAAAAAACTGAATATAAAA
>NZ_JBLYEG010000033.1:0-7733 GCF_048514875.1 Flavobacterium sp. T12S277 | reverse complement strand
GATAGAACCACTTGGTTTAAGATAGGGCCTTGTGAAGATCTGACAGTTGAAGATATTCCCTTACCTAAATACATCTTATATCCAAATCCTTGCACCACACATTTCAATATCAAATTTATTGATTGTGCTGGAAAGAGTTTTTATTATCGCATAATAGATATGAATGGCAGGCTCATTAGAGAGACCAACAGTGAGAGTATTAAGGATACAATATTTGAGAAAGAGGTGAACGTTCAAGAATTGTCTTCAGCGACTTATCTTGTAAATATTCATTTAAATGAGAAGGTCTTTAGTGAAAAAATAATTGTCGTAGAAAAACCTTCTATCTATAAGAAAAAAAGATAATGTTTTTGTTATTCTTCCATGTTAAGCAACAAAAAAATAACCAACCATACTGATATTTTAGGGCTTGTGTGATTATAAAGCTTTTTAAGACAATTCCACAACCCTTTTTTCAAAAGAAAATTTTAAATCAATTTATTAATAATTATTAAATGAAAAAATCATATTTTTTTGTAGTATTCTTAGTTGGTATTACGGCATATTCACAACAAATTGCCGATACTATAGAGCAAAAAAAATTAAAAGAAATACATATAATTGGTGAACGTTACTCCAAGTCCACTCAAGCTATTAAACATATTTCCCAAAAGGAAACAGAATTTCAAAAAAGCCAAAATACTGCTGATTTACTTGCCAACACAGGTACAATCTCTGTTCAGAAATCACAGCAGGGTGGAGGAAGTCCTGTGCTAAGAGGGTTTGAAGCCAATAAGATTCTGCTTTTGGTGGATGGAATCAGAATGAACAACCTTATTTACAGAGCAGGACATTTACAGAATATAATTACTGTTGATGAGAACTCGTTAGAACAGATTGATGTTCTTTTTGGGCCTGCATCTACAGTTTTTGGGAGCGATGCGTTGGGTGGTGTCATTAATATGCGAACCAAACAGCCGATGTTTCTACCGCAAACCAATAACAAAGTGTTTTCAGGAAATTTAATGTCAAGATACAACAGTGCTAATAATGGATCAACACAGTATTTTGATGTTAATTTTGCAGGTAAACGATGGAGTTCTCTATCCTCTTTCTCTTATAATAGTTATGGAGATTTGAGAATGGGAGACACTCGCAATGGGAAAAATGAATCTTTTGGCGAGCGCCCACAATATGTTGAAACTTTAAATAATGTAGATTATTTGGTGCAGAATAACAATCCGCTTATTCAGAAATTTTCGGGATATAAGCAATATAACGCAATGCAAAAGGTGATTTTTCAACCGGATAAAAATACACAGCACAGCTTGAATCTACAGTATTCGACTTCTTCAGATGTACCAAGATATGATCGTCTTACCGATCCATCGGGTTCGGGGCTGAAATTTGCTGTTTGGAATTATGGTCCTCAAAAAAGATTTCTTTCAGCTTATAAATTTTCGAAACAAAAGGCCTTGTTCAACAGTGATATGAATCTTGGATTGAGCTACCAAAATATTGAAGAAAGCAGAATCTCAAGAAAATTTAACGAGAATAAAACTAAAAGTCAGGTCGAAAAAGTAAATATATTTGCTTTTAACGCAGATTTCAGAAGGAAACTAGGTACCGGTGATTTTCTTTACGGAGCCGAATTCTTTTATGATGATTTGAATTCGACTGCTACCAGTTCAAACCGTATCACTGGCATTGTAACTCCCACAGATACACGTTACCCAAACGGTATAAATCACACTTTAAGGGCGGATATTTTCGCAACTTATTGTGAAAGAATAAACGAAACTACTTACTATAATTTAGGTATTCGTACCGGTTATTCTTCCTTAAAAAGCACTATTACCAATAATTCATTTTTCCAGCTTCCATATGAGGTCATCAAGCAGGATAACTTAACTTATAGCGGTACTGCCGGAATTACGAAGAATATTAATAGTACTAAATTGGCTTTTAATTTGGCTTCAGGTTATAGAGTCCCAAACGTGGATGATTTAGGAAAGCTTTTCGAATCGGTGCCCGGGACCTTGATTGTCCCTAATCCGGATATTGCTCCTGAGAAGTCAGTAACGGCTGACTTGACTGTGGCATTCGGACAGGGAAAGAGAATTCAGTTTGACAATACAGTTTATTATACTCGTCTTTTTGACGCCATTGTTACCGATCATTTTTTGTATAATGGCCAAAGTTCTGTGATTTATGAAGGAGTGGAAAGCGAAGTGTTTGCCATGCAAAATAAAGGAAACGCTTATATAAGTGGTCTTTCTTCTACCCTGAAAATCATTATTACAGAGCCACTGATACTTTATGGTATGGTAAATTTTACCAGAGGGGAAATACTGGATCACGTGGAAAATACTCCGTTGGATCATATCCCTCCCATGTATGGAAAAGTAGGTCTGAAATATGAGAACCAATTGATGCTTCTTGATTTTTATATGTTGTTTAATGGCAAGAAAGATATTCGCGATTATTCTATGAATGGTGAGGACAACGAACAATATGCCCCTCAAGGTGGTATGCCATCATGGCAAACCATCAATTTCAAAACATCATTTACTGTCGATAAGAATCTGTCGCTGTATGCTGGAATTGAAAATATTTTGGACCTACAGTACCGCGTTTTTGCGTCTGGTATCAATGCCTCGGGCAGGAATATATCTGTGGCAGCAAAATATCATTTCTAATATAAAACTTAAGGTTTTATTTTCTAAGCAATACAATAATGGTCGACTTAAAAAATTGAAGAAAGAATTAGTTCAAAAAAATATTAGATCTTAATGACAAAAGAGAGTTTTAGTTATAGCATACGATCTCTATTTAGGAAATGGGTAGTGTATCAGATTAGGTGTTTTTACATATTAGCAATTTAACTACCTGAAAGAGAATAAAAATTTGTAATTTTTGAATAGTAAAGAGACGACCATCAGGTCGTCTCTTTTGTTTTTAATATTTTAAAAAGCCTTAAAATGCTTTTGTTGTACCTTAGTGTATTAAATTAGGTCATGAAAATAAAATGTAGTTTTTGCAATGGTAAATGCATAAAGAATGGATTTCAATCCAACGGAAACCAAAGATATAAATGCTGTGTGTGTCAAAAGCGACAACAGTCTGACTATGGTTATAATGCATACAAAAGTAATATCAATCAAAATATAATTTTGTTCACCAAAGAAGGTTTAGGGATAAGAAGCACAGCAAGAATATTAAAAATTTCAACTACAACATTGTTGAAAAGAATTGTATCAATTGCCAGAAGTATTAGCAAACCAATTATCAGTAAAGGTAAAACTTATGAAGTAGATGAACTATGCACTTATATCAGACACAAGAAAAATTATATATGGCTGGTTTATGCATTGGAAAAGAATTCTAAAACAGTTGTGAGTTTTAATGTTGGAAGACGAACTAATAAAACGCTTAACCGTGTTCTGGAAACTTTAAAATTATCTGACGCTAAAAAGATATTTACGGACAGATTAAAAAACTACAGATATTTGATTGACGAGAAACTGCATTCTGTAAAGCGTTTTGGTACAAATCATATTGAAAGGAAAAATTTGACACTCAGAACTCATCTTAAAAGACTAAATCGAAGAACGATATGTTATAGTAAAAGTTTGATAGTTTTGATTGTCATTTTAAAGATTTAAGTTTGGTTTTGAGATTAGTTAGTCAATTGTTTTATGGGTTTAACCTAACGGGACTCGAACCAAATTTCATTGAAAATATAGGCTTTAATTTTTTTAAGAATTTAAATAAAATTTTTCGAACCACAAAAAAGCCGAGGAATATAGATTTCTCAGCTGGCCGGGAACTACGGAAAAATATATTAAAGTCAATAGTTAATACTCAATCAGTTCTTAACTATATTTGAAAAAAGGGTTCAACTTTAATTAAAAAGTCAAACCCCGTTATTTTTAAACTTACACACTTTTTAGGACAGTGTCATTAAAAGTATTATAGAAACATATTGCAGTATAAGCCCGATATGCATAATTTTCAACTCTAGTTTTCCCGCATGCTCTGTAAATATATCTTTGATTACCAGACTTTGTCTTTCTTTCCATACTTTTTCATCTTTCGAATATCACCAACACATCTGTAACACCTAGTCTGGTTTGACTCCATTTTTTTCGATTTAAGGCATTATAAAATAAAAAAAACAGCCGAAAGGCTGTTTTAATTTTTATGCAATATTAATGTAAATATCTGATTTTCTGTAAATGTTAGATGAAATAATTAACCACCAACACATCTGATACATTACCACTTTTTGTTAAAACCTAAATAATACTTAATACCAAATCCAAAAACATCATTTGTACTGTAAGTAGCATTATTATGATCTAAGCCGGTTAAAACTTCACCCATATTTACACCATTATAATATAAATTAATAGCTAGGGAATCGTAGTTTTTATCTGAAAGAACAATATCAATTCCTAATCCAATTCCTAAAGAATGTTGCCATTGAGTCATTATTTGTTTCTTACTTACAGAATTTACAATGTTGCTTTGATTGACTAGAGTGTAATTCCCTTCTGCTTCAACTTTTGAAATATTATACACAGGTAATATCTGTATAGAAACATTACCAGCGGTTATTTCTGAACTACACAAACATATTTTGGGTGTAAGACTAAAATTGAGTGCAGAAGCTTTTTTAGCAAGCACATCAATAGCAATTCCTTGCTCGTTTCTATTTACATCTTCTTCTAAAGTTCCAATAAAATAGCTAATACCAACTTCTGGTTTAAAAAATCTATTAATTTTTACCTCCAAACCTGGCCCCACTTCAATAAAAGCTGATTTTTGATAATCACTATCTAAATAAGCAGATATTCCTACAATTCCTCTAACCCTTTGTGCATTAGAGATTAGGGATACTAAAATTAGTGTAAAAGAAATGATATACTTTGTCATAATTATTTACCAATTACCCATCCTAAAGAAAAGTTTATAACCGGTACAAACTCATTATCATATTTGTCAATATTATAACCAATACCGCCATTCACACTAAGATTAAATCCTCCCTTATAAGTACGTTGAAATCCCCAAACTGGAGCGATTGTGAAAGATGATGTGTCTTCTGAAAAATCTTTCTTTGTTGAAATAGACTCAAAATTATAGATAGCATTTAACGCTAAGAAGTTTCCCGAATTTTTATCTGTTCTTTTTCCATTGTCTGCTCTTTTTTGAAGATTGTAATAATGGCGAAATTGTTCATTAATATTAGGATAAAAGGACCAAGTATTTCCTCCAAAATAACTACTTCTATATCCAAATCCTAAACTAAATTCCGAATAGAGTGTGTTTTTTTCTGTAAAACCATGTTCGTAAACAATACCGGGTAGAATTAAATTGATCTTAAACTGATTTTTTTCAACCGATATATTTTCTTGAGAATAAATATTAATATAAAGGCATACTATTAAAAATAGACTAAATTTTAGTTTCATGTTAAATTAAAATAAATTATTATTAATGCTTTTCTCTTATCAATCTGCGGCCTTTCCATTCATTATTGTGTAATGCAGCTCCATAAATGTCGGCATATACACTTGTATAAGGAGTTGATCCTTGTAATCCTGATAAATATGACCCAACTTTTGTACTTTTGCTATTCCAGGTTAGTAAAAAGTTAAAGTCAAAATAATGTGTTATTGCATTATCATCATTATGTGCCCATTTTACTCCCATGGTTGCAAAGGTAACTTTATCACTGAATGGAACGGCTTTTAATATATTATATTTTAAACTTTCAGTGTTTAATCCTTTCAATAATTCATTTTGGCTAGGGCTATTGCTCGGCATTAGTTTGGCAAGTGCTTTTAGTCCATCGTCTATCATTTTATTGGCATCTTTTGCAGATAAATTAATATCATTTTGAAAAAGATAGATTTCCACCACATTATCATTATTGTCTGTATCAAATGGAAAACCTGGATTTTCAGTTGGCGGAGAAGGAATAACTTGGGCAAATTGATTATAATTAACTCCTTTATAAGTGTAATAAACTGTTGGGCCTGTTACATATAAACTATTATTAAAAGGTGGAACATTAAACTTGTAATCATATTGAATACTATTAATTCCTAATTCAATTTCATCAGCATAAGATTTTTCCCAATACGAAACACCTAAGGTTTTTTCTCTTTTTTGGAGCCTTGCACTACAGCCAATTGATGAAAATACGTAATAATTCTGATTCCAAAAGCTAACCTGTATTCTTCTATTATCACTATAATAATCTTCTGATTTGTCAGATGCTCCAAAAAGATGTTCAAAAATGCTATTCGTTTCAACGTAAGCAATCTCTAAGTTCTGTTTTTTAAACCTCGGAGTAGATCCTGCTGGAACTGGTACTGGTGTAGGTGTTGGAGGATTACTATAGCCATTATCGCAATATTTTGGCGGAGCATACATCATTACACCCGTACTTACCTCACTTACAAAATCTTCAGGCATAATTTTATTAGTCTTTTTTAGCATTTCCTGTAAGCAAGGAGCTTCCTTATTTGTAAATTCCTTTTTCTTACTTGCAAAATTAAGTTTATTTAAATAATTATATAACTTTTCTTTTTCGGTTGCAAGACAAAAATAAAGACCAAGTTCAGTATACTTATATAAACTATCAGCTATGTATATTTCCCTGTCTTCATTCAAAAGGGCAGCAAAAATTGGATCTTGAATTAATTCATCGTCTAGATTTATTTCTTCATCGCCCGTTGATTTGGATGTAATGCCAAATGCAATATCTCTTTTCGCAATTCGATCCTTTTTATTTAAAACAAACTCTTTAATTTCTTCAGTCTGGTTTTTATCAAATAGAGGTGTTAATGGTTTAAAACCTTTGCGTTGTAAATCTCTTACTTCTGAATTAAAACCATTTTGACTACTAGTATTTTTTTGATAATCTTTAAAAATACTTTTTAATGCGTCCCTGCTTTCAACCTTTATTGTAGTTCCGTTTATAAGCTCTATTCTATCCAATAATATGGATTGATTTGTATTTTCTTTAATATCATTTGGAGTATCCTCACAACTAAAAATTAAAGCTGAAAAAATAATTAATATTAAAAAGGGCTTCGGTAATTTTAAAAAAATCATTTTTTTTTATGTTTTTGGTTTATAATTTATTTATAATACTAATTTTATAATATTGGAGATTTAATTTGTGAAAAAGTTAAATAAAATATTTAATCGCATGCCCTTTGAGAAAGTGAATTAGGCGGTCTTCAAACACTTGGATTCAACGGCATGACTATTTTTGATCGGTAATATAAAGTTTATATCCATAAATTAGTGTAAAACCACTTTCGTAATACTGGATTGTAATTCTATTACTCTTTACTAATTACTTTGGGATTTGAAGATTTCTTTGCGAATTCTTTAAAAGTAAATATTAATCAGGGAAATACAAATAATAATTGTCCATAATTTTTTTTAGTTTAAAAAAACTAAATCCCCTTCAAACTATTCAAAAGTGCTTTTGGAAATTCAAGGAGTTCTAGCAAATATGGGGCAAATAAACAATATAAAAAATTCTTACAAAATGTGCAAATCACATAACGCTAAAAAATTAACAATAAAAAAAACATAAGGTACTGAGTGCAAATTCCGGTTATATTGATCACCCCATTCCGTTTTAAAGTGAGCACCTGATTCCAGTTCAAAATGACCACCTAATTCCGGAGCAAAATGACCACCTCCGTTTTGATTAAAAACTATATTTT
>NZ_JBLYEG010000032.1:0-9813 GCF_048514875.1 Flavobacterium sp. T12S277 | reverse complement strand
TATTTATCTACATCCAAAGGCTCATGGTAATCATACAATTGCTGTACCCTGTAAGCATCATCATCGGGCTGGCTCAATGCATGGTAAATAAAACCTTGCTGAAGACTTGTTGCAGGGTAAATATGTTCGATTATATTTTTCATATAGAAAATTTCTATTTAAATTTTAAAAACATCCAAAAACGTTAGGATTTAAACTCATCATAAAAATAATAAGTAATAAAATTAATTATAGATAGATTAAAAATCAACAAAATTAAAAATCATTATTTTTTTCGGAGAATAAGTCATTTTTTTGCACGAAAATAACAAAAGATTTAACAAATAAATTACGGTTTTTTACAATAAACTTACGGATTACCAATAAAAATGCTAATGTTTTATTTTTCAATAAAAAAACAACTATTAAAAAATAGCTCAAGAATCATAAAACATTTATAATGAAATCATTACCAATCTCGCTTATGATTTTTCAACTCAAAAATCCGAATTCAAATTATATATATATATATATATATATATATTCATATCTAATCGAAATAAAATAATAACGTCTATTCTATATCTCTCTACATCATTTTATTAAATTAATTATAATTTACGGAAACCCGTAAAAATGTCCCAAAAAAAAAATTTAGTTTTACTATTAATTCATATAATTTACTAATACAATTATGACATATAATATTTTGATTGTTGATGATCACCCCTTAGTAATTGATACTTACAAAAATCTTCTATCCAAAGTAAATATTCAGGGAAAAAAAATAAATATTATAACGAGTCATAATTGTGAAAATGCATATAAAAAAATAATCATTCACATAAGACAGAATATAAGTATTGATCTAGCACTGCTAGATATCAATTTACCTCCCTATAAAGAAGGCAATATTAACAATGGCATTGATTTATCGTTGTTACTAAGAAAAAAAATTGAAAATTGTAAAATATTTTTTATCACAAAACAGGATCAGCCTTTACATATAGATAAAATAATTAGAGAAGTAAATCCAGAAGGATTTGCTTCACAAAAAGATATTAATTTCAAAAAACTTCTTATCATTTGTGAAAGAATTATTATCGGCGAGAAATTTCGAAGCTTAACTATAGTTGAAATTCAGAAAGAATTATTGAAAAAAAAATTTAATTGGGATAAATATGACAACAGAATTATAACATTAATTTACGAAGGAGTCAAAACTATGAATCTTCCAAATCATATACCTCTTTCAATGAGTGCAATAGAAAAAAGAAAAGCCCATATTAAAAGTCAGTTGTTATTAGAAAAAGGCAATGATCGTGATCTTATAAGTAAAGCTAAAAAATTAGGACTGTTATAAAGTTCAATTTATAATTTCACAAATAAAATTTAATATCTCATATAATTAAAAAAATAAAATAAAATCTCTCTTAACGATTGATAATCAAAAATAAGGAAGCGGAAGAACACGAATAATTTTGGAATAGAGCTGTTACTTTTTTGTCACAAAAATTTAAGACTGTTAGTTTACTGTTTTTATCAAGAATTATTTATTTGTTATTTCAAAACAGAACTATATTACTCATTTACAACAAATTAATACTATCTCAAATTGATATTTTAAGTTTTGGATGCTAACTAAAAATCGAGACTGAGTTAAGAGAAAAAGTCTCATTTATCCACAATGGAGTTAGTGTCTTTTTTACAAAAGAGGATCAATATAAATTTCCCTCCTATTTCCTAATGTAATTTAAATGGAGGGAATACATTTTTTGCTACAAAAATTTAATTCGTACTTTTTTCAATTCCATTACACTATGAAAAGAGTTTCGAAAATTATTTGTTAGAATTATAACATAAAAAGTATTTTTCTAGCTTTTCAAATAATTAATTCAAGTTGCTAGTTAATTGATTTATTTGACTTTTGAAGAAGAATTAAAAAATATAATAGCATATTACATCGAATCTGGAATTCCTGTTATTGCCGCTTTAGAAAATACGAATTTAGCCCATGCAGTCGTGATAATTGGCCATGAAGATGACTGCCAAACAGACTTAAGCAAAGTCAAAAAAAGAGAATTGCAGTACTCTGATGATGATGTTGAATATATCGATTATACTGATATACATAAAAAATATGTTGTAACAGATGACAATTTAGCCCCTTATCGCTTAATTGATTTAGACAATCCAGTCGAACATTATGGCGACGATGATTCATTTTTTGGAGCAACGATTGAATCAATAGTCGTTCCCCTTTATAAAAAAATATATTTAGAAGTAATTAACGCCAGAAGCTTGGCTACAAACATAATTTCGGATTCAAATTTTGGCTATAAATTTAAAAAAGATTTTGTTTTTAGATTTTTTCTAACATCCAGCAGGTCATTTAAATCGCATGTGAGCAAACTAAAGTCACAGCGACCAATACTAATTGAAACATTAGTATTAACAAAAATGCCAAAATTTATCTGGGTAGCAGAAATTTATGAAAATGACAATTTCAATTTAGGAAATGCAGATGGTTTAGTAGTGATTGATGCAACAGAAGCAAATAACAATTTTATTGATTCCCTTCTGTTTGCAGGTTACCCAGATAAAGTTTTTGTAAAAAGTGAAAAAGATTTTGTAATTTGCCTTATAATTTAGATTTTTACACTAAATTTAAAAATAATTTAAAATAAAAGTGAGTCCAAAAAAAACTGTTATATCATTAACTGACTTATTAAAAGACAGTAGTAGAGTTGAAAGCAAAAAGCTTATCGAATCGAATCGTCGTATAAACAATTTAATGAAAGTAAATGTACGTGAATTTAAACAGAAACAAAATGTTTCTATAGAAAAATCATCGCAAATAGTTTTGAACGCATAATATATATAACATACCTATATAATGAAAAGAGAACTGAAAAGTTCTCTTTTTTTTATTTAAAGAGACCCTATGTCATTAATATTGAAGTTCTTTATAACTTAATAGAATTAAAAAAATTTCCATTGTGGAAATTTTAAATTTCTTCTATTATATAAACGCTAATTGATAAAATTATAAAATATTTTCTGTAATAGACTAATGATCTATTTAGTACTAAAATATTTTCTAATACGAAACAAATGTTTAAATTCTAAATTATATTGTGTATGACCAACTAAATTATTATTTTTTTCAAATCTGCAAACACTTATCTGCAATAAAATACTCATGCTCATTTTGCTGGATATAACCTAGCTGGTTTGTTATCAATTGAGTATTTCCAATTTTAAAATCTTTAGTATTATAGTGACTATGCCCATAAATCCAGTACTGCGCAATTGACTGTTCAATAATCTCCGAAAGTTCAACAGCAAAAGCTTCGTTCAAAAGGCTATTTTCGTAAACTTTCGGATATTCTCTAAAAGTCGGGACATGATGAGTTGTAACTATAACTTTTTTATTTTCTACGTTATTTAAAGCTTTAGTAATAAAATCTAAACTATCACAATAAAGTTTATTATAATGATCTGCAGAAAACTTCTCTGCCCCATATTTGACAACTTTAAAATCACTAAGCCCTCTTTCAATATTTAATCGGGAAACCGGACTAATGTGGGACCATAGAGTAGAGAAAACCAGTTTTAAATTATCATATTCTACAACATAATTATTTAGAAGGATTACATTATTTCTAATCTTTTCATAAAAAGTTCCTGTTTTAAGAAGAGCATCATAATAGTAATACTCATGATTTCCAGGAATCCAATATGTCATTTGGAAATTATCGGATAAGAAATCAAAAAAATCCTGATGTTTATCCATGAGCGAAAAAGGTACAATATCCCCAGCCAGAATTAAGATATCTCCGTTTGGAATTAAGGGATTATCTCTCATGAATTCTTTGTTTTTAATAAACTCCAGATGCAGATCTGAAGCATATTGAATTCTGTTTATCTCCATATTATTATTTTTTAAAGAACCAAGACTCCCAAAAAGAAAGAAAGTTGCTCTTTATATTGTTATAAAAAAAAGATTCATTCAGATACTATTCTTACGAAGAGTTTCCTCAATCTTCACACTGTCGTATAGAAATATATCTCCCAGTTTAGTATATGGAAGAATCCCAGTCTGCCTGTATTTTATAATAGTATTATTAGACAGCCCAAATATCTTTTTTAAATCTTCATTTCTGTAATAGGCAGGTCTCAAGGTTTTCCCTTTACTGATTTTTGAATCGATCACTTCCAGTTTTACCATTAAAGGATCTATTATATTTTTAATCTCCATTATAAAAGCCTGTCTCTTTTCTTTCTTTGTCATAATTTAATTGTTTGTTAATGTTTTATTTTTTTTCATCCCCAGCTTACCAGTTCTCAAGTTTTCTTTTCCGCTCAATCAATATACCAATCAAGTCATCTAAAAATTTCATCTGTTTTTCTTTATAAGTATAACCTTTACACTCAGAAAACTGTCTGCTTATTGTAGTTATCTTTTTCTGAACTCCTTCATTATCTCTATATGTAAAATTTTCACTTATGAATTCCTGAAAATTGATTCGATTTTTTTTTATATCAGCCGAATCAAAAAATAACAGACCTTCATCCATCAGGATATAGAAAAGAATTGCAAGTTCACTTTTACCATAAGAGCTTTTGCATTTTTCAAACGATGATAGATTATTCTGAAAATCATTTAAGTGCAATAAGTTTTCAATCTTTTTTACCCTCTTATCTAGTTTAAAGAAATTATCTAAAATTTCAGAGGTCTTGGCTTTCGTCATTTAAATAAATTATTATTTCTAATTTTTTCCCAACAGAAGTTTCTGTCCAACAATTAGCCATAATGCTTTTCAGCTATTAAACCGTAAAACAAATCTGACTATAAACAATGCTAAAGTAATTGTCGAAAATGGGATTATCTGTATCATTTGTCACACTCGACCTTTTTATTTATTTAACTTTTAAGTTTTTACATTACATTTAAAGCATATAAGCTCCAGCAGAAAATAAGTATTGGAATACAATTATGTATTTTAAGAAAATTATGATAAGGGTAAAAATCTCCAAATTTTGAAGTATTAATAATTTTACTGCTTTAGCAGTAAAAAATGTATTTTGAAAATTCAGAGGATCCAAAATGAATATAAAAAAGGCTCTTTTACTGCTAAAGCAGTAAATATTGCAGTTTGATAATGACTTTAAGAAAAGTGTGTCTCTTAATCACAAATAAATACATTAAAATGCTTAAACATATTGGATAATGTTCGTTATTTCAATCAAAAAAAGCATATATGTATGAAATAACAAACATTAATAACATTAGCACGAGTACCAAGATTGATAATATAATATTGAAAGATGAACAGGAAAAAACAAATTATTTATCCCAAGCATCACAAGCTGATGGAACAAATGGGAGAAAATATTAAACTAGCAAGAAAAAGACGTAAACTTACTACTATGCAATTAGCTGAACGTGCAGATATTGCCCGATCTACACTTTACTTTATAGAGCAAGGAAATGCAAGTGTATCTATCGCTGCTTATTTCAATGTACTTCGTGTCTTAGGTCTTCAGGAAGATTTTCTTAAACTTGCAGCTGATGATACTTTTGGACGAAAATTACAAGACTTAGAGTTGTTATAATTTAGAAGAAATGGCACAGTTAATATTAAAATAAATATTCTATTATATGCAAAAGCATATATTTTTAAAAGTGTAGGCTTTTTTATATTCAAAAGCATATAATTAACTGTGTAGCAAAAATATCGGAAGCAGCATTAATTATATATTCTCATTTAAACACAAATACAAATAAATGCATCAGAAATTGATTATGTTATAAAAAAATGTATTTTTGTCATATTAAAAAAAAATAATTATAACCAATTAATAAACAAGACATTACACGCTAAATTAGCACGTTTTAAAGTTCGTGGCAGAATCGTGGCGCAGCAGGTAAAAAAATATTATAAATGCAGTATAAGAGCGGGATGCGGAGCTTAGGTTCGAATCCCTCTTTCTCCGCTGATTAATTATCAAAACCTTTAGATCTCACGATTTAAAGGTTTTTTTGTTTTTGGACTTTAGCGTGTCCCACTTGGTAAAACTGTTCTAAGAAATGATAGTTAGCACCTGTATTTGCTAGGGTTACAGAAAAGATTAAGAAGATTTTTGCACTACTGTGCAAGGTCTTAAAAAGAGATTTTAAAAGTAAAAGTCTTTTAAAATTTATTTTTTCTATTTCCATTCCTTAGTCAAAATACACATTAAATATCAAAGCAAAGTGTACCTATAGGTGTACCTGCATTTTTTGAGCAATTTTAAACAAAATAGGTACACTACTTTTTGGAAATTCCCCGGGAATTCCCTGAAAACAAAGAAGGCTCTCATAGTTTTTATTCAATTTTATTAACTAAAAACAATGAGCCATGGTAAAAGTAATTTTCTACATCAAAGCACAAAAAGCTAATAATAAAGGTGAAGCTCCGATCTTCGCACGCATTAGCTACAAAACAAGTGAGACCTCAATCTCAACCAGAAAATCAATCGAATTACAACGTTGGGAAGAGACTAAAAAGCTTAGAGGTCTCCTTAAACTGGAAAAAGAAAAAATTATCAAACAAGGATTAGACAATTTCCAGCTAGCGATTGAAAAAAAGTTCAATGAACTATATAAAATAGATCCGGACGTATCCTTACTTCTGTTGAAAAAGGAACTCACTGGCAAAACAAAAACAAAAAATAACTCCATCACGATATTGGAAGTCATGGAAAAGCATAATGCTTATTTTAGAAAAAAGGTAGAAGCAGGAGATCGTTCACCAGCTTCTTTACAGAAATATGAAAGAGCAAAAGATCTTCTGAAAAATTATATGGAGAAACAGTACGGGTTAAATGACATGGAGAGCACAGAAGTTAATGGTGCCTTTATTCACAACCTTGAAGAATTTCTAACCTATGAAAGTATTTACAAAGGACGTAAAGGAATTAAAAACAATTCTGTAGTGAAATACATTAAGTCATATAAAACAGCCTGCAACCATTGTTTTAAACTCGACTTACTCCTAAAAAACCCTTTTAATGTTTATCAAGGCCGACTTAACGTCAAAGATGCTATATTTTTAACTCAGGAGGAACTTAATAAAATCGAGAGAAAAAAAATATCTTTTGAAAGACTTCAACGCGTGAGAGATATATTTCTTTTCTGCACCTATACAGGTTATGCGCCGGTAGATGCTGCTAAACTAACCTCAGAGAACATTTTCAGAGGAAACAAGGGAGAACTATGGCTTATGACTACAAGAACCAAAACTGCCATCAGAGCAAATGTTCCTATTTTACCACCAGTCCTAAAAGTTATTGAGAGATACGAAGGAAAGCAGGGTTCCCTTATTCCAAAAATTTCTAATCAAAAAATGAATGCATATCTTAAAGAACTCGCTGATATTTGCGGGATTGACAAACACCTTACCTGGTATGTTGCCAGACATACTTTCGCGACTACTGTAACTTTAGGAAATGGAGTAAGTTTAGAAAACGTATCTGCAATGATGGGACATACTAATATAAAACAAACTCAACATTATGCAAAAGTACTGGATCACAATGTAATGAATGATATGCAGAAAGTCATGAAAATATATCAATAGTCAATACTCTTAAAAAGAAAAGGATTCATAGAGAATCCTTTTCTTAACATTCATTGTCACGTAATATTTTATCAATTTTACTGGCTTCATATAAGAATATATCGCCAAGTTTTGTAAAAGGAAGAACACCTGTAAGCCGGTATTTAACGATCGTATTACTAGACAAACCAAATGCTCTTTTCAAATCTTCATTTCGATAGTACTTTACAATGCCTTTTCTTCCTTGTTGCTGTTTTAATCTGGAATCTATTGAATCCAATTTTGCATCCAAAGCAGTAATTAGTTTCTTAAAAGTATCCATACTTTCAAGTTTCTCATTATTATTTTTTTCCATAATTTAAACTGTATTTGAGCTAGATTAAGTGACCTGTAAAATAAAAGCTACCAACTGGCAATCTTTTGTCTTCTTTCTTTTATTAGCACTAACATCTTATCTAAAAATTTTAAATGCTTATCCCTATAGGTGAATCCTTTTGCTTCAGAAAATTGCTTATTAATTATATTAATTGGTGTTTGCACCCCAGCATCTCCCAAATAAGTAAAATTGTCCACCATAAATTCCTGCATTCTACTTCTGTTATTGCCCTGATCAATGGTGTCAAAGAACAAAATATTCTCATCCATCAACACATAAAAAAGATGAGCTAAATCGCTCTTATTAAAACTTGAGCAGCATTTAACTACTTTAAGATTTTTAGAAGATGACGTATTACCAGGCATTAGAGATAAACCGTTATTCATTAATAACTTTTCTATCCTTTTAACTCTTCTTTGCAACACGGCTATGTCTGTAGATACTTGCTCGAATGATGTCTTTTCCATTTTTATCGTCATTTTCATCCATTACTCTTCATTCTCTATTAAGCACAAATAAATTACCCCCATCAAAATTTCATCAATTTGGGATCATACTGATTCTCCTTATTTTTTTTCAAATTCGAATGAGGTCTCTTTTTTCTCATTTAGGATTATATAAGCGTTAAATTTTTTCCTAGACCTGCTCATCATTCCCTTTATTAAACCTGTCTTTCCAAATTTTATAAGATTTTCGATCTCTTTGGTACTTAAATGGACACCACAAATATTTCGAAACTGAATCCAGCCACAATTCTCATCCGGACATTTTACAAGTATATCTTTAATAAGTAAAGATCGATCAGAACATTTAGGACAAAATAAATCGGGCCCTTTATCAATTGTTACAGTTGTAGCAAGAAGCTCATGAGTTAAAGAAGTCACATAATCCTCAATTCCCTCTTGAAATACTTCAGCCTGCAATTGGTTATTTTCAATCTTTTGTAACTCTATTTCCCATTGACCTGTCATACTAACATCTGCAATCATTTTACTTTTAACAATGTCATAAATTTGCAATCCTTTTTCTGTCGGTATAAGGGATTTTTCTTTTCTTTTGATATAATCCCTGTCAAAAAGAGTTTCAATAATGGCGGCTCTGGTAGCCGGGGTACCAATACCTATACCTGTCATTGCTTTTCTTGATTCCTCGTCTTCTACCCTTTTTCCGGCAGATTCCATGGCCGATAAAAGCCCGGCTTCAGTATAAAGCATGGGCGGACTGGTTTTCTTTTTTAATACTGTGGCATTTTTAACTTTAAGCTTATCCCCTTTTTTCAATTCCGGAAGTATATCAAGAGGCTCCGTTTCTTCCTCTGAAAAACTGCCTTTAACCAAACGCCATCCGGCTTCGAGAATATTAGAGCCCTTTACTGTAAATTCATAATCCAGAATTTCCAATCCGGCATCAGTAATTTCTTTAACACAGGGTTCGGAAATTGATTCGAGTAACCGCAATCCAACCAGATCATAAATCGCATTTTCCTTTGCATTTAGGGCAGAAGGAATTTTATCAGTAATAAGCAGTCCGTGATGATCGGTGACCCTCAAATCATTTACAATACGTTTGTTGAATTGTCCCCACTTTATTTTACCTGCAGCCTCTCTGCTGGCTTCACGACCCTGAAGAGTACGTACAAGATTGGGAACTTCTGCCCACATATCTTCGGGGATATATTTACTTCCTGTACGTGGGTAGGTAATAAATTTCTTTTCATACAGGCTTTGGGTGCAAATTCCGGTTATATTGATCACCCCATTCCGTTTTAAAGTGAGCACCTGATTCCAGTTCAAAATGACCACCTAATTCCGGAGCAAAATGACCACCTCCGTTTTGATTAAAAACTATATTTTT
>NZ_JBLYEG010000031.1:0-10501 GCF_048514875.1 Flavobacterium sp. T12S277 | reverse complement strand
TCTTATTAGTGTCTTTTTAATAAAATTTTGTATATTTGGGAAATAATTTAAATTAAATACCATGAAAACAATTAAAATAAATACTATGGAAATATTATATCACAAAACTAAAGGGCTCACTTATTTGCGTGTGGGTATACCAGTACCTCGTGAGCAATAAGCTGAGTTCCGCGCCTCTTTTTTTTGGGCTCTATTCCAGATTTTCCTCAGTTTTATTCTTAGCGTACTTCATTATTTAATGGTCTCGTAATTAATTATTATTTAACCAATAAACCTACATGCTTATGAAGTAAAAAAGATTAAAGCCATTTTAATGCCTGTGCTGTCCTTACATTTTGAGTTAGTCATTGTACAGTTGCAGGCTATAAAACTGGTAAATTTTGTAGTGATGTCTACATGCTTCCAAATGGATATCGCACAAAAAAAGGCCCTCTAACCCGTCGACAAACTAGTATAGAGGACCAAAGCTAATAAAACTAACGTCTCATTAAAACTAACCCAATATTATGAAAACTTTTTCATTAAATAAAGGGTTGGCGGCACTTTGGTATCCGTTTATTTTCGGGTTTTACCTCTTTTGTACGCCAGCCTTAGCACGGAACCCCTTGCGGTTTTCCGTTTCACAACAACAATCGCAGGTCACGGGTACAGTGACCGATGGTACAAATCCCCTTCCCGGGGTTAGTATTACAGTCAAAGGCCAACAAAAAACAGTCTTTTCGGATTTCGATGGCAAATTTTCCATAAATGTATCTCATAGCGACACTCTTATTTTTACTTACCTTGGTTTTAAGACTGTAACAATTATTGTTGGGGATCGCAAAATAATTAATGTGCAAATGCGAGAAGATGCGACTTCCTTACTGGAAGTCAAGATTAATGCAGGTTATTATTCTGTAAAGAACAGTGAACGCACCGGAAGCATTTCAAAAATCAGTTCAAAAGATATCGAAAAGCAGCCTGTCACCAATGTGCTTGCGGCTATGCAGGGACGCATGGCAGGTGTTAATATTACTCAAAATACAGGTGTAGCCGGAGGCGGTTTCGATATACAAATCAGAGGACAGAACAGTTTACGCTCTGATGGGAACAGACCGTTATATATTATCGATGGCGTTCCTTACTCCTCGGATGCTGTAGGTTCTGATCTGACAGGAATTGTTCTGCCCGGTCCAACGAGTCCTTTAAGCAGTATCAATCCAGCAGATATAGAAAGTATTGAAGTCCTTAAAGATGCAGATGCAACCGCTATTTATGGTTCAAGGGGAGCTAACGGAGTGGTTCTTATAACCACTAAAAAAGGCAAGGAAGGCAAAACAAGATTTACTGCAAATGTATCGGGTGGTTTTGGATCAGTGACACGCATGATGGAACTTTTGAATACACAGCAGTACCTGCAAATGCGGCGAGAAGCCTTTATCAATGATGGTATCCCTTACGGCCCAACCGATTATGACGTCAATGGAACATGGGATCAAAACCGTTATACAGATTGGCAAAAAGTACTCATTGGAGGAACTTCAGAGATTAATGATGTGCAGGCATCTGTATCAGGAGGCTCATCTGGGACACAATTCCTTATCAACGGTAATTTTCATAAGGAAACTACAGTTTTCCCCGGAAACTACAATTACCGTAAAGGAAATTTGCATGCAAATCTGAACCATGAATCCGAAAACAAAAAATTTCATATCAATTTTTCTATGGGCTACACGGCACAGGAAAATAACCAGCCGGGAATTGATATAACCCAACAAGTTATTCTTCTACCACCCAATGCTCCTGCATTGTATGATGAAAATGGCAATTTAAACTGGGAAAACAGCACTTGGAATAATCCCATGAGTAATCTGGAAGGAAAATACACTTCAAGATCTAACGACCTTTTTGCCAATAGCTTACTATCTTATAATATCCTTCCCAATTTAATTGCTAAAGCGAGTTTTGGTTTTACCGATACGCGTTTTGATGACAGTCGGACTCAGCCCTCCAGCATGTATGATCCTGCTTATGGATTAGGCAGTGAATACTCCTCAATTTATGTCAATAACACTACCAGAAAATCATGGATTATGGAACCCCAAATATCATGGTCGAAAAAATTTGGCAAAGGGAAAACCGAAATCCTTATTGGCAGTACATTTCAACAGCAGACTGCGAACCAATTGGTACAGGAAGCGGACGGATTTAGCAGTAACGGCCTGATTTATAGCCTTTCTTCAGCCTTTCATGTATTTGATTTGGTAGATAGTGAATCGATCTATAAATATCAAGCTTTTTTCGGGAGGGCTAATTTTTCATGGAATGAGAGGTACATCTTAAATCTTACCGGACGCAGGGACGGTTCAAGCAGATTTGGCCCCGGAAGACAGTTCGCAACTTTTGGAGCAATTGGAAGCGCATGGCTGTTTTCAAATGAAACATTCGTAAAAGAGAACCTTGGTTTTTTAAGTTTTGGAAAATTAAGAGTCAGTTATGGTACTACCGGAAATGATCAGATTGGGGACTACCAGTTTTTAGACACTTATGGTTCATCGGGAAACAATTATGGTGGTATAAATGGTCTGGAACCAACACGTTTGTTTAATCCCAATTTTGGCTGGGAGACCAATAAAAAATTAGAACTGGCATTGGAAACCGGTTTTTTAAAAGACCGCATATTTCTAACAGTGGGCTGGTACAGCAACTGTTCTTCCAACCAATTGGTCGGAATTCCACTCCCTGCTACAACTGGATTTAATTCGATACAGGCAAATTTAGATGCTACCGTTCAAAACAGAGGGATCGAGCTTATCCTTAGAACGGTAAACTTTCAAAAAGAATCCTTTAACTGGACAAGCAGTTTTAATTTGACAATCGCCCGCAACAAACTGTTGTCTTTTCCCGATCTGAAAGGCTCAACTTATGAGAATCAGTATGTAATAGGCCAGCCTTTAAATATTAAGAAATTATACCATTACACAGGAATAGATCCTACAACAGGAATTTACCAGTTTGAGGATTTCAATGCAGACGGTTTAATTACATCGCCGCAGGATAAACAGGCTATCCGTGATTTGAATCCAAAATATTTCGGTGGATTTCAAAATACCATTACCTATAAAAACTGGCAATTGGATTTTCTTTTTCAGTTTGTCAATCAGCTGAACTATAACGGATCATATAGTACTGGACTACCTGGCGCTATGGCCAATCAGCCTGTGCAGGTCATGAACCACTGGCAAAACCCCGGAGATACTGCCACCTATCAACAGTACACCACAGGGGTAAATAGTGAAGCTATGGATGCATTTTACAAGTTTTATGCCAGTGATGCCATGATAACGGATGCCTCTTACATACGGCTTAAAAATTTGTCATTGTCTTATACTATCCCTGAACAGTGGCTTAAAGGAGTAAAATGCCGATTGATATTTCAGGGACAGAATCTTTTCACGATCACTTCCTATAAGGGTGCTGACCCCGAATCCAGATTCACAACAAGCCTTCCACCTTTAAAGGTATTTACAACCGGGCTTCAGCTTACTTTTTAACTTCTTAATTTAAACATTATGAAAAAGAAATCATTTTTACGTTTTATCCAAAACTATAAAATCAAAATAGTAAACCACAGGCTTCTAATAGGATTACTTGTGTCCTGTATGGTGCTTCTGGGCGGCTGTGATAATTTTGTTGAGGTTGACCTTCCGTCCTCACAACTAACGGCAAACGCCGTTTTTCAGGACAGGGCTACCGCAAATGCAGCTATAGTAAGTATTTATACTAAAATGCGCGACGATGGTATTTTAAGTGGAAGCGTTGCAGGAATCTCCAATCAAATGGGAAACTATGCGGATGAACTTGTGTATTACGGCGATATTTCCGGAACAACCCGAAACTTTTACAACAATACCCTACTTGCTTCCAATTCGGAGGTCTTTAACTGGTGGAGCAGTAGTTATAACCAAATTTATGCTGCAAATGCGATTATTGAAGGGGTGAATGCTTCCACAGCACTTAATACAGTCGATAAAAGCCAGCTTACCGGTGAGGCTTTGTTTGTTAGATCGCTACTGCATTTTTACCTTGTCAATCTCTATGGTGATGTTCCTTATATCATCTCTACAGACTATCAGCTAAATAAAGTGGCGCACAGAATGCCTTCTGCTGAGCTGTATTCCCATATCATAAGTGATCTGGAACTGGCCGTTTCATTATTACCTGAAGATTATATTTCCAGTGACCGTGTGCGTCCGAATAAATCCGTAGCGATGGCACTATTGGCGAGGGTTTATCTTTACAAAGGCATGTGGGCAGAAGCGGCAAATGCGGCTTCTTATACCCTAAACAATACCGGGGTATACGCTTGGGAAACCAATCTGGATGCGATATTCTTAAAAGAAAGTACCACCACGATTTGGCAGTTTATGCCGAAAACCAGTGGACAAAACACTCAGGAAGGCGAAACATTCATCTTTACCGCACCACCGCCATCACTAGTGGCTTTAAGTACAGGACTTATGAGTGAATTTGAAACGGGAGACGAGCGAAAGAATCATTGGACTCATGCCATTACCAATGGTACGGACACTTGGTACCATGCCAATAAGTACAAACAGAAATCAAACACTCCGAGTTCCTTGGAGTATTCTATAGTATTTCGTTTGGCAGAACAATACCTGATTCGCAGTGAAGCCCGCGCACAGCAAGGTGATCTTATTGGAGCAAAAGAGGATTTGGATAAAATCAGAAACACGGCTGGCCTTGCACCCACAACAGCGGTGAGTCAGCAAGATATACTGAGCGCCATATTACATGAGAGAAGAGTGGAGTTTTTTACAGAACTCGGACACCGCTTTTTCGATCTAAAGAGAACGAATCATTTGGATGCAATACTCTCACCAGTAAAAGTTGGCTGGAATACTACAGACAGATTACTTCCACTGCCTGAATCGGAACTTTCACTCAATCCGAATCTTAATCCTCAAAATCCGGGTTACTAAAATGAAATATAATAACATAAAATATAACAGGAAAACTGGCGCTCTAAGAAATAGAGTGCCGGTTTTCTATATGGTAATAACCGCTTTACTACTCTCATTTTTTGGTTTCGCGCAAAACAATTCTAAAAAGCAGCTTACGGCTACCGATTATCACTTATGGAGTTATCTAAAAGTCGAGAAACTCTCTGAAAACGCAAAATGGGTGAGTTTTTCCATTTCGTATGAAAATGGCAGTGACACCTTATTTGTTAAAAATAGTAAAGGAACAAGAACCTTTAGTTTCCCTGGAGCAAGCAAAGGAGAGTTTAGTGGAGACAATCGGTTTTGTATGATGAGTGCAAAAGAAGAATTGAAAATTGTCGACTTGCTTACATCCAAACAGGAAATTATACAAGGGGTAATCAAGTACGATTTGAAGACGGATACCAAAGATATAATCATTTTAAAACGGGAAGCTGAAGGGAAAAAACAATTGGAACTAAAAAATCTAGCCACTAATCAATCTGTGGTTTTAAATGATATTGGTAACTACTGGTACAATCAAAAGACCAGTGCAATAGTATATACTACAAAGTCCGGGAATGCAACAACAATTGCTATCATGAATCTAAGCGATAAGACAATAAGCGTAATAGCGAGTAGTATTAATTCAGTTGAATATTCCGATATCGTTTGGCAGGAAAATGGAAATTCCGTTGCTTTTTTAGAACAGCCTCTGGACAATAAAACCGCTCGTACCTGCATCGGTTATTACAAAATTTCGGAACATGAATTATCCATTTTCAATCCTGTTTTACAAGAAGATTTTCCAATAGACATGCAAATTATTTCCTCGTCTTTTGCCAATCTACAGATTGCTAAGGATGGACAAAGAATATTTTTCGGATTACAGAAGACTATTATACCACCCGATATTACTCAGGTTCAAATTTGGAGCACGGCAGATAAATTTATTTATCCATCAAAAGTCCAGATTGACGGCTGGGATAAAATAGCCAAAGTAGCGGTATGGTGGCCCCGGCAGAATAGATTTAGCTGTATTACTAACGATGAACTCCCGCACCTGATGTTAAGCGGAGACCAAAAACAAGCCTTGCTTTACAATCCACAACAATATGAACCGCAGGCAAATTATGATGGCAATTTGGATTTTTATATTTCGGAACTGGAAACGGGAAATCGGAAATTAGTGCTTCAAAATCAGTCAGGAAATTCTCAGTGGACTTCTGTGTCTCCCGGCGGAAAGTATGTGGTTTATTTTAAAAACAACCATTGGTGGGTTTATGATATACTGACGGGACTGAACAGGAATCTCACCAAAGAACTTGGAGTGTTTTTTTCAGATAATGAGTCAGACTGTCCTGAAGAAGCAAGCCCTTTTGGTAATCCGGGATGGATAGAAGGAGATAAAACACTTTTTGTTTATGACAAGTATGATATCTGGAGCCTTGCCAGTGACGGTTCAGCTGCTTTACGATTGACTAGGGGACGCGAAAATAAAACTACCTATAGGATTGTTTTCCAATCTAAGGAAGAGTCCAATAAAATGAATTATGATGGTACTTATAAAGGATTAATTGGATTTAATGACAGATTACTGATTAAAACTGAGTCGTTGGAACATACAGGATATTGTTTTTGGGATAAGGAAAATGGTTTACAGCCCTTATTGGACAAGAAAATGCACACCAGCCAGTTTATAACCTCTGTAAAGAGTGAAGCTTACGTCTATGTTGAGGAAAACTTTAATTCACCCCCGAGGTTACTATTTAAAGAGAATCGAAATTCAAAAGAAAAAGTACTGTTTCAAAGCAACCCACAGCATTTTAAATACAATTGGGGAAGCTCCAAGCTGATAACCTATACCAACTCCAATGGCACGGTTTTAAATGGCGTTTTATTCTATCCGGCAAATTATCACGCTACTACAAAATATCCTATGGTGGTGCATGTGTACGAAAAGCAATCAAAAGAATTGTATAACTATGTGAATCCATCCAAAAACAACCCAACAGGATTTAATATTGCCAATTTTACTTCAAGAGGATATTTCGTGTTTTTACCCGATATTGTTTATGAAATTGGAAATCCGGGATCTTCGGCAGTAGATTGTGTTGTTTCCGCTACCAGAAAAGTCATTGCCTGTGAATCATCCATTGACAGTACTCGAGTAGGTCTTACTGGTCATTCTTATGGCGGGTATGAAACGGATTACATAATTACACAGACTAACATGTTTAAAGCCGCAGTGGCAGGCGCAGCTATTACAGATTATGTAAGCGGTTATCTGTATATATCGGATATGCAAAAGCCTAATTTTTGGCACTATGAATTCGGTCAATTAAGAATAGGTAAATCGCTTTATGAAGACTATACAAGATACCTGCATAATTCTCCCATATATCATGCCGACAAAGTAAGCACACCTCTGTTGTCATGGGCTGGCGAGCAGGACTACCATGTGCATTATTATCAGAGTATTGAGTTTTATTTGGCGCTCAGACGGCTCGGAAAGATAAATACGATGCTGCTTTATCCCGGAGAAGAGCATGTACTAATAGAAGAAAAGCATCAGCAAGATTTAACTCAAAGAATTGAACAGTGGTTTGACTATTATTTAAAAGGAGAAAAAAAGCCACAATGGTTTTAAAAAAATAAGACAGCCAATCATAAAAAAACAATGCAGTTCCCATAAGGAACTGCATTGCCATTTCTACAAGCAATGAAATCAAGGTTTGTAAACCGGAACCTTACATTCGTTAGCCGAATTTTTACCAAATAATTGCGCACCAGTTGGCAGCAAACCAACTCTACAGATGGTTCCATTATTGGTTGTTGAACACATATCATGCTCCTCACAAGAGGTTGCTTCAGGGTTCAGTTTGATGTACCCACGAATTGGCGCTGCTGCTTTAGAACGCACATTCATGGCATGGGTTGTATAAGCACCTGCTACCGCAAGAGCAAATACTGCAACAGGTAAAACCTGTTTTGCAAAATTTGTTTTCATGATTTATAATTTTAATGTTAGCGATCTACTCTTTCACAGGTTTTCGATCTTTTCCCTGACACAGCGCTGTATATTTTCATAGAGTGATTTCAGTTTTATTTTTGATACGAGTTTGTGAGTTTCCTGCTTAATTTATAATGAACCAAATACGGTCCTATAAATCCATAAAAATTGTCATTGAGAATAAAGAAATTTTTTAGCTTATCATTTTTAATATGGTAGATGTAAAAGCTACCCTGATAGGAATTGGTATTAAGATCGTATATATCAATTACACTGGCATCCTTCCACATTTCAGCAGGTTCATATTTTCCCAACAGTGCTGAATTGACAAATAATAAATTTTTACAAACGGCACTTGTTTTATTGACAATTACAGGAGGTGCTGAAAATTTCATTTCCTGCTGGCTTGCCACAGTAGTCACTTTAATTTGGGCTTTACTGATGGTGTCTATGGTCTTGCCACGATAGTTTAAATTAAGCGCCTTGTCCCCTACAATAAACTCATTGCGGTAGAGATAAATGTAGACCAGCTTTTGAGTGTCTTGATTGTAATGCAAGGTTCCATCGACATCAAAAATTCCATCAATCTGTTTTTGTAACAGGCTTGTATTGAAACGTGTTTTTGGTTTGCTGCCAAAATGAAGAGACCCCAGTACACTTTCCCCATTTATATTACTGTTGGAGCGGAATGCTAATGTGAGCGAATCCATGAGCTGATAATGGGAAAAAGTTGTAGCCCCGTTCCATTTTACATAGCCTTTCCAGTTGTTTATATTTCCTTTAAAAATAACAGGAACATATCCGTCAATAAGATAAAAATTCGGAGGTGAAACTCGGATTTGGACGGACTGGAATAAAAAATCTGTCCTATTGGGGTGAATCTTAAATTCATTTTTGTTCTGTAAGGCTGTATCGAGCATTGTCACTAATAATGGCGCAGTATGACTGCCTAGGTATATCTTGTCTTTTGAAGCTCCGGCAAAATAATAGGAACTAAACTTTAGATTGATATCATTAACTTTTACAGCATTTCCGGGAAAACGGCGAACAAAATTATTTCGGTGATGAATGATGTCTTCTGACAACATAAATAGCAGGGCAACAATACCAATACTAAAAAGAACAGTTAACGAAAAGGCACTGGCGAGTGCAGCAGGCTTTGAAATTAGGTGCACTTTTGGCACCCCTACGGCCAATAGCAGGATACCTGCTGCTGCCAGCATTATGAAAACTAAATTAAAAAAAAGATGTTCTGTCCATCCTAACTTTTCAAGAATTCCTCCACAGGAACAAGGGACAAAGGAGCTGTAATTTAAAATAATGAAAATGTATGCGGTAAACATAATCATTAGACCCAGCGCACCAAAAAGACCAATAATCCTCCATCTTTTTGAAACGATAAGCAATGCGATAAATAATTCCAGCATCGGTACCATCCATGCAATTACTCCTGCAAAAGCACTTAATAAAGGGGATTGCCCCAATTGTACGCGGAAGTTCTCAAAGTCAAGCAATTTACTTACCGCCGCATATACAAATAGCACTACATATAGGAAGGAGATTACTTCTATAAAAATATACTTATATCGTAGGTTAAATTTCATTGTAATGTAATTGAAAATTTGTGATGTAAAATTGTATAAAATAAATAATTAACTCTTGTCAATTCGGGATAATCGTATGCCAAAAACGGACAGCAACTGCCATCTATGACTTTCGTTGAATAACAAAATTTTCAAAATCTAATATTTTGCTTATGGATGCATATATAAATAGTAAAATATAAAGCCGTCAGATTATAGTGATTATATTGTTTTAAAAAATTCTGCTGTTTTCATGTTTTCACTTTTAAGCTTTTAACGAATCACGGCTGACAATAAGGTAAAGACATACGAAATCAGCCTAACCTTGATAGCTTAAGCGCTGTGTAACAATCATATTGTTAGTGTTTTGTAAGTGCTAAATTAGTTCGATCCCTTTGAAGTCTAGTTGCCAAAATCCCGCCAAGTTATATCATTTTCAGTCATTTTATCATTTTTGCCAAAAAGTAAGACATAAAAAGGCTGGAATATGTCAACATAGTGTAAAAAAACTTTGTATCCTATCACGCAATAATGACATGCGCGCTTATCAAATCAGCCTGATTTATGCAATCTAAGAACAACTAATTATCACATTGTAAATGTTTTATAGGGCTAAATTAAGTCAATATTTTTGAAGGATTGTTACGAAAAACGATCCAAAATTTGTAAAAAACGATCCATTTTTGATCGTTTTAAAATGGACACATAATTACTAAAAAAACGACTTTGGAGTTTTTTTCAGCCCCCTGCAAGGGCAAGTGGTTTTGAGCTGCGGAAAGTATTTCAAGCAGCTTAGAACACAACTTGCCATTACCTTTGTGGTAATATTTTTGCAAATACATTTTTTATTTTTATCTCTTCTAAAAGCGGTTAAAGGGTGAACATAACAACTTGCTAGAATTAAAAGTTCTTTACACGGCATT
>NZ_JBLYEG010000030.1:0-12032 GCF_048514875.1 Flavobacterium sp. T12S277 | reverse complement strand
ATAAGTATAAGTATCAGGGTCAGGAACGCCAAGACGAGCTGGGACTGAACTGGGACAGCTTTAAGTGGAGAAATTACGACATGGCTATTGGGAGATTCATGTCAATTGACCCTTTAGCAGAAAAATATGCTTATAACTCAACTTACGCATTCCAAGAGAATAAAATGGGAATGGGTAGAGAGTTGGAAGGATTAGAAATTGCTCCTTTTCCTTGGCTTGAAGTAGCTTTAGGTAGCTCTGATGTTATAAAGCTCAGCACAGAAGTTGGTGGTAAGACCAGCGAAGTTGGTGGCAAATTTTCAGAAGTAGATTTTGTTGGAGAAGAACACCATGTGATTCCTCGAGGCGTGAAAGGTAATGAGGTTGTACAGGATGCGATAAGTGAAGGCTTTAAATTTGAAGGAGCTGAAAATAAAATTAGTGTTGAGAAGTTTAGCAAAGCAACTGGAAATGGAAGGCATGGAAATCATCCGTCTTACAATAGAGGCGTACTTGATAAATTGGGCGAATTTGGTAAGGCAACTGAAGGTTCCAAAACTGCTGGAGGTTCAAAAACTGCATTGGAATTTTTGAGAAATTTAACTCAAGAATTAAAGGAAACAATTAAAAGCAATCCTGATAAAAAAATTAACGACCTTTTAAAATCCGAGGTCACACCAATTAAAACTGATAATACTTCAGTTAAAAAACCTGAGTTACCAAAGCCAGCACCAAAACAAAAACCCAAAGCTGGTGAAATTTGGATATAATAAATTATGAATTACAACTACGATACACCCGAACAAGCAATAATTTCGTTAGAGAATGCATATTCAGAAATGGATATTGTAAATGTGATTGCTTCTAAAGATTTTAAAGCTGAAGCAAAAATAATTTTGCAAAGAAATGATATTGTTCTTACTGAGGATACTATAACGGAAACAGCCAAATTACTGGAATTATCACTAATTGAGAATATTCAAAATAATAATTTTCCTGATTTTACTAATGTAAATAGACAATTTTCAGAAATAAGAGAAATAAATGATAATTTATATTTCCTCGAGGAAACTTTGATATATGAGAATGGTGAAACCTATAGCAACATAGTTTTTCTAACTGTGAAAGATAAAAGGTGGAAAGTCGTAATGACTGAGGAAAAATGAATTGTATAATATAAGCATTAATAAATGGATATTAATAATGATAAGACCTTCGATGACTTAATAGAGTTAATGCTTTTACAAGCGCAAAAATTTTTAGAAGAGCTTGGGGAATTTTTCCCATACGCTTCAGTTTTGTCTTCAGAAGGAGAACTTTCTACTTTAGGAATTTACAATGATGATGATAGTGATTTTAACGCTAAAAAGGCAATTGACATTTTTCAGAATAACATTAAGAAAGAAATTGAAAATGGAAGTATTTTGATTGGTGCTATCGGAATTGATGTTTTAATAAAAGAGACAAACGAAAATGCAATTATGGTAAAAGCAACAGATGACGGGATAAAATGGCACGATAGAAATTTTTTGTATACTATAAAAGATAAGATTGTGGAAATTGAAAAATATAATCCTTGATAGCTCAACATAAAAAAGAATAAATACCACTTCATTACGGAGTGGTATTTTTTTATAATGCGAATGCTTATATTAGCGTGATTCAAATCTAAAATTTATGACTGCAGACCAAATATTATCGGCAATTGGATTGGTTGGATTCGGGGGAATTCTTAAAGTTTTTTTTGATTTTTTGGTTGCCACACGAAAAGCCAAACAAGATGCAAAGCAAACAATGAAAGAAACTAGATATAAAGCTATAATCTTACTTTGCTATGCTTTGGTTAATTACGAGAAGGAAAAAACTACACTCGTAATAAATCGACCTGATATAAATTCTTTTGAAAGATTAAAAAATGAGCTTTATGCAGAGTTTATAAATATGTCATTATTTGCTTCTGATAAAGTTTTGATAGAATTAAAAAGATTCATTCATAGCCAGAATTCAGAAAGATTAAATGATTTAGTCTTAGCAATGAGAAAAGACTTATTTGGTATTAAAACCAATTTAAAAAGCAATCATTTTAATATTGAATTGTAATACTTTTTGAATAATGGCTAATAACAAAAATCAAGGAGGCTGTATTGTAGTATCAGCAATATTAGGAGCATTAGCATTAATTGTGTTTTCTGGCGACTTTTCATTTCTTCTTTATATAATAGGTTTTTATGTAGTAATATTAATTTTTGTAAATCTTTTTGGACGCTCATGAATTGGTGAAATTAGAAAAATATTCTATCTCTTTTAATAAATATGCGTCGATCCTGCGGAGCAGGATTAACGCATATCTAACTATTTAAGGTTTTATCAAATTTTTTAATTTGGAAATTATTGATGCTGTTATCGGCACTCCTTCATAATCAATATACTTTTGTTGAGTATTCTGCCTATTGAAATAATCCATAAGTTTAGCCATTTCTACGTTTGAATTATTAATGCCAGAAATGATTTTCAAAATATCTTCAACGTCAAACGATAATAGTGGTAATATTTCATACAAGCTTACAATTTCATCCAGCGCATATTTTGGCAATTCCACCGCTACAGGTTCTCGTATCATTTCAACCAAATCCGCATCCGTTTCCAATGTCAATGCATCAACCTTAACATTGGTCTTTACACCATGCTCTAATATAATGCGGTTCATGGTCTCAACGACCAAAGCTTTATCCTTATCTTCACAAAGCAAAGCATCATAAACATACAGCACATACACATCTTTAGCGTTCAAATCCCTGATAACATCGCTCATAACAGCTACTTCAACTGTAAACATCTTTTGAGAGGTAATCTTGTGACCCTGCTCGTTTTTGTCGTGATAGATTCTTGTCAGCATATCAGCCTCATTTTTGAAATAGAAGTCAAATAGCGGAGATTTTCTCACGTCATCCCATTTCATATTGAAAAAACTTAAGTGCCCAACCTTGACTTTTTTGAGGTCAATGCCTGTCTTTTCCGCCACTAATCCGTGTGTGAGGTAAGTGAGTGAACCATTATACAGCTTGATGGCAATATTGGGATGCAGTGCGCTGTAATCGCATTCTGTAAGCTTTTTACCGTCAATGGTAATCTGCTCTCGTATCCAAGCTGGCATCAGGGTAAAGCTATCCACGACACGACCACCGCTGTGCATGTCGCCAGCACTTGGAATCATAAAGCCACGAGAAGTCAGGAACTCAAAGAGCCTGATATTGTCCTCAACAAAGCTCCTGTTATCAGCATCTATCCAGTAATCATTTAGATGCTTGTTTCTCATGGTCAGGATTTTGCCTTTTTTGGTACAGCGACCCTCCTTGACCAATTGTTTGCCAATAGCCAGCAGTTCTGAGCTGGTCGGCAAATCAATCTTTGGATACATTGCAATGAGGTTCGAGCAGATTGGATTCTGAAAAGCCTCATGTAACTGCTTATAATACATCTTGTTTCGGGTACGGATAATCTCGGTATTTTGGATGATGTATTCCACCAGACCCGCTTTTAGGTAAATCTCGGTAAATCGGAACTTTTTGGACTGCACGCCAGCCTGATAGCTTCCATCAACTTCAATAAACGCTCCTTTGCTCGTTCCAGCAGTAAGCACATCAATTATTTTGGTATAGATAAAGGTATTGTCCGTATTTCGGCTTTGCTCATGCAGTAAAACTGAATTAAGCGGTTTCCATTTGGAATCTGTATAGTAGGTACTTGCCAGATTAGAAAGGAACACTAGACACTTTTCAACAGCTGTATCAATATTAGGGTCAACAGCTTTAAGCATTACTTTAGAAACGTATTTTCGCAGGTTGTAATGTGCTTTCTTTGGGATTAGGATAGAATTTACGTTTGGGAAACGCAGTGCTGATTCTGACAGCTTGTAATCGTTTTGGAGCAATTCAAAGTCTCCAGTATCGCCAGTAAAGGCAATGTAATCTTCATTTTTAAGGTTCATTGTGATATTCTCTTATTCTCTTCCATCACTTAGATGGATTATTGTCTCTTAGATTGGCTTGGTAAGAGAAGCTGGGGCATGACTCCCAGCAACCAAGGTTTTAATGAGTTGTACTCTCAATTATTGCTTTTCATAAATATACTTCAAATCAAAAATTAGTCAAGAGTTTTGGCTACCTAATTTTATAAAATAGTTGATATTAATTTGGTGTTCCACATTTTCAATAGCGCAAACTGGGCATACTCCTTTATAGCACAATATCCTTGTATCCCTTATTATTACTGGTATTATAGAGAAATTATTCTATAATATATTAAGTAACATATATGATATAGAGATTAAGAGATAGAAAGAAATAGATAAATAAATAAATAGATAAAGTAATATATAAATAGAGTAATTTACTAATAGATAACTATAGTACTATACTTGTGTACTATCAACTCTTTATGTTCCTAAAACACTGCTATAACCGTTCCAAACTGAACAACAAGAGCACGTAAGCATTGGAAAAGTTACCAATGAGTAAAATATCCTTCAACGACACGCCCTTCCCTCCGTATCCCCTGTAAGGTCTTGATTTTAAAGGGTTCAGTTACCCGCCCTGTTTTCGCCAATAGGTACACATTGATACCCGTAGCGATGGATATGTCCGTAAACTGCGCTATCAAAATTCAGAAAAAATTTCTGAGGGAAAAACGGAAAATTTTTTTTGATAAAAAATCTCCAAATGGATTTTGAACGATATTTATATTAAAGAGACCATGAGACTAGTAATCACCCTATGCCAACTAAAACAAGTACTTAAAACCCAAAATGTCAGATACCCGCTATCATTCAAAGCTGGCAATTTCACCAATAAGGAACTTGAAGAGTTTTCACGATTAATACAATCCAAAGAACGAGGCTAAAACCTCGTTTTTTTGTGCTCCTCAAATTCAAAAAGTCTGTGAGCCCAGGAAAACCAGGATTTTTCTTGTTTAATCCAAAATAGACCTGGACATTTGTTTCACTATTGTAAAGAAGTGAAAGTAAAAGCAAAATCCCAGTAAAATCAAGGGTTTGCAAAGGTTGGTAAAATGACCGCTTTCATTTATATATATTAAGGTAGAAAAGTGAAACTTAAATCAGGAAAAATGGCATTAAAAGGACAAAAGACAACAAGTGATTTTTTAGAGTGGGACAAGATGCAAACTATCGTTTTAAAGCTGGAGCGTGATAATGATTTGAAATTTGCGCTACTTATTGCAACGGGTTCTTACATTGGTCTTAGAATTTCAGACCTGCTTCAACTTAGATGGAATCAGGTTTTGAATCAGGATTATTTCACGATTATCGAGAAGAAAACCAAGAAGACCCGCAAAATAACCATCAACCCAGAATTACAGATTATCCTGAACCGTTTGTTTGTTCAGCTCCAAGCCAATGAAAATGACTTGATGTTTGTGAACCGATTTGGCGATAAGCCATTCAGTATCCAATATGTGAACAGCAAGCTGAAAGACATTTTTGCTAAATACAAGGTAAGAGGTCAGTATTCCAGCCACTTTATGCGTAAAACACTTGGACGCAGGGTTTGGGAAGTGAACAAGTACAGTGACCAGGCATTATTGTTATTATCTCAACTATTTAACCATTCAAGTGTTTCTACAACAAAAATTTACTTGGGTATTAGAGAGCAGGAAATCAGCAACTTATATCTTAGTGTGTAAAATATTTTGTTGTATTTGCGTAAATAAAATGAAAATATCTTGTGTAATCGAGAAAAAATTGTTACATTTGCAGTGTAGAAATGAAAATACAACAATATGGATAGTCAACTTAGAAATTGGACAAGCAAAGCTTTAGTGTTTTTTGGAATGTGGTTATGGCAAGAAAAAGAATACGGTCACGCTATGTTGTGCATGCATGCTCCACAATTGGGATTAAAAATCGGAACACAATTAAATATTACTTGGAATGATGTAATTAATCCAGAAGATGGATTGCGCAGAGATGAAGTAAACCTAAGGGACAAAGATACCAATGTTCGAAATATTAATACTTTTTTTGGGCAATTGCTTGAGATGGCATATTATGAGTTATCGATTAAAAACAGTGATGATTTTATTTATATAAATTATAAAACAGGAAAACAGCTGACATCTTCAACGCTCAACCGTGAGTTGCAGGCTCTTGTTAAACGATTTGAACGTGACGTTAAAGAGCGTACAGGTCTTGTGCTTGATTATAAGCCACTAAAAACAAATGCTTTCGAAATTGCTTGGGCAATGGATATGGTCAAAAAATACAATTATTCCAAACAGGTTTTCATTGCGGTATCGAATTTTATGGGTCATAGAACTTTGAAAGATACCATTAAGCTATTGGAAATAGAACCAATCGAAAAGATTGAATTTGATTTTAATAATGTGCCTGACATACAAGAATTTGTTGATTTCAATACATTCAACTTTAGGGAAAACTTAAAGAACTATCTGGATTTCAAAGGCTATATTGACAGTGATGGTCAATGGTACGTACCACAATACTTAAAGTAAATTAATCTTTTTTTAGTGAATTATCTATTCGGTGCAATACCCGAAGCAGGATTCTTGTGCCCAAAAATTACGTATTAAACTTAAAAAAATGAAAGCTTATGCAAAACTTAGAATCGCTGTTCAAGTCTTTTGAAACTGGTATCAGGAGCGTAAAAGCGACCAAGCCCAAAGATTATCTTAATAAGATAGGCTTGGATTATGCGGAACTGAGAATAGGCTTTAATTCAGGACAGTTTCATCACAATAAAAGCCAAGAAGCCAAAGATGAATTTGAAGCTTTGGGAGTGATTAAAAAGAGCGATGCGGGTGTAAGAAAGGAAGACCTGACAGCCTATACCGTTTTTGGAAGATATGGATTGATTTTTCCATTGTTGAGCAAGAAAAACGAGATTGTAAATTATTTTGCTTTACGCATCAAGCTCGAAACTCTAAAAGAAGAATACCTCAACAACGAAGGCATTTATCCAGCTTATCCCAATGCTTTAACCAAACGGCTCTATATCGCTCAGACAGTTATTGACTGTGCAAGCCTGATTCAGTCCAAAGCACTGGAGAACAGGGATGCCGTGATTGCACTGCACAACGGAGCGTTATTGCCCCAGCATCTGGAAGCTATTAAAACCCTGCACGAATTGGAAGAAATAATAATCATTAAACGTTAAGCACATGCAAAATATAAGAACACAAATACAAAATATAAGACCTGAATTGCCAATAAATACGATTGAGCTCCCAGAGGGTCACAGCATGAATGATATGTGGATAAATTACGGAACCGATGGAATTCTGGAGCTTTTACAGAATCCAGAAGCAGAAAAAGGAGTCTCGACACTTGAAATTCATAACGATTACAAAATCAGCTATAAAGGAAAAACAGGAACATTTTATGCCATTGGGAGCCTGCCGATGGATTTAGGGAACCTTAGAATATCACTACAGATTGTAGAAAAGGACAGCCAGAAGAAACATCGAGTGAAAATTGACTTGTTTGATTTTACCAGTGTAGAGAACCAATGCAGGGAACTCAGCGAGAAACAAGGTTTTGACGGTAATTTGCTGGAAGCTGATTTGAAGCAGTTCACAGACCTGTTGGAAGATTACAGAGAAACAATCTTCAACGCTGAAATGAACCCCGTAACCGACCAATTTTCAGAAAAAGAACTTACACCCCAAGCACATGAAAAAGCGATAGAATTCCTCTCTAAGCCCCGTGTTTTAGACCGTGTAGATAAACTGCTGGGACAAAGCGGAATTGTTGGAGAAGAAGACAACAGGCTTCTATTGTTTGGACTGGCATCCAGCTACAAAATGCCGTATCTGATGCATGGACTCGTGCAGGGAAGTTCAGGAGAAGGAAAGTCACACCTCATCAACGCTATAGCAGACTGCATGCCACAGGAAGATGTTATGAACATGACCAGAATCACCAGCAAATCGCTTTATCATTACAGAGATAAAGAGCTGATGAACAAACTTATCATTGTTCAGGATTTTGACGGATTGGATGAAGAAGCGCAATTTGCATTCAGAGAAATGCAGACAGCTAAGTTTCTGACCAGTTCAACGGTGGTTAAGGATATGCAAGGCAATACCAGAGGAAAGATGAAAACGGTACAGTCACATTTTGCCAGTCTTATCGCTACTACAAGAGCGGAGGTCTATTATGACAATATGAGCCGTTCGGTAATCTTGGGAGTAGATGAGAGTGTGGAGCAGACGCTTCGCATTATCAAGGCGCAGAACCTTAAAAACACTGGTGTCAGTAGTACTGAGAGCGAACAGCAGGCAAAACAGCTCCTTAGAAATTGTATGAGAGTTTTAAAGAGCTATGAAGTGGTTAATCCCTTTGCCGATAAGCTTATGCTCCCGCTGGAGGCTAAAATGCTCCGAAGATTAAACAGCCAGTTTCAAAATTTTGTATCCCAAATAGCCATTTTAAATCAGTATCAACGAAAAAAAGATGATAAAGGAAGACTGATAGCTACCGAGGAAGATGTAAGAAAAGCCGTTGAGATATTCTTTAGTTCCATCATTATCAAAGTAGATGAACTCGATAAAAGTACCAGACAGTTTTTTGAAAATCTCAAAGGATTTGTCAGAAGCCAGCCAAACGGAACAACATACCGATTCACAACCCGTGAGATACGGCAAGAGCTCAATATAAGCAAAACATCGGCTTTCAAATACATGCAGACCCTGCAGGAACTGGAATACATACAAGCTGTAGAAGGTTCCATAAACAAAGGATTTAAGTACGTAGTGAGCTATTGGGACAATATGGAAAAGCTCAAAGCCAAGATAAAAACAGGCATGGGAAGTCAGTTAGACCAGTTGAAAATTAGTTAAAAGAACACGTGAAGCCCTGTAATTACAGGTAATATAACGCCAGTGTTCACAGTTTTACCCAGTGCGCCTAAGGAACATTTACAGATGATGATTCTAAAACCAGAGAAAGATGAAAAAAACAATACAGACCCCTGCATTTCAAAACCTTTTAAATGAGTTTGACAGCTATGTAAAAGTTAAGAATTACAAACAGGGAAAAGGCACAATGTACCAGAATGCCGTATCGGAATTCCTTATCTGGCTGGAAGAATCAGGAGTTAGCAAAATACAGGATGTGACCAGCAGAGAATCCGTTAATTATTTGGACTACTTAACCACAAGACCCAAGAGACGAGGAAGCGGAACATTAGGCGGTGAAAGTATTAAGTTCCATCTTTTTGTCATGGGATTGTTTATGTTCAATCTGCTGGAGAGCAAACAGATTGAAAACGGATTTTACATTCCGAGTTATTCAGAAAGCAGTGGAAAACCTCGAAATACCCTGACAGTAGATGAAATCAAAATGCTGTATAAACATTGTGAAAGTGATTTGGAGCGGGCTTTACTATCAGTAGCGTATGGTTGTGGGCTTCGAAGGTCAGAAATTGAAGCTTTGAATGTAAGGGATATACAGCTATCAAAAGGAATGTTAATCGTTAGAGATGGTAAAGGAAGCAAAAGGCGGGAAGTTCCTATGAGTGATATGGTCGTTGAACATCTCAAAAAGTATTCAACTGGAGAGCGTTATCAAAAACTAATAGGTGAAAACCAAGTTGAAGAAGCTTTTTTTATTTACGATAATGGTAAGCGTATAAAAGGCGAATACCTCAACCAGACCTTAAAGAAAATGATTGAGCAAACCAGTAATTATGAGATGATTCAGAAAGAAATAACCCTGCATTGCCTGCGCCACAGCATCGCTAATCATTTAATGGAAAAGAATGCAGGAATTGACTTTATACGCAGGTTTCTTGGACATTCCGAAATCAATACCACCTACATCTACGCCATTAAAAATAAAAAACGAAAACCAGTTACCACCTTTTAAACAACCAGCCTATGACTAAACTCAAAATTGAAGATTTCCTGCTCCAGAACTATAGCGAGCAGACCGTAGACAGCTATATGTTTGCCATAAACCATTTTTTAAAACTGAACCCTAAAGCCAAGCGATACAAGTACAAGAATATCGTTGAGTACATGGAAGAAATAAGCCAGCAACAGCCCAACGCCAAATATCGGGTCGTCATTCTATCAGCAATTAAGAAATACTACGATTATCTGGTTATGAGCGGATACAGAGCAGACCATCCCTGCAAAAAGCTCAATATCAAGGTTAACAGCAATCAGGCTGTACAGGTTCAGGATTTATTCAGCTCAGAAGAGCTTGAGCTTCTTTTGACCCGTGAGAATCGATACCAAAATTTAGATACGAGAAATAACGTTCTTTTGAATCTGCTGATTTACCAAGGTTTAACCAGTGACGAAATCATAAAGTTGAATGTTCAGGACATTGATTTGGATGCAGGAACAATTTATATCAAAGCATCCAGTAATCTGAACAGACGCAAATTATCATTGTTAGCTAAACAAATATTGCTATTTTCCAAATACATCAACGAAGTTAGACCCAAAATGCTCAGAGGAGCAACAGACAAACTGATTGTTGGCAAACTGGGCAAGCCTATTACAGTTAACAGTATTCATGCAATGATTGAGCCGTTAAAGCCGTTGTTTCCAGATAAGAACCTCAACCCCAGAACTATCCGAATGAGTGTTATTTGCAACTGGCTCAATGAGAAAAAGCTGGCTTTGGAACACGTTCAGGAACTCGCAGGACATAAATGGCCTGGAACCACAGAGAAGTATATCAAAGCGGACAGCCTGCAACAGCGTGAACTGATAAATAAATACTTTCCGATTTGAACAAAAAAAAGAGGGAAAAATCCCTCTTTAATAGATATTAATGTTATTTGCATTTGTCAATTTCAGCATCAACATATGAACGCAGTTCTTCTACATAACTATCGGGCAAATCATTATCTTCTATCACATTTCGAACTACCTGCGGTACATATATCGCTTGGGTGCTCTCCACATAATAGAGTTCTTTCTCTCGTTTTGTTTCATTGCTGAATGATTTTGCAAATGCATATTGTTCGCAATATTTCTGAACTATCGCTGTTTGCGCCCACGTTTTCAGTTCATCCATGCTTTTTGTTTTCGGATGGTCTTTGTTCCACTCGTTATCATAATGCCTGCTAAGCATATAGGCTCCTAGACAAAGAAGCATTACGCCTACCAAAAATATTCTAACAAGAATTGTTAATGGTTTATTCATTTTTTCGGGTTTAAAATGTTTAATTTCAAGCAAATTTACTACTAAATATTCAAATCGGCAAATATGCCGATGATATAAAACGCCATTATTCGACTTTTGGATAATGTCAGAAGAATTTTTAATAAAGTTAGGTCAGAATATAAGCGAAAGAGCTAAAGCGAAGTTCAAAACTAATTTGGAATTTGCATCTGCATGTGAAATTGATGAAGCAAGCATCAGACGTATATTGAAAGGAAAACAGAACTTTTCGATTAAAATCTTTTTAAAAATCTGTACGGCACTTGATGTTAAAATGTCTGAATTGCTTTTAGAGCTTAATCTATAGAATCAAATTTAGAAAGATTCGATATTTTTCTTAAGTTTATATAAATTTAAAAATATGTTTGAAGTTTCTACTTGGAAAAATAGCAACAATATTAATGTTAATGCATATTATGCGATTAGAATTAAAAAGAGAGATTATTTTGCGTTAGAAAATTGGCAAACTATAAGAGTTGGAGAAAACCATATTGAAAGAAATAATCGCCCATTTACTGAACAATGTCCAGAAATAAGAAGTATAATTATTAGAGATTTTCTTTTTGAAAACAATTTACAGCATTGGCCACTAAGACAACCACATACATTATTTCTTTTTGAATATGAAGAAAATCAATTTGAACTTTTATTAGAAAATCCACAATAACATACTCTTATACCTATCATTGATTTGATAGGTTTTTTTATGCCTTATAGTTAGGATTTTCGTAAGATTACTTCTATTTTCGTCACCAAAAGTAAGTTCTTTGAATTTTACCATGATGAGCAAAACCCACTAATTACGATTAAGGAAATTTTGCAAACCCTTATAAGTATAAGT